>JBOHJE010000077.1:0-16852 GCA_050728375.1 Methyloceanibacter sp.
GTGTAGTACTCGGTGATCACCACGATCAGGGCGGTCACCACCAGGCCGGCGATGCCGCACCAGAACAGGCTCATCGCGTTGAAGCTCTTGTCACCGACAGTCAGCGTGTCGGGAACCAGGGTCGTGACCACCCACCAGATGGCCCCCACCGATAGGACGCCGGTGATGATCAGGCCCTGATAGAGGGCGCCCATGATGTTGTTCGACTTGCCCAGACGCACGCCGAAGGTGCCGATGATCGAGGTGATGATGCAGACGCCGCAGATGGCCAGCGGCAGCAGCATCAGCGGGCCGACCACATCGGCGCCCGCGTCGCGGAAGAAGATTGCCGCCAGGACCATGGTGGCGACCGTGGTCACGGCGTAGGTCTCAAACAGGTCCGCGGCCATGCCTGCGCAGTCGCCGACGTTGTCGCCGACGTTGTCGGCGATGGTCGCCGGGTTTCTCGGATCGTCCTCGGGGATGCCGGCCTCGACCTTGCCGACGAGATCGCCGCCCACGTCGGCGCCCTTGGTGAAGATGCCGCCGCCGAGACGAGCAAAAATGGAAATCAGCGAGGCGCCGAAGCCGAGGGCGACGAGGGCGTCAACGACCTCGCGCGAGGCGGGGTTGTAGCCGAGGAACTGGGTGAGGATCAGGAAATAGACGGCGACGCCCAGAAGCGCGAGACCGGCGACGAGCAGGCCGGTGATGGCCCCCGCACGGAACGCGAGGCTAAGACCTTCGGCCAAGCTCTTTGTGGCGGCCTGTGCGGTCCGTACATTGGCGCGTACGGAGATATTCATGCCGATATAGCCGGCAGCTCCCGACAGAACCGCGCCGATGGCGAAGCCGATGGCCTGGGGCAAACCGAGCAGAAAGAAAAGCACGATGGAGATGACGACACCGACCAGGCCGATGGTCTGGTACTGGCGGGCGAGGTATGCCTGCGCGCCCTCCTGAATGGCCGCGGCGATTTCCTGCATGCGCGGCGTGCCTGCGTCGGCCGCAAGAACGGCTGTGGTCGTCCAAATGCCATAGGCGATCGAAAGCGCCCCGCAGGCAATGATGAGGTAAAGAACCCAGGTCATGTCGGACTGTCCCCGTTGTCGGCTCGGTTGGGATGAGGGCAAATCGCGCCGCGAGAGTGAGACACCCGAAAGTGCCCGCGGCCGTGTCGCCCCGGAGAATGGTCATTAAGTCCGGCGGAAAATGCCAAAGTTGCGAGACGGAAGCAACACGCTGCCTATCCAAGCGGCATTTTGGCCGCGCCCCTCCCCCTCGTCTAAAAATGCCTGAATCCCTTGCGTTTCAGCTTGAGCGGCCGCCCGGCACCATCGATCACGGTCACCCCTTCCTCCGGGGAAACCAGGACGCCGATGAGTGAAAAGCGCGCTCCCTTTGCCTCGGCCTCCGATTCGAAGGCCGCGGCGCTGTTCTCCGGGATTGCCGCGACGACTTCATAGTCGTCGCCGGCGGTGATGATCTCTGCGCGAAGGGCCGGCTCGGCATTGAGAACCTTGCGCGCGGCTGCGGACAACGGCGCGCGTTCGGCCTCGATCACTGCCCCAATGTGCGAAACCTCACAGAGCTTCTCGACATCGAGGACAAGGCCGTCCGATACGTCGATTGCCGCCTGCGCGAAGTTGCGGACAAGAAGAATGAGGTCGTTCCGCACTCCGGGGCGGCGATAGCGGTCGATGAGATAGCCCGCGTCCTCCTTGGATAGGCGCCAGGTCCGACCGAGCCGCGCGTCTTTCAGTAAGCGTAGACCGAGATAGGCGTCCCCGATCGTGCCGCTCACATAGAGCTTGTCTCCGGGCTTCGCGCCGAGCCTGAGAACCGCGTGGCCGTGACCGACGAGCCCAAGCGCTGTGATGGTAATGATCAGCGGACCCGGCGAAGCGGTAGTGTCGCCGCCGATCAGCGCGATACCGCAACTCTCCTGCATCCCACGGAGTCCGGCGGCGAAACCGTCGAGCCAGGCGGGCCGCGTTTCAGCCGGGAGCGCTAGCGATAGGAGATAGGCGCAAGGCCGCGCACCCTTGGCGGCGAGGTCGGAGAGATTGATCGCCAAGGCCTTGTGGCCAATCGAATCCGGCGGATCGTCCTTCAGAAAGTGCACGCCTTCGACCAGCGTATCGCAGGTCACGACCAGCTCGTGGCCCTCGGAGACCATGAGCACCGCTGCGTCGTCGCGCAGTCCGAGCGCCGCCGTGTCGGTGGCGAGAGGCGCGAAAAAGCGGGCGATGAGCTCAAACTCGCCCGGCAGCTTGCCGCCGCTAGGCATGTCCCGCCCCACTCGCTGTGAACTCCTGCGGCCGCGCCTTGTGAGCGAGGCGATCGAGAATACCGTTCACCACCTTAGGTTCGTCCTCGGCGAAGAAGGCGTGCGCGATGTCCACATATTCGGAAATGACGACCCGGGCCGGAACGTCGTCGCGCATGCCGAGCTCGTAGGCGCCGCTACGCAAAATAGCGCGCAGAATCGAATCGACGCGGGTGAGACGCCAGCCTTCGGCGAGTTGCCGGTCAATTAGCGGGTCGAGGCTCCGCTGCTCGCGCACCACGCCTTCGACGACCGCGCAGAAAAATTCAACCTCGGCCTCGCCATATTGCGAGCCTTCGATCTCCTGTCCCAAGCGATGTGCCACGAACTCGGCGACAACCTCGTTGAGGTCGATACCTGTCATGTCCATCTGATAGAGTGCCTGGACCGCGGCGAGACGCGCTGCGCTCCGGGAGGCCGCGCGATCGGAATTGCCGCTTTTTCGGGACATCGCCGTCTAGCGCCGGCTCGCCAAGGAAAAATGCTTCTCGAGCTGCATCAAGGTCAGACAGGCGCGGGCCGCGTCGCCGCCCTTGTTGCGACCGTCGACACTCGCCCGCTGCCAAGCCTGATCACGATTTTCACAGGTGAGAATGCCGAAGCCGATCGGCACGCCGTGCTGCACGGCGAGCTGATGCAAGCCCGCCGAGGACTCGCGCGCGACAATGTCGTAGTGGGTCGTTTCGCCACGAATGACGCAGCCGAGCGCGACGCAGCCCCGATGGCGTCCTGCCCGGCCGACGAAGCCGTTGGCAAGCGCGAGACTCAGGGCCAAGGCTATCTCGAGCGAGCCAGGCACTGCGAGGCGCTCGTAGTCGACTTGATGCGACCGAAGTTCCTCGATGGCGCCGCGGGCAAGCTCGTCGGCGATGTCCTCGTAGAAGCGGGCCTCGATGATCAGGACCGAATTCGGTCCTTTGCGGGTCATGTTGCCTGCTCCAGGCTGCGATGGGCCATCACCTTGAGGCCATAGCCTTCGAGGCCTACGATCTTGCGCGCCGGCGAGTTACTCAAGAGGATCATCTCGCGCACACCGATATCGAGAAGAATCTGCGCCCCGATGCCGTACTCGATGAGGCGCTGCTGGCCGCGCGCCGCAGCTTCCTGTTTGAGGCGCGCCGAGATTGCGTCCGGGCGCGATTCTCGGATCAGCACGATCACGCCCCGCCCCTCCCGACCGATGATATCCATGGCCTTGTGCACGAGCGTCTCGCGATGTCCGCCGGCCGAGAGCACATCGTCGAGCGTGCTCATCGCATGCACACGGACCAGCACCGGGACGCCGGACGATACGTCACCCTTGATGATCGCGACGTGCTCGGCGGGATCGACCGTCGTCGCGTAGACCTTCACGGCAAACTCCCCGCCGAAGGGGGTGTTCATCGCGCTTTCCGCCACGACCTTCACCAGATGGTCGTAGCGCAGCCGGTAGGCGATGAGATCGGCGATGGTTGCGATCTTCAGCCCGTGGCGTTGCGCGAAGGCGACGAGGTCGGGGAGGCGCGCCATGGTGCCGTCGTCGTTCATGATCTCGCAGATCACGCCGGCAGGATAGAGACCCGCTAGCCGCGCCAGATCGACAGCCGCCTCGGTATGACCGGCGCGCACCAGCACTCCGCCGTCCTTGGCGACCAGTGGGAAGACATGCCCGGGAGTCATCACGTCGCGATAGTCCTTGGTGGGATCGATGGCGACGGAAATCGTGTGCGCGCGGTCATGGGCGGATATGCCGGTCGAGACCCCTTCCCGCGCCTCGATAGACACAGTGAAGGCTGTCGAGTGGCGCGAGCGGTTTGAGCGCGACATGAGTTCCAGGTGCAGCTGCTTCGCCCGCTCCGGCGTCAGTGCAAGACAGATGAGCCCACGGCCGTGCTTTGCCATGAAGTTGATGGCGTCGGGCGTGGCCATCTGCGCCGGGATGACGAGATCGCCCTCGTTCTCGCGCTCCTCCGCGTCGACCAGAATGAACATGCGGCCGTTCCGCGCGTCCTCGACCACCTCCTCGATGGAGGAGAGGAAAGGATGCCGCAGCGGGCGGGGGCTCTTGTCCAAGATGGTCACAGCTAACGGCCTTTGTATTGCACCAATCGCGCGACGTAGCGTGCGATGGGGTCGACTTCAAGGTTTACCAGATCGCCGGGCACACGGTCTCCCCATGTCGTGTGCGTCAGAGTGTATGGAATGAGGTTCACGCCGAAACGCGCTCCGTCGACCTCATTAACCGTGAGCGAAACGCCGTCGAGCGTCACGGAGCCTTTGGGCGCGATGAATTGGCCCAAGTCTCCGGGCGCTTCGACCAGGACCCGTACGCTCTCACCGTCGCTGGCGACCTCGAGGATCCTGGCGCGGCCATCGATGTGACCGGTCACGAGGTGCCCTCCGAGTTCGTCGCGGAATGACAGCGCCCGCTCGAGGTTTATTCCGCGGCCCTCCCGCCAATCCCCGAGCGTGGTATGCGCCAGGGTCTCGTTCGATACGTCCACGGCGAACATAGCGCCCGATCCTTTGGCCTCGCCCGTCGAAACGAGCGTCAGGCAACACCCGTCGCAGGCAATCGAAGCGCCCTGCCTCATGCCCGAAGGCTCGTAGGGACAGCCGATCAGGAAATGCTGTCCCTGCCGCTCGAGCAGCGTGCCTATGCCGCTGACAATGCCAGTGAACATCCGCGCATCCGCCGCCAGACCGTCATGCGGTCTCGCCCGAAGGGACGTGAGAAAGTCTGCGTGAACTGAGCGCTTCCTGCCAGCCGGTCGAGCCCGTCGCCCGCAAAGGGCGTAAGGCCATTGGCACCCGCCGGCTCCGACCCCTGATAGATGACGGCTTCATCCACGAGATCCGCGTCGAGGAAAGCGCGCGCTACCGACGGGCCGCCTTCGACCAGCACGCGGGTGATGCCGCGTTGGGTCAGCGTCGCGAGCGCGTCGGGAATGGCGATCATGCCGTCGGCATCGACGGGGACGGGGACGATCTCGGCGCCGCGCTCGTGCAAGGCGTCGACAACGAGATGGTTTTCCTCGGCGGCACAGATGAGCCACACGGGGACCATGATGTCCTCGAAGATCCTCGCATCCGGCGGGGTGCGCAAGCGGCGATCGAGGATCACGCGAACCGGGGAGCGGCAAGACAAGCCGGGAAGCCTACAGGTAAGCGTGGGGTCGTCTGCGAGGATCGTGCCGCGGCCGACAAGGATCGCATCGTGGCGCGCACGCAAGAGATGGGCATGGGCGCGGGCATCCGGCCCCGTGATCCAGACCGGAGCGCCTTCGCCCTGCGGCATGAGCCCGTCCGCGCCGACCGCGAGTTTGAGGGTTATCGCGGGGCGTCCCAGCACCACGCGAAGCAGATGTCCGAGCGTGACGGCGGCGGTCTCGGGGGCGAGGACGCCCTCCTCTACGGCGATGCCGGCGGACTTCAGGCGTTCGATCCCACGTCCCGAGGTTCGCGGGTCGGGGTCGCGCAACCCGATCACCACGCGGGCCGGATGAGCTGCGACAATGGCGTCGGCGCAGGCCATGCCCCTCCCCTCATGGGCGCAAGGCTCAAGCGTGACATAGAGCGTGGCGCCTTCCGCACAGAGGCCGGCCTGATTGAGCGCAACGGATTCGGCGTGGGGGCGCCCGCCCGGCGCGGTCCACCCCCGTCCGAGGACATCTCCAGATGGCGCGACCACGACGCAGCCGACCGATGGGTTAGGCCAAGTCGTGCCGAGCCCTCGCCGCGCAAGCATGAGGGCTTGCGCCATATGCTCCTCGTCGATGGCGCCCGTTGAGGACATCGGATTCATCTAGTCTTCGGCGGCAGCGGCCGCCTCGTCCGTTTCCGCAGACTCGCCGTCGGAGCCGGTAAGTTCGCCCAGCAGGACCTCGAAATCTCTTGCCTCGCGGAAATTCTTGTAGACGGAGGCGAAGCGCACATAGGCGACGTCATCGAGTCCTTTAAGAGCCTCCATCACCAGGCGGCCGATGGTCTCGGACCTGATGTCGTTCTCTCCCATGTTCTCGAGCCGCCGCACGATGCCGCTCACCATCCGCTCGACGCGCTCGGGTTCGACAGGCCGCTTACGCAGCGCGATCTGGACCGAGCGCATGAGTTTGTCGCGGTCGAACGGGATGCGGCGCCCGCTCCGCTTTATCACCGTGAGTTCGCGGAGCTGGACCCGCTCGAAGGTGGTGAATCGGCCGCCGCAATCAGCGCACACCCGCCGGCGCCTGATCGTGGTGTGATCCTCGCTAGGCCGAGAATCCTTCACTTGCGTGTTGGTACTGCCGCAATAGGGGCACCGCATGGGCGACCGCCCTTCCCTTCCGCCCCGCGCCGAATCTCAAGGATAAATTGGAAACTGTGCACACAGTTCTATGGCGCGCGCTTTGACTTTCGCCTCCACGGCGGCGTTGCCCTCGTCCCCCTTGGCAGCAAGGCCATCGAGCACTTCAAGGATCATGCCGCCAATCGACTGGAACTCGGCGATGCCGAAGCGCCGCGTGGTCCCCGCCGGCGAGCCGAGGCGTATACCGGAGGTGATCATGGGCTTCTCCGGGTCGAAGGGCACGCCATTTTTGTTGCAGGTGATGTGAGCGCGGCCGAGAGCGACCTCGGCCGCCTTGCCAGTCAGCTTCTTCGGCCTGAGGTCCACCAGCATCAGGTGCGTGTCGGTGCCGCCAGAGACGAGCGCCAAACCGCCCTTCACCAGCGTCTCCCCAAGAGCCTTGGCATTGTCGATAACCGACTGTGCATAGAGCTTGAAGGACGGCTGAAGCGCCTCGCCGAAGGCTACGGCCTTGGCGGCGATAATGTGCATTAGAGGACCGCCCTGGAGGCCCGGGAACAGAGCCGAATTGATCTTCTTGCCGATCTCCTCGTGGTTCGAGAGCACCATGCCAGCGCGCGGTCCACGCAATGTCTTGTGGGTCGTGGTGGTGCAAACATGAGCATGAGGCAGCGGGTTCGGATGCAGCCCGGCCGCTACCAGACCCGCAAAATGCGCCATGTCCACCATGAGATAAGCGCCGACGGAATCGGCGATCTGGCGGAAGCGCTTGAAGTCGATGATGCGCGGATAGGCCGAGCCGCCGGCAATGACAAGCGCGGGCTTGTGCTCATGCGCCAGGCGCTCGACCTCGTCGTAGTCGATGCGATTGTCGTCGTGGCGCACGCCATACTGCACGGCATTGAACCACTTTCCCGACAGGTTCGGCGGTGCGCCATGCGTGAGATGGCCGCCATGCGCCAGCGACATGCCAAGCACGGTGTCGCCAGGCTTGATCAGCGCGAGCATCACGGACTGGTTGGCCTGTGAGCCAGAATGAGGTTGGACGTTGGCGAAGGCGCAGTTGAACAGGCGCTTGGCGCGATCGATGGCAAGCTGCTCGACGACGTCGACATATTGACAGCCACCGTAATAGCGCCGGCCCGGATAGCCTTCGGCATATTTGTTGGTGAGAAGCGTTCCGGCAGCGTCGAGCACGGCCTGGGAGACGATATTCTCCGAGGCGATCAGCTCGATCTCGTCCTGCTGGCGCCCATGCTCCTTCTCGATCGCCGCCCAAACCTCGGGATCGGCGTCCGCCAGGTGCTCGGTGAAGAACTCGTTCCCCTGCGCCTCGGCGCGCCTCATATTACTTGCCGTCATGGCTACTGCTCCTCGAGCTCTTGAATGCCCCGCTCGGCCTAGAGCGATGAGGCACACGGATATTTCCCGCGAAGCGCACCCTAGGCACATTTGGCTGGCTCTACCACATGTCGCAGGGGCGCGCCAGCAACACCCAAGTCTTGGGCTGAGGCCGTCAGCTTAGCGGCTGAGCGGGCCAGGACCAACGGTTTTGCAATGGGCTTGTTTTGAAGGTGCCGCGCCCGGGCTCAACCCCGGAGGCACGATCTCGGCGAGGCCGGTCGCTTCATACTGAACCGTCATGCCCGGCCGCCCGGGTCCGGTTTCGCCGGCCCGAGCCCAGGCTTGTGCTGAGCATCCACGAATTATCGGCGGTAACGAGTGCAAAATCGCGGATGGCCGGGGCGGGTCGAGCCCGAGGGCAGGCGACCATGACGTGTGCAATTCGATTAGATGCAATCACGCACTACAGGAAGAAATCGCCGCCGACCAGCGTGGCGAGGTTCACCTTGATCTCGAAGTCCGGCACCCGGTCGCCATTGATGTCGCCCTAGACGACGCCGTTCTTGCAGCGGAGCTGCCCGTCGACGCCCGTGAACGCGGCAGCGCTGAACTTGAAGGCCTGATTGCCGGCGAGGTCCGCCCGCAACTGCGTGATCAGTAGGTCGAGGCCGAAGCGGTCGTCGCCGCGCCGTCGAGGCTGTAAATGTCGGGGCGGAAGTTGACCATGCCGTCGGGGGTACCCCAGGCGCTAATATAGGCGAAGTAGACGGGTACCTGCGTCTTTACGGGGATGCTCATCTGCTCTCCCGTGTGCTTCATGGATTCGATCCGGTCGAGGCTCCAGCCCGGATTGTCGCGCATGATCCATGCGACAAGCGTGGCCACGTTATGCACGCGCACGCAGCCGGAGCTCTCGAAGCGGATCGCCTTGCCGAACAGGCCTTTGAGCGGTGTATCGTGCATATAAACCGCGTCCTTGTTCGGGAAGTTGATCTTCACGAAGCCGAGGGAGTTCTCCGCCCAGGGGAGCTGCCGGTAATTGTACTTGTAGACGGCCTCGCCGAACCAATCGATCTGGCGCGGATCGAGCGGGTGGCCGGCCTCGTCGAAGGCTTGCATGTGATAGGCAGCGAGCATGTCCTGGCCGCGCTGGGCGAACTCGCGGCCCTTCGGCACGAGGTCCTTATGCACGATGCTGCGCGGCACATGCCAATAGGGGTTGAAGTTTACTTCCTTGATCTTGCTGGAGAGCTCAGGGGTCGGCCGCGCGGGCTTGCCGACAACGGCGGCGTGACGCTGCACCACCTGGCCGCTCTCGACGGCCTCGACCTGGGCCGCGGGAACGTTGACGAGCACGTAGCGCCTCGCGGCTGACGGCGCGAGGCCTTGCAGCCGCTTCAGGTTCGTCTCAAGTTGCATGAGGCGGATTTGGGCCGGCACGTTGAGCGCCTCCACCGTGGCCCGCGAGTCGATCACGCCGGTCGCCGGAAGACCGTGACGGGACTGGAACCGCTTCACCGCCGCGACGACGCCGGCATCATACTCGTCGGGGACGCTCATGCCCACGAGGTCACCGCTGATCTCGAGCCGGCGATGGAGCGTCACGATCTCCTGGCCCCTCGAGCCCGGCTTCATCGCGACGGCCGGCACCATAGGCCAGCCGCCTTGTGCAACGATCAGCTTGTATTTCTCGATGGCAGCCTTGGTCGCTGCGATATTGGCCTTGGCCAGCGTCGGCGAACTGAGCGCGGGGTTGGTGATCAGGGCGACTTCGGGATCGCCGACCGGAAGCTCTGAGGCGTGCGAATCGTGGCTCGGCGCAGCGCGCGGGGCACCACGATTGGAACTACCGCCAAAGAACGGGAACCGCGCGCCGCCGTTCTGCTGGTTCTGCGGGGCCATCTGCGGCTGCTGCTCTGGCGGCTGGTTCTTGCCTCGGAACCAGTTGAAGGGGCCAGCACTCGAGCTGTCGACGCTCGTGACGACGAGGGCCGCGGCCAGTCCGGCGGTCGCGATGGCGAGACCGCTTGCAAACTTCTTAATGGTCTTCGGCATTGCCGCTCCCCGTCCGCTGCCGCCTCTGTCCCGCTTAACTATAGGCGCTTTGCATGCGCCGCTCTACCGGTTTCCCGCCCATCGATTCGAACCGGCAGTCACGATTACTTCAACCGGCGACTGTTTTTCCGGCACGGTTGGCAGGCACAGAGGCTAGGTTACGACGTGATTTATTGAGAAAAGCTTCCCTCGCGCGAACCATAACGCCTCGGCTAGTGATGCCGGGGCAGTCGAACGAGCTGCAAGGCTAAGCGCGGAATTGGGCGAATTTGGGCTTCCCCGACTGCAAATGGCCGAAAACAGAAAGCCCCGGGGGTCTCACCACCGGGGCTCCTGGTCGCGGCCTTGGCGAAAGGTCAGAGCTGGTAGCGGATCTGGTCGGTCCAGAAGCGCTCTAGCCGGATCAGGGCCTTGTTCAGGATCTCGAGGTCGCTCGTGCCGATACCGCCCACCTGTTGCAAGGACTTGAGCTGGCGCTGAAACAGGCCATTGACCACCTTCGACACCTCTTGCCCTTTGTCGGTGAGCCGCACCCGAACTGACCGGCGGTCGGTGGTCGAGCGCTGATGGTGGATGTAGCCGGCATCGACCAGTTTCTTGAGGTTGTACGAGACGTTGGAGCCGAGATAGTAGCCGCGGCTCGTCAGCTCGCCCGCGGTCAGCTCGGCGTCGCCGATATTGTAGAGGAGCAGCGCCTGGACGCTGTTCACGTCGGCACGGCCCAAACGCTCGAATTCATCTTTGATGATGTCGAGCAGCAACCGATGAAGCCGTTCTACGAGCTTCAAGGAAACAAGATAACGGCCCTTGAGGTCTTCCGCCTCATCGGGGCCCGCATGCGTCCCTATATTTAGGGCTACACTCATCGCCTACCCTCGTTAGTTGTTGTTGATCCCCAACTTGGCGACGACTATACGCGAGGGCAGCCTAAAATCCGCTTAAGCGAGACGCTTAAGATTGCATGAAATTCTAGTATTAAGTTTTGATGATGTTGCGAGGGTTTGAATGCAGTCTCACGGAACCGGCTGGCGCTCATCGAGCTCGAGCTCGGCCTCGATCGGAGTCGAGAACAGGCGCTCGATCGCCTCGTCGTCGACCTCCTTGAGGCTTGCGGGCTGCCAATTGGGCTTGCGGCCGTTGCCGGCGATGCGCGCTGCGATCCCCTCCCGGTAATCGTGCGAAGCGACGAACTGGGAGGCAAGCCGGAACTCGAGCCGAAGCGCCTGTCCGAGGTCCAGCGATTTCCCGCGCTGCATTTGGGCGAGGGCCACTTTCAGAGAGGTCGGCGACTTCTTGCGCAGCTCCGCCGCTGTGTCGCGTGCCCAGGACTCGTGCTCGCCCTGCTCGGCATCGAGTCGCTCCACGATCGCCTCCACCGACGGCGCCGAGAAGATCCGGTTGATCGCCGGCGTGACGCGCACCAATTCGCCTTCACCGGGATCGCGATGCAGCCCATCGAGCAGGCGGTCGATAGGATGGTTGTCGCTGAGAGCGTCCTTGATCACCCCGAAATGCGCCAATGGAATGAAGTGGGTGACGAGGCCCAGGCGATGGGCGTCGGCAGGCCCGATCGTATGGCCGGTCAAAGCGAGGTAAACGCCGGTCCAGCCGAGCAGGCGAGGAAGGAAATAAGTACCTCCGATATCGGGCAGGAAGCCGATTCCCACTTGCGGCATGGCAAAGCGATACCCCTCTCCCGCCACGCAATGCGTGCCGTAGAGCGTGATGCCGATGCCGCCGCCGAAGACCAGCCCGTTGATGAGCGGCACGTTGGGTCTGATGAATCTCGCCAGAAGCCAAACATGGCTGTAGGCCGCGCCGTAGAATTCGCGAATTGCGCCAACGGCGCCCTGCTCGTTCAGCTCGTGCAGAACTTTGAGGTCGCCCCCGCTCGAGAATACCGAAGGATGCGCCGACTGCATCACCACGCCATAGATGTGAGGCGCAGGCGCCCAGGTCTTGTACTGCGCGCTCAGGGCCTCGAACATCTCGCGGGAGAGCGCATTCAGCCGGCCGGGCCGATTCAGCGTCACTACGCCAGCGCGATCGATCTCCTCGAAAGTGATGCCGATCCCTTCGGACAATGGCGTTGCTCCCAACTTAAATCCGTCTAAATGTCGCCGTTAAAGGGTTCGCGGCAGCTAGCACCCAATCGTGCAAACCTCAAGCTCTCCCGGAGGGAGGCAATTGGACGCCGCATGAGGTTCAGTTCCGACGCCCGCCTCCTCCTTGCGCTTTTCCTGGCGACGTGCGCGGTGCCGGGGGCGGCCGAGACGCCGGAGCCGCCAATGCCCAATCCGGAACGAGGCGATAGGGAAAAGCCGACGGCCGAGAAGTCGGACCACCCCGCCGAGAGATCAACGGTTGCCTGGAGCGCCGGTGAAGTCGGGGCGGCCAAGGCGAAATGCGCCGAACTCCTCGCCGAGATCGAGCTCAACTACGAGCCGCTGCCGCCCATCAAGGAAGGGCTCTGCGGAGCGCCCGCCCCTATCAAGGTCACGTCGATCGGCAGGGATCCCCCGGTTGTCATTTCGCCGCCGGCCATTATGCGCTGCGCCGTCGCCGCCACGTTGTATGGCTGGTTCAAGGAACGCGTTCAGCCTGCCGCGAAGTCTACACTCGGCTCGCCCGTAATACGCGTTAGAAACGCCGCCTCCTATGCTTGCCGCACTAGATATGGCGCGGACAACGCGCGACTCAGCGAGCACGCACTCGCCAATGCGCTCGACATCTCAGAGTTCGTGTTCGCGTCGGGCAAGCACATCACGGTGCTGAAGAGTTGGCGGCATGTCGTAGCCGCCATTGAACTGCCGCCGCCAATGCCCCGGCTAAATCCTCATCGCCTGGAGGCGGCGCAAGCGGCGACCCAACAGGAGATGCCAGCCACGACTGGCGCGATCGTCTCGGTCTCGGTCATGCGATCGGTGGGAAACGCGACCCTCGACGTGGCCAAGATCAAAGCCAATCCCTTCGTCCGCCCCACGGCGGCGCCCGCAACACGGTTCCCGAGATCTGAGTTGCCCCAGACCTTCTCAAGGTTACGACCCGGGGCCAGCGCGAAGATCGAGACCGCCGCGGCCACGTCGAATCCGTTCGTTGTGACAGCCAAGACCAACCCATTCGTCAGTCTAATACCCGACCTGCAATACTCGACGAGGCTCGCCCCCAAGCCCGCACCCCTCGAGCCAGCCAAACCGGATGAGGCGCGGAAATCGGAGGAGAAGGCAGGGGAAACGTCTCCGGCGCCCAAGTCAGCAGAACCGCTCCCCGCCGCGGATGCGGCCTTCGTGCGCACCGTTCACGACCAGGCCTGCAAGGTCTTCGGCACGGTGCTCGGGCCCGCTGCCAACGAGGCGCATAAGGACCATTTCCACCTGGACATGAAAGCGCGGCGCCACGCCGGGTACTGTCAATAGGACCCGGAAACGGCAAACTATATTTTGCCCCGGCTTCTGGCAGTCCGGCGGTGCGAGTGATAGTTTCGAGCCACTTGAACGGAAGACCCCGGACCGTGGCAATTCCCTCCAAAGACAAGACCGTGACCCTGCGGACCGAACGGGCAAAGCGCTCGGGGACCCGGCCTTCATCGAGTCCCCGTCCCGGCTATTCGGCCACGCGGCTCCGGCGCAACCGCAAGGCGGACTGGGCGCGTCGGCTCGTGCGCGAAAGCTCGCTCTCGACGGACGATCTCATCTGGCCGATCTTCATTATCGAAGGCGAGCTGAAGCGCACGCCGGTCGCCGCCATGTCGGGCGTCGAGCGCCTGTCTATCGATCTCGCAGTGGAGGCAGCTCGCGACGCTGCTTCGCTCCGCATCCCGGCGGTCGCCTTGTTCCCCAATACAGATCCCCCCCTTCGTAACGAAGAGGCGAGCGAAGCCGTTAATTCGAATAATCTCGTGTGCCGGGCGGTGCGCGCCATCAAAGCCGAGGTGCCGGAGATCGGCATCATCTGCGACGTGGCGCTGGACCCGTATACGAGCCACGGCCATGACGGACTCTTGATCCAGGGAGAGATCGACAACGACCGTACCATCGAGGTGCTGGTCGCGCAGGCGCTGGTTCAAGCAGAGGCGGGCTGTGACATCCTCGCGCCATCGGACATGATGGATGGCCGGATCGGCGCCATCAGGACCGCGCTCGAGGAGAACGGCTTCGCCAACACGCAGATCCTCAGCTACGCGGCGAAGTATGACTCGGCCCTTTACGGACCGTTCCGGGACGCGGTCGGCTCAGGCAGCCAGCTTCGCGGCGACAAGAAGAGCTACCAGATGGATCCGGCCAACGGCGCCGAGGCCCTGCGCGAGGTCGCCCTCGACGTGGCCGAAGGCGCCGACATGGTGATGATCAAGCCGGGACTCGCTTATCTCGACGTCGTTTGGCGGGTGAAGGAAGCTTTCAAGCTTCCGACCTTCGTCTACCAGACCTCGGGTGAGTACGCGATGATGGTGGGGGCGTCGGAGCGCGGCTGGCTCGACCGGCAGCGGGTGATCTTCGAGAGCCTCATGGCCTGCAAGCGCGCCGGCGCGGACGCCATCCTCACCTATTTCGCTCTCGAGGCCGCGAAGCTGCTAAAGACCTAGTGCGGCCCAAGCTAGTCAGTGACCTTCATCTGCTTGAAGATGACCGTGGCTTCCTTCTGCTTATCGAAATTGTCGCCCGACAGGCCGAAGCGCCAAGCCTCTTGCGGGGCTTGGCCCCTCAACTCTCGGACTTTCGTGCCGTTGATGAAGAAAGTCGCGGCATTGCCCTCGGTCTTGACCCGAAGCGTGTTGGCCGCGCCTGGCGCCTTGTTGATGGCATCTGAATCGATGTTGGCGGCGATGGAGCCGATCCACTCGCCGTTCTGCTTCCGGGCGATCCAAAACCTGCCGTTGTTGAGGACGCCGAACTGGTAGTACGTGCTGTTGCTCTCCCCCCAGAACAGGAGCCCCGCGCCGAGGATCGGCTGGTCGCCGCCCTCGGGCCAGACCGTCTCCGAGCAGAGATCGCCGTCCTTGACCGTGAAGGTCACGTTCAGGTTCGACTGCATGTCGTCGGGCTTAAGCTTGAAGACGAACGAGCCGTCTTTCACCTCGACGGTGTCCTTCAGGGACCAACCGCCGGCGTCGTCGCCGAACTTGTCCTGGAAGATGACCTTCTGGCCGTCGCAGGCGAAGGCTCGTGCCGGCGCCGCGATAAGAAGGCCCGCGATCGCGAGCCACACCAATGATCCCCGCATCATGTGTCCCCGTTAGCCGCATTTTGCCGGAAAAAATCGTTACTGTGTCGACCAGGGCTCGCCAACTCGCGCTTGGCTTGCTCCCAGGCTTTCCGCGACAGCAGTGCCGATAAAGTCGTCCGAAAAGCGGGCATAAGGTTGTTTGCGTGGGGCAAAGTCACTATTTGCGGTGGCGAGGCAGACTGATTTTCAAGGGAGGCAGGATGAGCGAGCTAAGGACCCGTTCGGCCCAGGGCAGTTCGAATTTTGCGGAACGCCCGCACGCCTATGATCCCCTCACGCAGCCGCAGCTCTTTGCGGCCGTGATTCGGAAGCGGACCGTCGCCTTTCTGATCGATGCCATCATCATTTTGGTGCTGACGGCCATCGCCTATGTCGTGGTGGCAGTTCTCGGGGTCCTTACGCTCGGTCTTGCTTGGCTCCTGTTCGGCCTGGTGTTCCCGGTCGTGGGGCTTGCCTACAACGCCGTCACCGTAGGTGGCCCGAACTCGGCCACCATCGGCCAGCGCATGATGGGGCTCACGGTGCCCATGTGGTTCGGCGGCAAGGTCACGCCCCTGATCGCGGCTTTTCATGCCTTACTCTTCTGGTTCTCGCTCGTGATCTTCTGCCCGATCCTGCTTTGGGCCTTCTTCGATTCGCGCAAGCGCTGCCTGCACGACATCCTGGCGGGGGTCCTGGTGATCAACCGGACATAGCTTTGAGCAATTCCAAGGTATAGGACCGCTCGCGGCGTCTTGACGGATTGCGCGCGCGGCCTCCGATCAACTAAGCTTGCCGGAAATTGGCTTGGATTCGCTTCAGGTCGGTGAACCGTGACAGAGCATAAAAGTAACTTTCCAGAGTTTTACATCACCGCCCCGCAGCCCTGCCCTTATCTGCCCGGCCGGCTCGAGCGGAAGTTGTTCACCCACCTCACGCGCGACAAGCCGGGCTTCCTCATCGACAACCTTCTGAAAGGCGGCTTCCGGCGCAGCCAGAATATCGCCTACATGCCGTATTGCGATGCCTGCTCGGCCTGCGTGCCGGTCCGCATCCTCGTCAACGAGTTCTCGGCGCGCCGTTCACTGCGACGCATCGCCCGCGCCAATCTCGACTTGGTAGCGACGCGCACGTCGCCGGCCCCGAGTTCCGAGCAATACGCGCTGTTCCGCAGCTATATCGACGCACGCCACGCCGACGGCGGCATGGCGGAGATGTCGGTGCTCGACTATTCGTTGATGGTCGAGGACAGCGTGGTCGAGACCTTCGTTACCGAGTACCGGCTCAGGCCGGACGAGGACGGTGACTCGCCATTGATGGGCGTCTCTCTCTGCGATCGCCTGAGCGATGGGGTCTCTATGGTCTATAGCTTCTACGATCCCGACCAGCCCGCGCGCAGTCTCGGCACCTACATGATTCTCGATCATGTCGAGTATGCGCGTTCGCAAGACTACCCGTTCGTCTATCTCGGCTACTGGATCGAGGGCTCGCGCAAAATGCGCTACAAGAACCGGTTCAAGCCGCAGGAGCGGTTGACCTCGAAAGGCTGGGTCCGCAGCTAGCCATTGCGGACCAACGAAGTCGTCATGCCCGAACTTGATCCGGCATCGATGCCTTGACGTCTCAGTAGTCTGATGGGTCAGTGGAATGGATTGCCGGGTCAAGCCCGGCAATGA
>JBOHJE010000078.1:0-10833 GCA_050728375.1 Methyloceanibacter sp.
CAAGCGGCTGGAGACCGCGAATCCGATCGGGTCGAAAGCGGAGGTGCCTACTCCTCCTCCACATAGACCTCGGCGCCGAGCGCGCGGAACTTGGCGCTCATCTCTTTCATGCCGGTCTTTTTGACCTGCTCTACCGCTTCGCTGCTTGACAGCGTCTCCTTCTCGGCGAGCTTGGCGGCGTAGTCGCGCACCTCACGCGTGATCTCCATGGAGCAGAATTTCGGCCCGCACATGGAGCAGAAATGGGCGAGCTTGTGCGCTTCCTTCGGTAGCGTCTCATCGTGGTATGAGCGCGCCGTCTCGGGATCGAGCGACAGGTTGAACTGGTCCTCCCAGCGGAAGCCGAAGCGCGCCTCGGATAGTGCGTCGTCGCGCGCCTGCGCCGCCGGATGCCCCTTGGCGAGGTCGGCGGCATGCGCGGCGATCTTGTAGGCGATCACGCCCTGCTTCACGTCGTCCCGATCCGGCAGCCCTAAGTGCTCCTTCGGCGTCACATAGCAGAGCATCGCCGTGCCGAACCAGCCGATCATCGCGGCACCGATAGCCGAGGTAATGTGGTCGTAGGCCGGCGCAATGTCGGTGACGAGCGGGCCAAGCGTGTAAAAGGGAGCCTCGCCGCAGAGTTCGAGCTGCTTCTCCACGTTGACCTTGATCTTGTGCATCGGGATATGGCCAGGCCCTTCGATCATCACCTGGCAGCCGCGGTCCCAGGCTGTTCTGGTCAGCTCGCCCAGCGTCTCCAGTTCGGCGAACTGGGCGCGGTCGTTGGCGTCGGCTATGGACCCCGGGCGAAGCCCGTCGCCGAGCGAGAACGACACGTCGTAGCGCCGCATGATCTCGCAGATCTCGCCGAAGCGTTCGTAGAGGAAACTCTCTCTGTGATGGGCGAGGCACCACTTCGCCATGATCGAGCCGCCGCGCGACACGATCCCCGTCACGCGGCCGGCGGTGAGGTGGATGTAGCCGAGCCGCACCCCGGCATGGATGGTGAAGTAATCCACGCCCTGCTCGCATTGCTCGATCAGCGTGTCGCGATAGACCTCCCAGTCGAGCTTGACGGGATCGCCCTTCACCTTCTCCAGCGCCTGATAGATCGGCACCGTGCCGATCGGCACCGGCGAATTGCGGATGATCCATTCGCGCGTGAGGTGGATGTCGCGCCCCGTGGAGAGGTCCATGACCGTGTCGGCGCCCCAGCGGATTGCCCACACCATCTTCTCCACTTCCTCCTCGACCGAGGACGTGACGGCGGAGTTGCCGATATTGGCATTGATCTTGGTGAGGAAGTTCCGGCCGATGATCATCGGCTCGGATTCCGGATGGTTGACATTGGCGGGGATAATGGCGCGGCCGCGCGCGACCTCGCTACGCACGAATTCGGGAGTGACGAAGGCCGGCAACGCGGCGCCGAAGCTCTCCCCGTCTTCAAGCCGCGCCGCCGCGCCCTCGGCCATGACCTGCCTGCCGCAATTCTCGCGGTGGGCGATATAGACCATCTCCTCGGTGATAATGCCGGCCCGGGCGAGCTCGAGCTGGGTGATCCCTGTGCCCTTGGCGCCGCGGCCCGCAATCCACCGCGCGCGCAAGGGAGACAGTCCGCGCGCGGCGTCGATGGCCGCCTCCTGGTCGGTATAGGCGCCGGAGGGGTCGTAGACGCGGAACGGCGGCTCGCCTCCGGCAAGCGCGATCTCGCGGAACGGCACATGAAGATCTTCATGGCCTTCCGGCGATGAATAGACCTTGCGGCTGCCCGGCAGCGATCCTGTCGTCAGCTGTTCCGGCTCGATCGACTTGTCGTGAAGATTCATGGCTCGCACTCCTAGCCGTCATCGGGACGGCGCTGGGGCAGCGGCATCAGGGAAGTCAGGAAGTTTCCGTCCCTTCGCCGGCATGACCCGGATCAGGTTCGAAGGGTCTTCGCACCGGCCCAAGAAGCGCAGGGCAACGAACTCTCAGCCTCTACCTTGAGGCTCCCCTCGGAACGCCGCGAGTGTAGACCTCGAACAACAGGGTTGAAAGGGGCCTTGTGGCAGATTGCCTCGCAGGCGCTTCGTATTGTCCCCGCGAGAGGCGCGGTTTTGCCATGCAGGCCCGGGTTGAGCGCGGCCAGGGCAAACGGCTTTTGACTGTAATGTGAAGTCCTGCGCGGCGAGCCCAAAGGTTCGGTCTTCACCCGGCAAAGACTTGTGCAAGCCCATCGCCCAAGCCACCCTTGCAAAGGCCCGGCATATCCTCAAATCTGGCCAGTTCCTCAAGGCCGGGGGAAATTCTTGCGGGCCTCGCCCAAGCAGTTTAAGCCTCGTCATCATTCTGCCGTGCTTCACCTGGATTTGCGGGCCTGAAAACGTGGCTCCCGCATACCCGACGCCGCAACCGAGGTAGATAACGACGTGAATCTGGAAGCTCCGACCGACACGCGCAAAGGCGACACCAAGAGCAACAACCGTGCTCGATATCGCTGGATCGCGCTCTTCGTCCTTCTGATCGCAACCGTCGGCGGCGTGCTCGGCTATTGGCGCTACGCCGAACTCTATCCTGCGACCGACAACGCCTACACGACCGCGGACATCGTGCGTGTGGCCCCGCAGGTCGCGGGTCCCGTAGTCCGCGTCTATGTCAGCGACGACGACAGCGTCGCAGCCGGCGATCCGCTCTTTGACATCGATCTCACGCTCTACACGGCAGCCTTGCGCAATGCTCGCGCGCAGTTCGACGCGGCGGCCGAGGTCGCCGGCACCGCCGCCGACCCTCTCAAAAACGCCGCCGCGACGCTCGAGGAGAAGCGGGCGGCGCTCGAGGATGCCATCAGCAAATATCGCCGGGCGAAAGACGCGCAGAAGGAGGGTGAACCGGCCTCGGACGCGTTCACCAGCGCGCACAGGACATGGCAGGATGCGTGGAGGGCCTACAAAGACGCAGAGGCGGCGTTCGGCAAGGAGCAGGACAAGGAGCTCACCGTCACCACGCCCACGGTGAAGCTTCGCGCCGCGGCGGCCCAACTGGAGAAGGCGACGCACGAGCTCGCCATGACCCATGTCACCGCGCCCGGCGGCGGCTGGGTTTCCAATGTGCGTCTGCGCCCAGGCACGGTCGTGCAGGCCGGGACGCCCGCCTTCGCCATCATCGAGGACGGTCCATGGTGGGTTGACGCGAACTTCAAGGAGACCGACCTCGGGCGCATCAGGCCCGGTCAGAAGGCGACGATCAGTCTCGACATGTATCCGGGCCGGAAACTCGAGGGCACGGTCGAGAGCATCAGCGCAGGCTCCGGCGCAATCTTCTCCGTATTGCCGCCCGAGAACGCCACGGGCAATTGGGTCAAGGTCACGCAGCGCTTCCCTGTGCGCATCAAGATCACGACTCCGGCCGATCCCGACAGGCCGCTCCGCGCCGGCGCAAGCGCGAATGTGTCCATCGACACGACCGGAGACAGCCAAACCAGCGAAGGCAAGAAATGAGCCGCCAGCGCGGCGGAGGCGGGAAAGGCCGAGGCAAGACGCCGCCGCCGAAGCGGCACGAGCCCACGCCGCTCGGCTTCGAGCGCCCACCGGTCCCTCTCGTCATAGCGGTGGTGCTCACCGCCGTCCTCGAAGTGCTGGATATGACGATCGTCAACGTGGCGATCCCTCACATGCTCGGCGCCTTCGGAGCGACGCCCGATCAGATCACCTGGGTCCTGACCTCCTATATTGTCGCCGCGGCCGTCGTGATGCCGCTCACCGGCTATCTCTCCACCTGGCTCGGGCGCCGGCGGCTTCTCCTGCTCGCCATTACCGGCTTCGTCATCTCATCTGCGCTATGCGGCATGGCGTGGAACCTTGAAAGCATGGTCGTTTTCAGACTGGCGCAGGGTGTGTTCGGGGCGCCGCTGGTGCCCTTGAGCCAAGCCATCCTGCTCGACGCTTTTCCGCGCGACAAGCACGGCCAGGCGCTCGCGATCTTCGGTCTCGGCATCATGGTGGCGCCGGTGATCGGACCGGCGCTCGGCGGCTATCTCACTGAGGCCTATTCCTGGCGCACGGTGTTCTATATCAACATCCCCATCGGCCTTGTTGCGCTCCTGATGTCGGTCGGCTACCTGCCGAAGAGGGCGGTCAGGGAGATCCGAACCGACTGGTTGGGCATGGGGCTTCTCGTGCTTGCCGTCGGCGCGCTTCAGTTCGTCCTCGACCAGGGCCAGATGCGCGACTGGTTCAATTCACGTGCGATCGTGGCCGGCACCATCATCGCCGTGTTCGCGGCCGCGGCGTTCTTCCTCAGAGGCTGGGGCAAGACCGATAACATCATCGACCTCTCGCTGTTGAAGGACCGCAACTTCGTCGCCGGCACGCTCGCCATCACCGTGTTCGGGATCAGCCTGTTTGGGTGGATGGCAATCATGCCGCTGCTCAGCCAGCGGCTGCTCGACTACCCGCCATCCATCGCCGGAACGCTGTTCATCCCGAGAGGCGTGGTCAGCGCCATCACGCTCGCCATTACCGGCGGACTACTGATCCGCCTATTCGATCCGCGCTATCTCGTGGTCGCGGGCCTCGTCCTTACCGCCTTGGGCACGATGCTGATGTCCCACTTCAATTTGTATGTCGATTACTGGGGCATCGCCGCGCCCGGCATCGTGGCGGGCATCGGCACCGGGCTCTTCTTCGTGCCGCTGACCGCCGTCGCCTTCGCCAGCGTCCCCAACGCAAAGTACGACGAAGCATCGGGCATCTATGCACTGATGCGCGGCATTGGCGGCTCCGCCGGCATCGCCGTCGTAAGCTGGCTGTTCGTCCACCAGACTCAGGTGCATTTCGCCGAGCTGACGGCGCATGTGACGCCCTTCAGCCGCGACGTGCTCCCCTATCTCGCCGAGCGTGGGCTCACGCCGAACTCACCCGAGGCAGGGCCGGCCATTGCTCTCGAGATCGGTCGCCAGGCCCAAATGCTCGCCTTC
The DNA here is from genome assembly GCA_050728375.1 of Methyloceanibacter sp. Classification (GTDB taxonomy): domain Bacteria; phylum Pseudomonadota; class Alphaproteobacteria; order Rhizobiales; family Methyloligellaceae; genus Methyloceanibacter. The sequence continues at coordinate 4,937 of JBOHJE010000078.1, forward strand.
AACGACATCTTCTGGTTCATCGCCATCGTCACCTTGGCGATCATTCCGCTGCTGTTCTTCATGACCCGGCCCGAAAAGGTCGCGCTCGTGCCCGCGTAAAAGCAACCAGCGAGGAAAGCACTGCCCGGCCGGAATTATCCGCGATGCCGCTTAAGCTGCCCGCTCGCCTACCAGCAGACCTTCGCGCCTGAGGTGCAGACGGACGGGGAGACGACGCCCGACCAGCACACGGTGTAGGACTTCGAGGTCACGATGTCGGGCTTCTGGTACAGCTCGGTGCTGACGCTGCCGCGCCAATAAGGCTGAGGCTTCGCCCGCATGGCGCTTATGCTGATGGCGCCGAGGCGCTTCTGAGCCTTGAACTCGCTGACGGCTTCTGTAAGCGCATTTTGCGCCCGGCTGACGGCCGTCTGCCTGTCGAACCCGTCGGCCGTACCGGAAAGGCCGACGCAACCGGCCTGCGCCGGCGCGCTCAGAGCCAGGCCAAGTCCCGCCGCAACCAAAGCCAGCCCGCAAACGCGCAAATACGACCTCATCGGAACGCCTCCATCAGCCTATGCGAAGGCCAACACTATCTCGGCGGCAAGAACCGTTTCCAGCTTCTTGCCGGGTCCGCCTTTATTGTTCCCCCCAGCCTGTAGCCTTTGTGCCACAGTCCGGCGACAATCGGAAACGGGCGGAGATTTTGGCTGTCGCGGCCGGGTAAGACCGCGGTCCGAGGGAGCAAGGGAATGAACTCTAGACTGGTGCTTATAACCGGCGCCTCGAGCGGCATTGGCGCCGCCACGGCCATGCTTTACGGCGGCTTGGGGCGCCATGTGTTGTTGCTCGCGCGCAACGCCGGGCGGCTCGAGGCCGTGGCCGCCGCCATCCGCGAGACGGGCGGAACGGCGACCCCCGTAGCGGCCAACCTCGCCGACGCGGCCGCCACCAGCGAGGCGGCGGCGCGAATCACGTGTGACTTCGGCACGCCGGACATCCTCATCAACAATGCCGGCATCGGCCGCTGGCTGACGCTCGCCGAGACATCGTCGGAGGAAGCGCGCGAGACTATCGCCGTTCCTTATCTCGCGGCCTTCGACCTCACGCGCGCGTTTCTGCCCGGCATGATCGCGCGCCGCAGCGGAAACATCGTCTGCGTGACCTCCCCCGCCGCCTATCTCGCTTGGCCGAACGCATCGGCCTACATCGCGGCGCGAAGGGCGGTGGCCGGTCTCGCCGAGGCACTGCAAAGCGAACTTAAGGGCACCGGCATCTCCGTCACGCTCGCCGTGCTCGGTAATGTCGACACGCCCTATTGGGAGCACAATCCCGGAAGTCTTGGGAACGTCCCGCGCGCCAATCCCCGGCTGCTGCCCACCCTCACCCCCGACGAAGCGGCGAGGGCCATCTACGGCGGCGTCGAGCGGAAGAGCCTGTTCGTGGTTAAGCCCGGTCTTTACCGCGCGCTGTTTGTTCTGAACGCGCTGTTCCCGCGCCTGGTCGCCTCCCAAATCCGCCGCGCCTCGAAGAGCGCCAGGGCACGGACCTGACCGGAATTTATGATGCGAGCTTGAGCGCCTTGTCCGGCTCTGCCACGCCTTCGACTTGCATCGTGTAGGTCGGCGCGTCATGCGCCTCCGCCTCGGCTCCGAACTTCTTGAGCAGCTTTCGCATATAGGCGCGGAAGCGGAAATGCTGGACCTCGAATTTGTGCCAAGGCGTGTCCTTTAACTTGAGCCCATGGCCGATGTCGGGCTTCGCCTTGGCCTTCAGGCTTCGGAACCAATCGGCGCGGGTCGGATCGCGTTCGCAGGCGAGTATGAAGCCCGCGATGAGCCGCGCCTGATATTCGGCAAGCTGCCAGACGCCGCCTTCCGCGGGCTCGAACAAGCCGGTGACGAACAGATCGTCGAACGCGCGATGGAACGTATGCATGAACAGCTTCGAGTTCCCCGCCTCGTCGAGCACGTAGCTTTCCTCCATGAAGGGGAAGCGCACGGCGAAGCCCGTGGCATAGATGAGAAGATCGATCTCCTCCTCGCTGCCGTCGGTGAAACGCACGCGTGTGCCTTGCAGCCGCTCGATCCCGGGCTTGACCGCGATGCGCCCATGCACGAGGTGATCGAGATAGGTGGTGCAGGCAGTCGGGTGCTGCTCGAACAGATCGTGGTCCGGGGCCGGCAAGCCGTAGCGATGATGCGCGCCGACCAGGACGCGCATGCCGAGCTTGTAGAAGCTGTTCAGGACCGGGCGCGGCAGGGGCCACCGGCTCATTAGATCGATGAACACGTCGGTTGGCTTGCCGAACACCATCTTGGGGAAGAAGTAGTAGGTGCGGCGCATGCTGTGCACGGCGCGCACAGAGTCGAGCGCCGCGTCTGAGAGGATGTCGACGGCAGAGTTGCCGGCGCCGACCACCAGCACGCGCTTCCCCTTGAGCTGCTCCTTCGACTTCACGTCGTGCGAGTGCAGCACCTCGCCGGCGAAGCTGCCGGGATAATGCGGCATGTTGGGATACCAATGATGGCCGTTGGCGACCACGAGGCCGGCGTAGTGGCGCGTCGCGTCCTCGCCCTCGACGGTGACGCGCCAGTCATCCTCGCCGCGCTCGGCCGAGATTACGCGCGTATTGAAGGTGATGCGGTCGTAGAGCCCGAACTGCCGTGCATAGGCGCGCAAATAATCCTGCGCCTGGGCACGGCTCGGATAATGCGGCAAGCCTTCCGCGAAACGGAATCTCGGATAGCGCGACAACCGCTGCGACGAGTTGAGATGGGTCGAGGCGTAGACTACGTGGGGACTCGCCGGATTCCAGATGCCACCTACATCGGAAAGCGCCTCGAAGCAGTCGAAGGCGATGCCCCGCTCGGCGAAGGTCTTGACGACCGGCAGGCCGCAGGCGCCGGCCCCAATGATGCAGAAACGCTTCACAGGTCCCTACCCCCGTTACCGGTATGGGTGACAAAAGGTGGCTGACCTAAGCACTCCCTTTTCCCGGCATCAACCCATACGATCTGGCTCGCCATCCTTCTTCGGTCTCATTGATCTGTACCAAGATAATCCGCTGCCCGAGCCCATCTCAACAAGCTCGGCATCGAGCCTGGATTTGCCGGCACTTTGCTTTAAGGTCTGGCGCCGCGGCGCATTAGGGGGAATTCATGGAGAACAGGCGCGACGTCACCGTAAAGAGCTGGGATGGGACCTGGACCTATCGCCCGCTCGTACAGGTGACCCCTGAGACCGTGGAGGACCTCGTCGAGATCATGACCGACGAGGTGCGGTTCCCGTTGCCCGTGCGGCCGGCCGGCTCCATGCACTCCACCGCGCGCATTAACGGCGACGACGGCGGCACCATGGTCGACATGAAGTCCATGAACCGCATTCTGCACTTCACCGATGATTCCGTGACGGTCGAGGCGGGCGCGACCTATCTCGCCGTCTCGAACGCGCTGAAGGAACGCGGGCTTCAGTTCCACATCACCACTGAGATCGGCAACGTCACGCTTGGCGCCATGGCTTGCGCCGCGACCAAGGACAGCTCCTTCCCCGGCGGCTTCGGCCAGATCAGCTCCTACGTAACCGCCGTGCGTCTGGTTACGCCGCAGGGGGAGCTGCACGAGATCACGGAGGCCGAGAATCCGAAGGAGATGCAGATCATCCGCTCGAGCTACGGGCTGTTCGGCATCATCTACGAGGTGACCATCAAAGTCAGGCCGACCACAGCGCTCGCCGTGCGCCACTACTCCCTAAGCCTCGACAATTTCCGCAAGTACTTCCCCATCTACAAGGCGCGCGGCTACGCCGTGATGTATTACATCTACCCGTACACGAGGCGCGTGCTGGTCGAGCTCCGCAAGGACAATCCCGAGGCACAGCCTAAGTCGCGTTACCGCTGGCACTACCGCAACCGGTTTTGGCGGAAATACGCGCCCGCAATGGGTCTGTGGATCCACCGCACCCTCAAGAACCCGAAGCTGCGGGCGATGGCCGACAACCTGCACCTGTTCGTGCTGCGCCAGGCGCTGGTTATGTTCCTGCGCAGCGAGAGGACCTGGCCGCACGCCCAGATCATCAACTATCCGCGCGACCCGGGCCCCAACAAATATCTGTTCAGCATGTGGGCCTTCCGCGAAGGCGGCTTCTTCGAGACACTGGAGGAATATTGCGATTTCTGCATCGCCTACGAGGCCCATACCGGCTTTCGCTGCAACCTGCCGAGCGTGGGCTACGCGATCGCGCGGGACTGCGAGGCGCTGCTTTCCTACAGCTGGGAAGGCCCGAGCCTGAGCATCGACCCCGCCTCGACCGGCGGCGAGGGCTGGGAGGACTTCCTGCGCGTCTATAACGACTTCTGTATCGAGCGCCGCGGTACCCCGCTGTTCAACCAGACGCCGTTCCTCACCCGCGAGCAGGTGAGGCGCGCCTTCGCCGCGCGGCTCCAGCAATTCGCCGCCCGCCGCAAAGAGGTCGATCCCAAGAACCGCATGCTCGACTCTTATTTTCGCGAGCTTCTGTCCTGACGCGGCAGCGGTAAGCTTTCCGTTCCCCCCTTGTAGGAACCACGCGCGCCGTTGCGCGCGGAGTGGGGCGGTTCCGTTACTCGTCATGCCCGAACTTGATCCGGGCATCCATACCGTTACCCCCGAAAGTTGCGGCGCAAATGGAATCATTGCCGGGTCAAGCCCGGCAATGACGCCAGGAGAGCCAGGAGAATGGCCTGCGCCCCTTCGGCGCAGGGGGGTGGTGGCCCGCCGGAACCGGGCCCACATTTCGGCCCTTAGCCTTCCCCGGGAACGTCGCCGTGGCGCCTTGCGTTGGACGCCCGGGAGCGGCAACGCGCAATCTCAGAATGAGGACATCGTCATGGAGCACATCGAGGTAGCGGGCTTGCCGCAGTCTGCGTCGCGCATCGCGCTCGGCACCTGGGCCATCGGCGGCTGGATGTGGGGCGGCACCGACGAGGCCGAAGCCATCGACACCATCCATCGGGCGCTCGATCTCGGTATCAATGTCATCGACACGGCGCCGGTCTACGGCTTCGGCCAGTCGGAGGAGATCGTCGGCAAGGCGCTCGCCGGGCGCCGCGACGAGGCTCTGATAGCGACCAAGGTCGGGCTCGATTGGTCGAGCGGCAAGATCCTGCGGAACTCCTCGCCTGCGCGCCTGCGTCAGGAGCTCGAGGATTCGCTCAAGCGGCTCGGGACCGATGTGATCGATATCTATCAGGTGCACTGGCCCGACGACGGCGTTCTCTTCGACGAGACCGCGCGCTCGCTCGAGGCCTTCCGCCAGGTAGGAAAGATCAGGGCCATCGGCGTTAGCAATTTCACTCCCGCGCAGATGGACCGCTTCCGGAGCGGGGCGCCGCTTCGGTTCACCCAGCCGCCCTACAATCTTTTCGAGCGGGAGATCGACACCGACGTTCTGCCCTACGCCCGGAAGCAGGGCATAACGGTGCTCGCCTATGGCGCGCTCTGCCGCGGACTTCTCGGCGGCAAGATCACAGCCAAGAAGGTGTTCAAGGGCGACGACCTCCGCAACAGAGACCCGAAATTCAAGCAGCCGCGTTTCGGCCAGTACCTCGCCGCCGTCGAGAAGCTCGACGCTCTGGCCAAGGAGCGGTTCGGCAAGTCCGTCCTGACGCTGGCCGTCCGCTGGATCCTCGACCGCGGGCCGACCATCGCGCTCTGGGGCGCGCGGCGCCCCGATCAGCTCCATCCCGTGGACGAAGTCCTCGGCTGGAGCATCGACGAGAGGACGATGCGCGAGATCGACAAGATTCTGGCAGAGACCATTGAGGATCCCGTCGGGCCGGAGTTCATGGCTCCCCCGCCCTCGGCCACGCGCGCTAAAGAGACTGCCAGGAAGGCCAGCTAACCTTCGCTGGTCCCCTCACCCGGCGACCCGACGAATGT
>JBOHJE010000079.1:0-18051 GCA_050728375.1 Methyloceanibacter sp.
GGGCTGTTATGTCGGCTAATGACCATAGCGGACAAACGGTGACTAACCTCGCTGTCAAAATCGGCCAACGGGGCTCGAGCTTGCGAACGAGGCTCAGGCCTAGTTGAACTCCCCATGGCGGTGCTGACATGGAGCGTGAGGTCACCCTGCCCAAAAAGAGGAGAGAGGGAGGACCTGTGCGTGTCGACTGCCATGGTCGGGATTACGCCATCGAAGTCGATCGTACAGAGAAGTGGTATGAGACGTGATGAGGAGGTGGCTAAACCGCGCGCGGACGATAGGGATGCGGTTTACAAGCTGGTCAAGGAGCTTTTACCCGGCCAGCGATGGTCAGGGGTCGACTAACGATGCTGGTAAAGAGGATAAGCTAACCGCTTAACCCACTTCGTTGGCCTGCGTCCAAGCGGCACCAAACAGCCACCTGGAAAACACTGAAGCAACGGCGGCACCGGCAAGCTGCGCTAGAATAAACGCCGGTGCCCCAGCAGGCTGGATACCGGAGAACGTGTCCGTGAGTGACCTCGCTAGTGTCACGGCGGGATTGGCGAAACTGGTCGATGCCGTGAACCAATAGGCAGAAATGATGTAAAGGCCGACGACGGCGGGGATGACTTCAGGCTTCCACCGCAGTGCGCCCAGTATCGTCAACACCAACCCAAAGGTTGCCACGACTTCTGCCAACCAGAGGCTAGCTCCGGCTCGTTCAGTGGTGGAGAGTTCAAAGATCGGCAGTGCGAACATCGCATGCGCGAGCCATGTACCAAGAACCGCGCCACTGAGTTGGCTGGCGACGTAAGCGAGAGCAACGGCAGTCTCAATGGAACCTCTGATTAAGAAAGCCAGCGTGACAGCAGGGTTCAAATGAGCACCTGATAAGGGCGCGAGAATTGTGATCAGCACGTAGAGGATTGCACCCGTGGCAAGCGAATTACAGAGAAGCGCTATAGCGATGTTACCGCCAGCAAGTCGCTCCGCCATTATTCCCGAGCCAACGATGGCAGAGAGCAGCAACGCGGTGCCGACCAATTCCGCAACCAAACGACGGGACAGTGTCGGCACGAATTACGCCACCTCGTTTTCAGCTTTCGTCTTGCCGATGTCGTCAAGGTGCTTCTGCAAAGCGAGCTTGCTGAGCTTGTCAATCGGCAAGCTGACGAAAATCCCGATGCGTTGGTTCAACATCCGCATGGTATCGGCAAAGGCGGCTGCCTTTTCGGCGTCGGTGCCTTCGGCTTTGGCCGGGTCGGGCAGCCCCCAATGAGCCGTCATAGGTTGACCCGGCCAGATAGGGCAGACCTCGTTCGCCGCGTTGTCGCAAACCGTAAAGACGAAATCGAGCTTTGGCGCATCCGGTGTCGCAAATTCATCCCAAGGCTTAGATCGTAAACCGCTAATATCGTAGTGCGCATTTCTCAGCATTTGTAATGCAAGAGGATGCACATAACCCGCAGGTTGACTACCGGCGCTAGACGCTCTGAACTTGCCGCGTCCCAGACTGTTCAAGATGACTTCGGCCATGATCGAGCGTGCAGAATTTCCGGTGCAGAGAAAGAGCACATTCAGCGGCTCTCGGCGGCTCACGATCTCCATTAGCTCCTCCCTTAGCAGCACTCCGCCAAGGCAGACGCGATGAGTGGCTGGCAGACCTTGCGTTTACCTTGGCAACAATCCTCGACCAAAAATGAAAGCAGTTTGCGCGTGCCTTCAACATCAACGCCGTAGATCACCGACCTGCCTTGCTTGCGTGAGATAACCAACCCGGCTCGCGATAACACGGCAAGGTGGGATGACATGGTGTTCGCTGGCACGTTGAGCTGTTGTGCGATGTCACCTGCAGGCATTCCTTCTGGACCACGCCTGATTAAAAGGCGGAAAACGCGGAGACGGCTTTCTTGACCGAGCGCACTTAGTGCTTGAACGGCGGTTGGTAATTCCATAATAGTAGAAACATCGAAGTTAATGGATTTGTCAAGAGCGGAGCACTCAAACGAGAGGTCGCAAACGCAATGAAGCCAATAGACGATCGGCGGGGGCGCCGAGGGGTGGGTCAGTCGGCTGCGGGCTCGGCGACCGCTTGGATGGTCAGTCAGATCAGCTTCTTCACACCCGCGCCCCGTTCCGCTGATGTGCTGTCGCGATTGCCGAAAGATCAGACGCGGCATCGCGCGCGGGACCTTCGGCCCCTTTGCGCTCGGAGTATCGATCGGTCAGGCGATCGACGTGGGGGCGAAGCAGAACGGTAAAACGAACCAACTCCTCGACCACATCGACCATACGCTCATAGTAACTCGACGGCCTCATCCGCCCCGCCTCGTCGAACTCTTGGAATGCCTTCGCAACGCTCGACTGGTTGGGGATGGTGAACATCCGCATCCAGCGCCCTAGTAACCGCAGCGTGTTCACGGCATTGAAGGACTGCGAGCCGCCGCAAACCTGCATGACGGCCAGCGTCCGTCCCTGGGTGGGCCGCATGCCACCCATGTTTAGCGGCAGGTGGTCGATCTGCGCCTTCATGACGCCGGTGATCTGGCCGTGACGCTCTGGACTACACCAGATCTGCCCCTCCGACCACGTTGACACCTCGCGTAGCTCATGCACTGCCGCATGATCGTCCCCCCTGACGTAGTCCGGGAGCGGGAGATCGGACGGATCGAAGATACGCGGTTCGGCCCCGAAGAAGCGCACGAGGCGTGCGGCCTCTTCGACCACCAGACGCGAGTAGGATCGTTCCCGCAGCGATCCGTAGAGAAGCAGGATACGCGGCGGATGCTGGGGCCCGACGGCAAGGCCACTCGCCGGCCTTTGCACCGCGTAGCGCGTGTCGAGGGCAGGCAGGAAGTCGGGATCGGGAAACTTGCGAAGTCTCATGCGCGTTCAGCGGTTGATGAAGGAGTGATAACCAGCAGGGCTGCCAGTCCGGCGAATCCGAGCGAGATCGACAGAAGCAGCGCCGACGCGCCAAATCGCTCAATCAGGACCGCAAACAGAAACGGTGCACCGGCCTGTCCGAAGCGTGCCGGCACCATCAAAAGGCCCTGGCGAAGTCCATACTCGAACGGACCGAAAATCGCGAGCGGCAGCGTTCCTTTGGTGATGGTCAGGATGCCGTTTCCGGCGCCATGTAGCACTGCGAAGATAACGGCGGCTGGTGCGCCGAAGGCCAAGACCGCGAGCGCGCCCAGCGGATGAGCACCGGCAGCGAGGCGCGCAGAGAGCAGCGGATGGAACCGCTGAAGAAGCACAAACTCCAGGAGGCGCGCCGCCACTTGCGCTGGACCCACCAGAGCAGCGCCCGCAACCGCGACTGTTGCCGATGCGCCGACTTCCTGCAAGAGCCGCGGCAGGTGAGCCGCCATTGCCGTGCTCGTGAACCACGTTACCGCGAAGACGACCGCGAGCAGTGGCATCGCATGGTGTGGTCCGGCAGCACCAGCGGGGGCGCCCCGCTTCCCTTCGTTGGCTCCAGGCTGGTCGTGCTGCGTCCCCAGAGGGATGAGAAAGCGGTTGAGCGGCAGGCCAATGGCGAGTTGCGCAGTCGCCCAGAAGAAACAGGCCACGCGCCAGCCGGCTTCGTTCTCCAGATAGGCGGAGATCGGCCAGCAGATTGTGCTCGCCAGACCCGCCAACAGCGTGATGCCCGTGATCGCGCCGCGCGCCTCTCGACCAAAGATGCCGGTGAGAGTGGAGAATGCTGCCTCGTAGAGCCCCATTGCCATGCCGATGCCGATGATGAGCCAACCGGCAAACAGCATGCCGGCGCCCTGTGCGGCACCAAGCGTCGCGAGACCGCCGGCGAAAACCAAGTTAGAGGCTGTCAGCACGCCCCGACCGCCGGAAAGGTCGATGCGACGTCCGGCAAGCGGCCCAAGAACGGCGGCGACGACAAGTGCGGCTGAAAAGGCGCCAAACACGAGTCCGGTCGACACGCCAAGTTCGCGCGCCATCGGCTCTGCCAGGATGGCAGGCAGGTAGTAGGTGGAGCCCCATGCCAGCGTTTGGGCACTACCGAGCGCAAGAGCGACGCGCGTCTGTTTCCTCAGCGTGATCATAAGGACTCTTCGTCGTCACAGCATCGATGAGGGATGCCTCGCTCATCGAGGGATGCAGGGCCTCGTAGGCCAATTCCCCACGCGCCCAAAGATACCCGCTACTGTGGTGGTGGTGCATCTCGGCTGCAGCAGGGCCCGACGGCGGACGTCGACCCGCAGCACGAAGCGTCTTGTTTCTTCACCCATCGGTCACGCGGCTTGCAGCATGCAGGACGGTTCTCGAGGTGAACTCTTACAAGTTCTTTTTCGACGTCAATCGATGCTGCCTCGTAGAGCTCGATCGGCCGCGCACCGTCGCTGACCTCAAACGTGAGCTTAGCGACTGCGTCGAGCGGCACCCGTTCGCTGAGTTACCTGCCTTTCTTGAACGTCGCCGAAACAAGTTTCCACCGAGGAACCCACTGAACAAAAAAAGGCCGCCGCCGGTTAGGGCGCCAGAGTACTACCGTAGTCCTTGTCTTTGAATGACCTGCTTGGCGTGTGAGATCCTCGTCCAGTCCAAGCGCAAAGGCGCTCGAAGGCCGGCTGTCAAAGGTCCAAACTGCTTTCGGCTTTTCCAGTTTCCACCCAGGACTTCCCTAGAGCAGGGCAAAAGGCGGAGCCCCACTTCGGCAAGTGGCACAAAGCAGACATGCTCAATGCGCTGACGAATGGCCGCTTTTGGGGGCAAACCGGAAAGTGACCAACCGCTGCTTACCAATCTCGATTTATGAGTGCACGGCCCAGAATAAAGACGATAGTTCAACCTTTGCGCCAACGGTGTTCAGATTTTTTTAGAGTTTTCCCGTTTGGATTCGGGCGCACGCCTAAAGTTTCCGGCGTGGGGAGCGGCAATGTCCAACGGCTTCGATCAAAATTGTTCAGCCGAGGCGGTTAGTCTCACGGATAGCACCAGGGCCATCGATGACAGCATTCCTCGCGTTAGGAGAACGCTGGTCGAATCGACGGCGGTCACCGAAGCTGCAAACAGGGATTTGGCAAAGCATGCTCGGTGGCTTGAGCGACATCATGAGCGGTACTCCACGGCACTCAAGGGATTCCAACGTCGGCTCAAGCGTTACGAGCGGATGAGGACTTTGACCAAGCTCGCAATCAATCCGCGATCGATCGCATCTGCCTGCATCTCGGGCGTTCGATGGCTGCACACATATCCGCGCCGCGCTCGTCTCAGGGTGGAACTGCAAGATCGCATAAATAGGACAGACCTGGTTGATTAGAGACCTCGTAGCGTGCCTTGACAATCTAGCCGCGGCCTAGAACAGCCTGCTTTGCCCAGACTAGGGGCACGGCCGCCAGGTTTTTTCACACGGAGTAGTAGCGGCGATACCAGTCTACGAAGCGGCGGACCCCTTCCTCAATCGAGGTCTTGGGTGCGAAGCCGATATCTGCGCTGAGCTCTGAGACATCGGCGTGGGTCGCCGGTACGTCACCGGGTTGGAGAGGCAGGAAATTCTTCTTCGCCTCCCGCCCGATTGCCCGTTCGATGCAGGCGATGAAGTCCATCAACTGGACGGGGCTCTGGTTGCCGATATTGTAGAGGCGGTAGGGGGCGGATGATGAGCTAGAGTCAGGATCCTCACCCTTCCAGTTCGGATTTCGCTCCGGCGGACGATCGAGAACCTGCACGACGCCCTCAACGACGTCGTCGATATAGGTGAAGTCGCGAATGCTCTTGCCATCGTTAAAGACGTCGATAGATTCGCCGGCAAGGATCTCGCGGGTAAACTTGAACAAGGCCATGTCGGGCCGTCCCCAAGGGCCATACACGGTAAAGAAGCGCAGGCCCGTACAGGGTAGGCCGAACAGATGCGCGTAGGAATGCGCCATCAACTCGTTTGCTTTCTTGCTTGCCGCGTAGAAGCTAATCGGGTGATCGACATTGTCGTGAACACGGAATGGCGTGCGCGTATTGGCGCCATAGACTGAGCTCGAAGAGGCGAACACGAGATGGTCGACCGCATGATGCCGACAGGCCTCGAGAATAGAGAGAAAGCCCACTAGATTCGATTGCGCGTAATCATGCGGGTGGCTGAGGGAGTGCCGCACGCCCGCCTGAGCGGCGAGATGGATTACACGCTCCGGCCGATGCTCGGCGAAGACTTTGTTGACCGCTTCCTGGTCGTCCAGATCACCTTTGACGAAACTAAACTGGTTGCTCGGGGTGAGAAGCGCAAGCCGAGCCTTCTTCAGTTCGACGTCATAATAAGCATTGAGATTGTCGAACCCGATGACCTCGTCGCCGCGATCGAGCAACGCGCGCGCTGTGTGGAATCCGATGAATCCGGCCGCGCCGGTGACAAGGATTTTCATGCTGGTGCGATTGCTTAAGGGTAATGGCGACGGAGCGTTGACGAGAGGGGCGGGGCGGCGCCGTGCCCCGCTTGGAGGCAACGTTCCTTTATAGCCAATACTCCGGCAGCGAAAGAGGTTTTGGCGAAGCGGCGATGAACCCGCGCGTCGAACTCTGATGATCCGTTCAAGCTAGGTTCAGCTTCATCACCCTACGAATGAACGCTGGAAAAACGCCCCCTTGCGCTGCGTTTTGCCGCAATCGGCATATATGGCGCCTAGAGGGGATCGGCGCATCTCGATGCACCCAGCAGGACATTTTGGAGGGCCGCGATGAACGCGGGACAGCGACAGCGACTAAGACAGATTTTGATCGGCGGCATCTTTGCGGCGTTGGTTTCAACGCTCAATCTGCCAGGAGCGGATAAACTGGGCCTCGGCGGTTCGGCCGCGGCCCAGGGCACCATCGCCGTCGAAACCTTTTATGACGAACTTGCGCCCTATGGGCAGTGGGTATCTCACCCGCGGCACCAGTATGTCTGGATGCCCACCGACGTGGATGCGACATGGCGCCCTTACGCGGTGGGTCGCTGGCGCAACACCGACGAGCACGGCTGGTACTGGGATTCCCAGGAGCCGTTTGGCTGGGCTGTCTACCATTACGGAAGGTGGGGTTACGAGCCAGACTATGGGTGGTACTGGGTGCCGGGAGACACGTGGGCTCCTGCTTGGGTTCAATGGCGCTATAGCGACGAGTATGTCGGCTGGGCGCCGATGGCCCCACGTCGCTTCGGCTATGAATATGGCAGGCCGGTCCGGTACGATCCCCCGATTGCCGAGTCCTGGGTGTTCGTAAGGCCCCGATATCTCACATCGCGCGCCATCCGATACCACGCGGTGCCGATCACCAATATCAATATCGTTTACTCTCGAGCCACCTATGTGTACCGGCCGCAATACCGCAACGGGCACTATTACAATTGGGGTATGCCACGCGATCGGTGGTCGCGAGTTACGAGACGGCACGTTCAACCCTACAGGCTCTACCGGGGGGACAACAGAGCCTACTACCGTCGCGACTGGAGAAATGACCGACGTCGTAAGGAAATTCACGTCTACGCACCAGGCGTCCATAAAGGGGTGAAGCCCAGAAGGGCACCGAAAAAGTTTGTGCGCGTACCACCCAAGCCCCGAGCGAAAGTCCAGCATGTCGTGAGAAAGGACCTCCCAAGAGGCGGCGGCAAGAGCGTCAGGAGGGTGAAGGCTCATCCCCGACCCGGGCCCTCACTCAGAGCCAATCAGGGAATTCCGGGGAAGCCGGCTCGGGCCAAGGTCAATACCAAGGAGGCCTCGCCAAAGCTCAAAGCGGACAGAGCCCGAGCGGAGGCCGCCCAGGCCGCAAGGGTCAAGGCGGCGAGGGCTAAGGCCGAGAAAGAGAAGGCTGCAAGAGTAAACGCAGCAAGGGGTAAGGCGGCCAAGGCAAGTGCAGCAAAAGCCAAAGAGGATGCCGCCAAGGCCGCGCGGGCGAGGGCAGGCAAAGCTCAAGCCGAAAGGGACAAGGCTGCTCGCGTGAATGCGGCGAGAGCAAAGGCAGCCAACAAGGCCAAGGCGACCAATTCCAGAAAGGGAGGACCGCCTCCTGCGGCCGCGATGGGAAAGCCCAAGGGGCAGGCCGCAAAAAAGCCCAAGGGACAGGCCGCAAAGAAGCCCAAGGGACAGGCCGCAAAGAAGCCCAACTGTAAGGCGCGCCCGAATCACCCCGCTTGTGGGGGGAAAAAGCGGCCGGCACAGTCAAAGAGGAGGTAAGAAGCGTCTCGCAGGCCGCAAAGAAACGGGAGACCGCCATACGGCCAGGTAGTGGCCCGTGAGGCGGTGAGGCGCCAATTGCGTAGAGTGCGGTCACGTCTTGTTGGCCGGTCTTCAGCGCGCCCTGGACGAGGAAGTCCGGAGACTGCTGCCAATACCGGCGAATAGCGGGTGTTCATGCAGACGGAGCCGGGCACAGTTATCTCCTATGTGCTCAAGCTGCTCCGCGATCATCTCAGCGGACCTTCAAGGAGAGCTAGCGGCAAGTTCGGCCACATGCTCGCTTATGGCGAGCGATGCCGTGAGGCCGGGCGATTCGATGCCATAAAGGGCAATATAGCCTCTATGGCCGGTTTCCGGCGGACCCTGGATGACGAAGTCGGGGGCCTGCTCGCCGGGCCCGGCGGTCCTGGCTCTGATGCCGGCATAGGCCGGGCTGAGGACGCCGTCTTCCAGAGCTGGCCAATAACGCCGGATGGCGTTGTAGAAGGCTGCGCCGCGGAGGGGATCGACCTCGTAATCGACCTCATTGACCCATTCCACATCGGGCCCGAACCGAGCCTGGCCCCCGAGGTCTAAGGTGAGATGAATGCCGAGGCCGCCGGGATCCGGAACGGGATAGATCAGATGCTTGAAGGGAGCACATCCCTTCAAGCTGAAATAGTTGCCTTTGGCTAAATATCGCGGCGGGATGGTCGCCGCGTCCAGGCCGATCAGGCGCGCCGATACATCCCAGGCGCCGAGGCCCGCCGCGTTGATCACGAGGCGAGCTTCGATCTCGGCCGGTTCAGCTCCACTAGTTCGAATCAGGATCGAGTCGCCGACAATGGTTCCATCCCGGACGGGCGTACGGAATGAAAACGTCGCGCCGGCGTCTTCGGCGTCGCCCCGATAGGCGAGCATCAGAGCGTGGCAATCGACAATCCCGGTCGTCGCCGACGCAAGCGCGGCCGTTCCTCGGATCTCGGGCTCGAGCTCCTTAAGTCGCCCGGCCCGGATCAGCTCGACGCCTTCGACGCCGTTCGTCTTGGCTTGGCGTTCGAGAATCTCCAGGGTGGCATCCTCACGCTCGTTTGCCGCGACGATCAGCTTGCCGCAGCACCTGTGCGGAATGCCTCTATCCGAACAGTAGCGGTAGAGAGCCCGACGGCCGGCGACACATAGGCGGGCCTTGAGGCTTCCAGGCGCATAATGAAGGCCCGCATGGATCACCTCGCTGTTGCGCGAAGACTGGCCCTGACCGGTGCTCTTGGCCGCCTCAAGCACCAGCACTTCAAAGCCACGCAACGCCAGTGCGCGCGCGATAGTCAGCCCGATTACGCCCGCGCCGATGACGACGGCTTCGACCTTGAACATCGATCCATCTTGAGGGAGCCCAATGTCCCGCGGCGTTAATCTATACGGGTTTCACGCATCGCCATCATTGTCTTGCCGGCGGCGTCGCCAGAATTTAAAGCCGACCCAAGCGAGGTATGCGACTAGCGCAACGATTATAGCTGGCAGAGCCCATTCCGGCATGTACACGGGAGCCGTTGCGAGTCAACCGTACCACCGCTGATTGGCACAGTCGGCTGGAAAGTACGGCCTCTCAGCGCTCTTGCTTTCTCCCTTTGCCGGTGCGGTCAGTAGTGACCCCATGCAAGGCCTCGCCTGAGCGCGGGTGCCTAACCGGGATTAGCGAGGGAGGCTCCGCCCACCTTCAGCGATGAACGAGCGATGAACAGACGGTTGCGCTTCGTTCAGCCGGCAGCCGTCATAGTGCTCCTCAACCGGCGTCGATCAAGTGTGCTCGGCGCAGTAGAAATGGAGCTTCCCCAATGATCAAAACGATCCTCACGACGGCAGCAGTCTCGCTTGCCCTCACATCGGGCGCATGGGCCTTATCCGCCTCGCCAGGCGCCCAGTCAGCCCCGGTGGCCAACAGCGACCTAATTGAAGTTGGCAACAGATATCACGGCAAGTGGAACCGAGGCAGGTACAGCAGGCATCATCACCATGGCTACCGCCGCTCCTATGGCTATAGGTCCTATGGCTATAGGTCCTATGGATATCGGCACCGGCCCTACGCAAACTATCGGCCCTACGGATATTACGGATATCCCCGCTACTATCGCCAACCAGGGATAAACCTTTGGTTCGGTTTCTGACGTAGTGGAATTGAGAACGCCCCGGTTTCTGACCGGGGCGTTCGCTTTAGTCGCAGAAGGCCGGGGGTCGCCTGTCTGCCTGTCTAACCGGCTGAAGCAAGCGCTACGTCAACCAGGGCGTCGATTGCGATGCGAAAACGGATGATCGGGCCGATCAGGCCACAAAGTTCTTTCCAGCCATCGCCATCTTCCCAAAATGGCGCGACCCTGTCGGGCAAGCTTGGATTCAGCGATTAGTGCAGCGGCTGCACGCCGCAAAAAACGGCCATCGCCACGTCATTCCGCCACCGTTCTCGATTCACTCCATAATTGAGCCGCTGCGGCGAGTGGGTCTACATTATGCTTCTCCCACCAGCCTCGCTCGTCACCGGTCGCGTGGTTCTCAGCGTGGTGGATGGCGCAAAGCGGGACGGCAAACTCATCACTGACTTTTTTGCCAATGCCTTTCGGTTGGGCGAAGCGAACGTGGTGCGCGTGGGAAGGAGATCTCCCACAAATGAGGCAAGGTTGCCGCGCCACTGCGCGCAGGTGCTGTTTTGAACGGCTGCGCTTGAGTTCGCCGAATGTAAGCGCGCTTTTATCAATTTTGCTTCCGACTGGGGCCTTAGTTAGCCGCCTTGTCGGACTTGCCTGCCTCGCCGTCGCAGAGGCTAGGGCTCGCGCACAGGTCTTCAGATGCGCAACAAGCGGTTCGCCGAACTCCGACGATCCCTCTCCATTTCGACTGAGGGTGCGCGCAATGGCGCGGACTACGGGGAGATTCCGCTCCCAGACGGCGAAGAGGTATTCGATAGTCGAGGCGTCGGACATGGCGCCGGAGAGCGCTGTCGCGAACTGGGGCGCGTCTTGGAACTTGCCGATGATGCCGCCAGCGCCTGATCGGAGCACCCATGGTTCCTTGTCAGCAACCGTGGCCTCACCCTTGGCCGGGCGGTGGCGAACACCGATCTGCTCTGGGTCATAGAGAGCAAGCTTGAATGCATTGCCAAAGGTCGCCAGCGCTCTTCTGGTGGCGTCAGTCTCCGCGGATTCGAGCGCGAGCTCGTGGGCCTGTCCGGGCGTCGTTCCTTTGCCCTCCCCGCTCCCAGACCCTTCTCGAGTGATCGTGGCATCGCCCGCGCGCACTCTGATGCGGACTTTTGCAGTGTAAGCCGCGGCAAAATGCTGACCGTTTTTGCTCGTCCAGACGCAACGGATGGCGAGGGTACGCCAGTCCCACGCGTCAAAGCCGAAGATGCGGTTGGCCTCAGCGATTGCGTGCGAGCCTTCGATGTAATGCAGCGTATTGTCCTCTGCCTTACGCGTCTTTATGTGGCGCGCATCGAGCTTGGCCTTCAGCTGGCGACCTTGCAGGTCCGAGAACGCTATCAGCGTGTCCTCACTGTTAGAATCGGCCGGGGATTGTTAAGTTCTGCGTCGGGAATCTGTGCACCCTTTTTCAGTTCCGACAGCACGGCCTGGCGGTCGAGCTTCGGGTGCCTGGGGGATCCAGTACGAATCGGGGATTTCCGGCTCGGCTGTAATGGTAACGGACCGAGTGCCAGCGCGGATCGAGGCCGTGAAATCCGGAGCTTCAAGCTTGCTGATACCTGCCTCGCTCATGGCCTCGAGCGCCAATAGCCGCTTCTTGTTCTCTCGTTCCTCCAAACGGGCGAGGCGTTCCTTCATCGCTTCAAGCCTTGCGCGGAGACCTGTTTGGAGAGCTCCGTCCAAGAGGAGGGACCTGATGGCGAAAATCGAGCCCATGGCGCCTCGCGGTTTCAGATCAGCATAGAGCTCGTAGTGACTTCCCGGCAACGGCGGGTGATCGGCACGCAGTTCCGGCACGGGTGCGAGGCCCGCAACGAGCGCTGGCGAGCATAGGACCCGTGTTCCGCGGGTGATGCGGCAACGGACCGGCGTGGGCGGGTGATACGCCGCCCGGGCCGTTCGATTCTGAAGCAGTCATTCGTCGCCTCTGCCATTTATGACCCGGACGCAATAGGCGCCCGAGTCGATCCTCTGGTTGGCGGACGCGAGTAATGCGACCGCCTTCATGACGTGGATAATAGGGAGATTGGGAGACCGGCTAAATCGCAAGTCTCGATTTTTACGCGTCTCTGGAATTACTCAGTAGGCTGATCATCGGAAAGAACGGCCCGGATTTCAAGGGCCACAATCAGCAGGTTGATTTTTAGAAAAACCGCGCCCGTCTTAGAGGCGCGCATGGCTCACGGTCGGCGGCAAGATGCCTTTGAGATCGTAAATGAGGCCGTCGGGTGCGAGCAGCGCTTTGATGCCATGCTCTCCCAATGCGGCGATGGGCGCATGCTTGACCGCCAGGATGATGGCGTTGAACGGCCCCTGGGGCAGGTTGTTGGTGAGATCGATGCCATAGTCCTGCTTCGCCATGGCCGCGTCCGCCAGGGGATCGTAGGTCACGACCTCAGCCACGAAGTGGCGCAAGGCGCCCACGAGTTCGACCACCTTGGTGTTGCGCGTGTCCGACACGTTTTCCTTGAAGGTAAAGCCCATCACCAGCACCCGCGCGCCGTCGATCCGCTGCTTGCGCTTGAGCATGGCCTTGATCACGTCATTCGCCACGAAGGACGCCATGCTGTCGTTGATGCGGCGTCCGGCGAGGATCATCTGCGGGTGAAAGCCGATCGATTCAGCTTTATAGGTCAGATAATAGGGATCGACGCCGATGCAGTGACCGCCGACAAGGCCAGGGCGGAATGGCTGAAAGTTCCACTTGGTCCCGGCCGCTTCGAGGATCTCGCGCGTCTCAAGGCCGAGCTCCTTGAACAGCATGGCGAGCTCGTTGATGAGCGCGATATTCACATCCCGCTGAATGTTCTCGATGACCTTGGCGGCTTCGGCGACCCGGATCGAGCTGACCGGGTGCGTGCCGGCGGTGATCACCCTCGCATAGATCATATTGACCAGGTCGGCCACCTCGGCGGTCGAGCCGGAGGTGACCTTGACGATGTCGGGAAGCCGGTGGGCGAGATCGCCGGGGTTGATGCGCTCGGGCGAGTAGCCCGCAAAGAAATCCTGGTTGAACTTCAGTCCCGACGCCTTCTCGAGCTCGGGAACGCAAATGTCCTCGGTCGCGCCAGGGAACACCGTCGACTCGTAGATGACAATGTCGCCGGGCTTCAGCACCGTCCCTACGGTTCGGCTCGCGGTGATCAGCGCGGTGAGGTCGGGGCGCTTGGCCTGATCCACCGGCGTGGGGACAGTGACGATGTAAACATTGCAATCGCGCAGTTCGCCAATGTCGGCGGAATAGCCGAGGTCCCTCACGGCGGCGAACTCAGCGTCGGTCACCTCGCGCGTTCGGTCGATGCCGCGCTTGAGTTCATCGACACGTGAGGCGTCGACATCGAAGCCCAGCACCGGAAAATGCCGCGACAGATAGACGGCGAGCGGCAGGCCGACATAGCCGAGGCCGATGACGCCAATCCGGATGTCAGCCAGAGCCGGCAGGTTCACGTTACTCCCTTGCGTGGTGGATTTGGCTGGTGGCGGCTCAAGCGTAGCGCAGCTTAAACGGGAAAATCGGCGGCCTTGGGCGAAGGCCCGCCCGCGGGAGCGTTGTTAGCGTTTGTCCCCGCGGAAGTCCAGGAAGACGCCACAATTTCAGAAAGACGCCGCAATTTCAAAAGCCAAAACCGAAACGAACCCTGCCGGTGAAACGTAACCGCGGCTCGGGGGTTATGCCCCGGGTTGCCCCATGGGGGGCTAAAGGGATGCTTCAGTATGAATCTAGTTGAGTTTTGCCGTCACGTTGTTGTCGCTGCGGCTGTGATCGCCGTGGCCGTCTTGGGGGTAAGCTTTAAGAGCGCGCACGCTCAAGAGCCAAACGCCTATCCAGTCACCGATGTCAATCTGAGAGCGGGTCCCGGTACGGAGTATCCAATCATCCTCACGGTGTCGTACCAGGAGCCGATCACAATTGTCGGCTGTCTCGCCGACCATACCTGGTGCGACACGGTCTATCAGGACCAGCGAGGCTGGATGAGCGCCGTCTACCTGGCCGGGCTGTACGAGGGTGAGTACTACCCGCTCCGCGACTATGCGCCGAGCATGGGCTTTGAGGTCGTGACGTTCGACGTCGACGCCTATTGGGGTGAGTACTACAGCGACCGCCCATTCTATCAGGAGCGTTCCCGTTGGGCCGGTGGGGGCTACGGCGGCGAGGGCTATGTCGACGACCAAGCGGTCTTCTATGACCGGCTTGCGCCGCACGGCGAGTGGGCCTGGATGCAGGGCCGGTATGTTTGGGTGCCCTCTCGCGTCAATCGGGATTGGCGCCCGTATACCGATGGGCGCTGGGCCTATACCGACCGCGGCTGGACGTGGGTCTCAAACGAGCCCCACGGCTGGGCGACCTATCATTACGGAAGGTGGGGTTACTCCAACCGCGTCGGCTGGTTCTGGGTGCCTGGCAAGCGCTGGGCGCCAGCCTGGGTCTCGTGGCGGCAGTCCGACGATTATCTCGCCTGGGCGCCGCTGCCACCGTCCTATGACGACGGGGGTGACGTCAACATCAACATAAACGTCGGCGACGTGCCTGACTATTACTGGCAGGCCGTGCCGAACCGCTCGTTTCTCGATGACGATCTGCCGCGGCGCATCGTGCGCGACAGAACGCGGATCGTTGAGGTTGTTCGCCGCACGCGTCCCATTGGCTACACGACGGTCGAGAGGAACGTCGTCGTGAACCGCGCACTCACTCCGAAATTCGTCGAAGAGAAGACCAGGAAAAAGGTTGTGGCCCGCAAGATTGCTCTGGCCCAGGACGCTGACAGGCCCGGTAAGGTGACCGATGACGCCGTCGAGGTATTCCGGCCCAAGGCGGGTCAGAAGGCACGGACGGCCGCGCCGCCCAAGCCCAGGAAGGTTGAGGAGGTCGCGGCGGAAAGCCCCACCAAGGGGCAGATTGCCAAGGGCGAGGCTACGACTGAGGAGATGATGCTCCCGCCAGAGGTCAAGGCGGCTAAGGCGATAGAGGCGGAGGGCAAACCGCTTCCTCGGCCGGGCGCGCCCAGGAAGGGCAAGCCCGCAGGCCAAAAGGCCGGGCCGGCTACAGCAAAGCCGGGGATGCTTGAGCCTAAGGAGCCCGGGAAGCCCAAACCTGGAAAGCCAGTGGCGGGCGAGGAGAAGCCTATGGCTCCCGCGGATAAGGAGGCGCTCCCGCCGCCTGCGCCCAAAGCGGCTGAGGAGCCTGAAAAACCCGCTCCCATGCCAAGTGAGGCAGGTGAGGAGAAGCCTGCTCCCAAGAAGAAGCTCAAGCCCGACGAGGAGGAGCTCGAGGCCGCGCCCAAGACTCCAGACCCGAAAGGGGCGATGCCTTCCGAGCCCGCCCCTGGAGCGGAGCCGGAGGCCAAGCCTAAGCCTGAACCAATGCCGCGGAAGCTGCCGAAGGCTAAGCCTGAACCAATGCCGAAGAAGCTGCCGAAGCCCGAGCCTGAATCAATGCCGAAGACGCTGCCCAAGGCCGAGCCCAAGCCATTGCCAAAGGCGATGCCTGATGCCGCACCCGAGCCCAAGGTGCGGCGGGCGCCCAAGGCGCAGCCTGAGCCCGGGGATGCCCTGCCGCCTCCTTCCGCGGGTGGCGCGGCGCCCGGCGCTGGCATGGGACCGGCGCCTAAGCCTTCGCAAGGCGCGGGCGCTCCGGGGCAGGCCAAGAAAGGCAGGAAGACGAGGCCTGGGGAAGACGACGGCCCAGGGGCCGCTCCGCCGGGGGGCGCAGCTCCGCCGTCACTGCCGTACTAGCAGGATACGGCGCAGCCTCGCTATGTAAGCTGTGGTAAGGAAGCGCCTTCGCGAGACGGGGCGCTTCCGCCATGCTTGTCGGAGTTCCGAAGGAGATCAAGGACAACGAATACCGGGTCTCGGTGATCCCCGCGACGGTGCGGGAACTCACCGAGCGCGGCCATGCGGTCCTCGTCGAGATGGGCGCGGGAGCCGGCGCGGGGCTCGGCGACGCCGATTACGAGGCGGCGGGAGCAGAGATCGTCGGTAGCGCCGACGAGGTGTTCGATCGTGTCGAACTGATCGTCAAGGTCAAGGAGCCGCTTGCCGCCGAGCGCAAGCGGCTCAAGGCCGGCCAGGTCCTGTTCACCTATCTGCATCTCGCAGCGGACCTCGCCCAGGCCGAGGAACTGCTCGCCTCCGGAGTCATCGCGATCGCCTACGAGACCGTGACCAACGCGCAAGGCTTCCTGCCGCTACTGATGCCCATGTCGGAGGTCGCGGGCCGCATGGCGCCGCAGGTCGGCGCTATTAGCTTGCAGAAGGCGAGCGGGGGGCGTGGCGTTCTGCCTAGCGGCGTGCCGGGCGTGCCGCCCGCCGATGTGCTCATCCTAGGCAGCGGCGTGGTCGGCACGAACGCGGCGCTCATTGCTGTTGGCATGGGGGCGAGTGTCACCGTGGCCAGCCACGATATGGATCAGCTGCGGCGCGTATCGGCGCAATTCGGCTCGCGCCTGCGGACAGTGTTCTCGACACGGCAAAGCGTTGAGACGCTGTGCCGGCGCGCGGATCTCGTCATAGGCGCGGTCCTCGTGCCGGGCGCCGCCGCGCCGAAATTGATCTCCGCCGAGACGGTCACGGCAATGAAGCCGGGTGCGGTGATCGTCGATGTCTCGATCGACCAGGGCGGCACCGCGGAGACCTCGCGCCCCACCACACACTCCAACCCCACCTACGTCGTCGACGGGGTAGTGCATTATTGCGTTGCCAACATGCCGGGCGCCGTGGCGCGCACTTCGACCTTCGCGCTCAGCAACGTGACGGCACCCTACGTGCTGGCGATCTCCGACAAAGGCTATGCGCGCGCCCTCATGGCGAGCCCTTTCCTGCGCGAGGGGCTCAACATTCATGACGGCCAAGTGACGCACAAGGCGGTGGCCGAGGCGCTCGGTCTGCCTTACCTGCCCGCGAGCGAAGCCCTGAAGGGCTGAGGGCGCCGAGGGGAAGACCCCGACGCTCGAAGAGATCGAGTTCGAGGATGTCGGTGAGGCCGAGCTGTTCTTCGTGGCGATTCGGCCCGGAGCATTCGAGGTCGGGGCGCACAACATGATGGACCGCGGAATGGTCGGTAAGATCGTCGTCGAGTCTCCCGACAACAGCTAAATCCGTTCTTGTCGACACCCGCCCTAGCGAGCGCCATCGCGCAACGGCCGCTCGTAGCTGGCGCGCTCTGCTATATAATCGCCGCCGCAGCTAAGGAGACGATCATGAGCGGACGTAGCGTGAGCGGCCTTACGGCCGGAATCTTCGGGGCAGCGCTCTTGGGACTTGTCGCGCCAGAGCCCGCTGCGGCGCGCATCCAATGCAAGGGCAACTTCCAGGTCACGAAATACGGGCTCATCGCCACGCCCTATTGCGAGGAGGAGCAGATCGCCATCGTGGCGCGCAGCTACGGCTGGAAGGTCACGGGCTCGGAGGTCCGCAACAACCCGCTGAAGAAGGTCGAAATCTGCCAGATACTCGGCAGCGACGTGCGACTGAAGGGCTCGTGCGCCGGTTACGCCCCGGAGAATTTCGGGCCTCCCTGACGGTCAAGCGAAGCGGGCCGCGTGGGGCGTTTCGAGATAGTAGCTGCCAACGGGATTGAGGTTTCTGTCGAGTTCGTAGACGAGCGGCCGCGCCGTCGGGATCTCCAGTTTCGCGATATGCTCGTCGGAGATGTTGTCCAGATATTTGACGACGCCTCTAAGACTCGTGCCGTGCGCGGCGATCAACGGTGTGAGACCCTGCATCAAGAG
>JBOHJE010000080.1:0-5035 GCA_050728375.1 Methyloceanibacter sp.
CCTCACTCATTTTGTTAGTTGCCGGCACGAGTTTGCAAAAAGTGACGGCGATGCTCGTCATGGGCAAGTGTCAGGCGGAGCGACGAAGGACGCCCTTCCATCAATGCGCGGTCTCTCCTGTCCGCGAGACCGGTGCTTCACTTTAGATTGTTGCCGGTCGAGGGCGGCAGGCGCTGGGCCCCATCGCTCTTTTCGATAAGTCGTTCATCGAGATGTTAAACGTCGACGAGTCCGCCTCTTCGACGCGCTCTTCATGGGCAACACGGCGGATCACCCAAGGGCGCCGAGAAGATCGCCGCCTGCTGGGCCGACAATCGCGGCGTGCCGCAGATCGTTTTCAAGCCCGACTGGACGCGTCACCGGAATGCCGCACCGTTCAAGCGCAACGACCAGATGCTCGAAGCGCTCCCCATCGGTGTCATCGCCTTTCCCGGCTCCGGCATCTCCCAGAACCTTGCCGACAAGGCCCGCAGGATGGGTATCCCTGTCTGGAATTTCGACGCGGAGAGTGGCGCCAAATAGGAGGAACCGGCAAAGCCGGTCGAGATCGTCAAGGTGCCGATGCCCTTGCCGCTGCCGGGACAGCTGCAGCCTCCGCCGGACAAGGTGGCCAAAGACAAGCGGCCGCCCACGGTGCGCGTCGACGACGCCAACAAGGCGGCGACCCAAGAGCCGACCAAACATGGCTATATCAATGCCATCCAGGTCTATCCCTATACGGAAGGCGCGCTGTACCAAGTCTATGCCGCGCCCGAGCGCGTGAGCGACATCGCGTTGCAGCCGGGCGAAAAGCTCACCTCGGTCTCCGCCGGCGATACGGTGCGCTGGGTGATCGGCGACACCACCAGCGGCGTGGGTGAAGACGCCCGCATCCATGTTCTGGTCAAGCCCTTCGCCCCCGGGCTGAAGACCAACCTCGTCATCACCACCGACCGCCGCTCCTACCATCTGCAATTGGAGAGCACCGAGAAGACGTCGATGGCGGCAGTCTCCTGGATCTACGCCGAGGACCAGATCGCTGCGCTTCGCCGCCGCAACGCCGAGGCCGATGCCGCCTTGCCGGTCGCTTCCAATGTCGCGCTCGAGAACATCCGCTTCTGCTATGCCATCTCCGGCAACAATCCGCCCTGGCGGCCGGT
Source organism: Methyloceanibacter sp. (assembly GCA_050728375.1). Taxonomy (GTDB): domain Bacteria; phylum Pseudomonadota; class Alphaproteobacteria; order Rhizobiales; family Methyloligellaceae; genus Methyloceanibacter. The sequence goes on from JBOHJE010000080.1 coordinate 1,140, forward strand.
CCGCGCCTTCGACGACGGTCACAAGGTCTATATCGAGTTCCCCCGCCGCATCGATCAGGGCGAGGCGCCGCCGCTCTTCGTCGTTGGCGCCGACGGCGGCAATCAACTCGTCAACTACCGCGTCCGGCGCAATTACTACATCGTCGACCAGCTGTTCGCCGCCGCCGAGCTCAGACTCGGAACAAAGCCACAAGCGGTGGTGCGCATCACACGCACGGATGGAGTCGCACGGGCGAGCGCAGGAGGGTTTCGATGAGCCCGCCCAAGGTCGATCCCGAAGAGCTGCAACTGCGCGCCGCGCCCCGACGGGCCGTGCGCTTTAAGCGCGGGCTGTTGATCGGCATTGCCGCCCTTTGTTCTGGCGCCATCCTCGCCGTCACCATGATGGCGCTGAAAGGACCGGCCTTGCGGATCAAGGAGCAGGCCGAGGAGCTCTACAACACTGAGCGCAAGCCCACCCCCGACGGCCTTGCGGCGCTGCCTAGCGATTACAGCCAGACTAAGCCGCAAACACCCATCCTTGGTCCGCCACTGCCCGGCGATCTCGGAAGGCCAATCCTTTCTCAGCAACGTGCCCATGGCCTCATGCCGGGAAGCCAGGAGTTCTCCGCGGAGGAACAACGCCTCCTTCAACAGGCTGTCCAGGCGCGTGAGTCCGGCGTGTTCTTCCGCATCAGCGTCCGGCCCCAGCCTCCGGTTACCGCTGGGGCAGGGCAAGTGGAGTGGCGCCATCGCAGGTCGCAGGGGCACCATTACGGCCTGACGACAGACGGCTGGCGCTCGATCCCGAGGCTGACCAGAATAACCAGCAGCGCAAGCTCGATTTCATTAAAGAGCGCGACACGGGCGGCATCTACAATCCGCATGCGCTGCAGACGCCCGCTTCGCCCTATCAGGTCATGGCGGGAAGCGTCATCCCGGCGAGCCTGATCACCGGCATCAATTCCGACCTGCCCGGTCTCGTTGTCTCCCAGGTCACCGAAAACATCTACGACACGGTGAGCGGCTCCACCCTTCTCATTCCGCAGGGCTCGCGCCTGATCGGTACTTATGACAGTGTCGTCGCTTTCGGCCAGTCGCGAGCTTTGCTCATCTGGCAGCGCATCATCCTGCCTGACGGCTCCTCCATCGAGATCGACAATCTGCCGGCCACCGATGTTGCCGGTTACGCCGGGCTCGAGGACGAGGTCGACTACCACACCTGGCGCCTCCTGAAGGGCATCGCGCTGGCGACGCTGCTCGGGGTCGGCACGGAGCTCAGTCTCGGACCCGACGAAAGCGATCTCGTGCGCGCGATCCGCGAATCGACCCAGCAAAACGTCAACCGCGCCGGCCAGCGCATCACCGAGAGGAACCTGAACATCCAGCCGACCATCACCGTCCGTCCCGGCTGGTCGCTGCGCGTCATCGTCCATAGGGACCTCGTGCTGCGCCCCTACCGAGGTTGAAAGGAACTTCCCATGCTGAAACTCGCCAAGCTGCCCGATCGCACCCCGGTCAAGATCACCATCACCGTCAAGCCCGAGCTTAACAAGTCGCTCTGCGACTACGCTGCCGCTTACCGCGCCATCTATGGCGAGGCGGAGTCCGTCGCCGAGATCATTCCCTACATGCTCGAAGCCTTCCTCGACAGCGATCGCGCCTTCGCCAAGGCCCGGAAAGAAGGCATGTCGGACTCGCGCATGGAAGACCCCGCTCATCGCAACCGCAAACCGCGCAGTGGCGAGACCGTCTCACCATCAATCCCGCCCCAACCACGGAGGACTGACCCATGAGTGTCATCGGCGCCTTCACCCCGTCGCGCGACGGCGGCTGGACCGGCTCCATCCGAACGCTGACCATCGACGCCAAGGTCCGGCTCGTTCCCAACGACAACCGCGATCGCGACAACGCCCCGGCTTTCCGGGTGTTGGTCGGCAACTCCCGCATCGGCGACGCTTGGGAGGCCCGCACTACCGGTGACAAGTCTAGGGACTATGTCCGCGTCCGCCTTGACGACCCGAGCCTGCCCGAGCCCATCACCGCCGCTCTGTTCCCCTCCGCAGAAGGCAACACGGCCCAGCTCGTCTGGAATCGAAAATGGGGGGAATAGGGGAGGGAATTCCGGCAGATATCTAGCGAAGGGCACCAACCGGCCCTGACTGTCACGCAAGAGGTTGCGGGTTCAAGTCCCGTCGCTCGCGTCATAATTAAAACAATGGATTAGACAAAAAGATACGGAAACAAACGGCCCTTCGGGGCCCTTTTTGCCACAACAGACCTGCCCTCGGAAACCCGCAGAAATCCTCGCTTGTCTGAATCAGCCCGTTTCGGCGCGTGGCGAGCTGGCAAATTCATCTCTCACCAGCAGGGCACGCTAGTGTACCTTCTCCGGGGGCACCGATGGCCAAACAGAGCGCAAAAGCGCAGAACCTTGGCGCGTTCGTCTGGTCGATCGCCGACATCCTCCGCGGCGATTTCAAGCAATCCGAATACGGGAAAGTAATCCTGCCCTTCGTGGTGATGCGGCGCCTCGACTGCCTCCTTGAAGGCTCGAAAGCGGCCGTCCTCGCCGCCGAGAAAAAATTGCCTAAGGGGGTCGATGACGCAACCCGCGACATGATCCTGTTCGGCGCCGTCGGCGGCGACGTGAAAGTCTACAATCTGTCGCGCTTTACCTTTGAAACCCTGCGCGGACAGGACCCTGGCCAGCTCCACGCCAATCTCGTTGACTACATCACGAAATTTTCCGGCAACGTCCGCGACATCTTTCTTGACAAGTTCCTTTTCACCGACCAGCTCAAGCGCCTGAAAGAGGGCGGCATCCTCTGGCCCGTCTTCGAGCGCTTCTGCGAAATCGATCTTCACCCCGACGCCGTCTCAAACCTTGAGATGGGTTACCTGTTCGAGGAGCTGATCCGCAAATTCTCGGAAATCTCGAACGAGACAGCCGGCGAGCATTTCACACCGCGCGAGGTGATCCGGCTGATCGTGGATCTGTTGATCGCCAACGACGACGCCAAGCTGACGGGCAAGGGCATCATCCGCCAGGTCTATGACCCGGCCTGCGGCACCGGCGGCATGCTGGCGCTCACAGAAGAAGCGCTGAAGGATTTCAACCCTGGTATCCGTGTCGAGCTTTTCGGGCAGGAGATCAACGGTGAGTCGTTCGGCATCTGCAAATCCGACATGCTGGTGACTGGCCACGACCCGGAGCAGATCGCTTTCGGCAACACCCTCACCCACGACGCCCACAAGGGCAAACGCTTCCACTGCATGCTTTCCAATCCACCCTATGGAGTAGACTGGAAGAAATACCAGGACCCGATCAAACAGGAGGCCGAGACGCTCGGCATGGACGGCCGGTTCGGCGCGGGCCTTCCGCGCATTTCCGACGGCCAGCTCCTGTTCCTGCAGCACATGATCTCAAAGATGCGGCATGATGAAACCGGATCGCGTATCGGCATCGTCATGAATGGCTCGCCGCTTTTCACCGGCGGGGCCGGTTCTGGCGAAAGCGAAATCCGCCGCTGGATGCTGGAAAACGACTGGGTGGAGGCGATCGTCGCGTTGCCAACCGATCTTTTCTACAACACCGGTATCCAGACCTATGTCTGGATTCTCACCAACCGCAAGCCGAAGGCGCGGCGTGGCAAGGTGCAGCTTATCAATGCTTCCGGCGAACGGTTCTGGAAGTCGATGCGAAAATCTCTGGGCTCCAAACGTCGGGAAATTCCGGAGGACGCGCGCGACGAGATCGTGACCATTTACGCCGACATCCTCAACGGTAATGCTGGCGAATCCGAAGTGTCGAGAATCTTCGATACGACCGACTTTGGCTACCGCGAGATCCGCATCGAACGCCCGTTGCGGCTATCGTTCCAGGCGACACCAGAGCGATTGGATCAGCTCAGGAC
>JBOHJE010000081.1:0-6268 GCA_050728375.1 Methyloceanibacter sp.
GGTCGTTTGGCACCTCGATGTCGGCTCATCACATCCTGGGGCTGGAGCAGGTCCCAAGGGTTCGGCTGTTCGCCGATTAAAGTGGTACGTGAGCTGGGTTCAAAACGTCGCGAGACAGTTTGGTCCCTATCTGCCGTGGTTGTAGGAGAATTGAGAGGATCTGTCCCTAGTACGAGAGGACCGGGATGGACGCACCTCTGGTGGATCTGTTGTCGCGCCAGCGGCATAGCAGAGTAGCTATGTGCGGACGGGATAACCGCTGAAGGCATCTAAGCGGGAAGCCTACCTCGAAACTAGTTCTCCCTTGAGAGCCGTGGAAGACCACCACGTTGATAGGCTGGGTGTGGAAGCGCAGCAATGCGTGAAGCTAACCAGTACTAATAGCTCGATCGGCTTGATTGCTTTCATTGTCAGTGCCCATCTTTGTCGTGCGCTACCGCGCTTCGCGCTACTTGAGCGCGTGGTGCGCCGAGCACGATGACGATGCGGTCTAAGACCAGATTTGACACCGCCCTTTGCTGGCCTGGTGATTTTGGCGGAGCGCCCACACCCGATCCCATCCCGAACTCGGCCGTGAAAAGCTCCAGCGCCGATGGTACTAAGTCTCAAGGCTTGGGAGAGTAGGTCGTCGCCAGGCTTGCCAAGGGCGGTGTCGTGAAAATTGCGCGACTGCGCGCAAGGCGCGCTCTCCGAGCGCTGTGGGCGTCGAGCGCGGCAAGAGCTGCCAGAGCCCTCATCGAGATTATTCCCCTCTTTCACGATCGTGAGTTCAGCGACTTGCCAATGAGTGGCTTGCCACTCGTCACGAAGCCATGAAAACCGCCGCCGGAGAAATCCTGCGGCGGTTTTTGCGTATAGGTCTAGCGGCCCTCGAGCTCGGTCTCGCAGGCGAGCGAGGTGGCCCCGAAGGCCGAGGCGACCATGTCGCAGGACTTGGCTGTCTGTGTGCCGGCGGGCGCTGCGAGGGCGCCTCCGAAAATTCGCTGCACCACCGTCGGCTTTGGCGTCGCCTCGGCGAGGGCGGCTTGCTCCGCCTGGCTCGGCGCCGGCGCGTTCGCAACGTCGACAGTTGGCTTGTCGGCGATGCGGTCCCTGAAGCGTCGGCCCTTCTTCAGGTAGAAGGCATTGCCGCCAGCGACGGTCACATACTGAACCCGGTAAGGAATCTTGAGACCGGCGACGTGGAATTGCATGGCATCGCCGACCGGCGCATAGCGTTCGCCCTTGAGGATGGCATCGGCGGCGCGCTCGGGCGCCGAAAGCTGCGTCCGGTCCAGCGACCGGGTCATCACACCGGGAGCGAATTGGCGGTGCTGGCCGACCACGCCGCAAATCGTATTCGGATAGCGCGGGGAAGCCCCCCGGTTCATGACCACCGTGCCAACGGCCATCAGGTCGTCATGGCTCGAGCGGTTGGACTCGAAATACATGGCGCGGACGAGACAGTCCCTCTCGGCGGCACTTCCGGTCAAGACGGCCGTCCGTCCCTTGCCGCTCGGCGCTTGCCCGGTGCAGCCAGGCAGCCATGGCATGCACGCCGCGACAAGAAGTGCGATCAGGAATCCCCCCTGCGATTGTCGCCCCATATCCCCCATCTTCGGCGAGACCCGTTGCCCCAAGAGAGATCGCCAGAAAGAGGTTTAAAACATCTCTCGCTGGTTTGTCAGCGCGCCAGTTTTCCGCATGCGGCCTTAATTCCGTCTAAGCTTCCTGCATGGCGAAGCGGAGCGCGGGACTTCTGATGTATCGGCGGAAGGCCCCCGGTGCGCTCGAGCTGTTGCTCGTGCATCCAGGCGGTCCGTTCTGGGCGAAGAAGGACGACGGCGCTTGGTCGATCCCCAAGGGAGAGTATGGTCCAGGCGAAGATCCGCTCGCCTGCGCCCTCCGCGAATTCGCCGAAGAGCTCGGTGCTTCGCCGCCGGACGGTCCCTTGCTCGATCTCGGGGAGGAGGCTGAGCCGGGACGCAAGCCGATGGCCGCCTTCGCCATCGAGGGCGAGTTCGATCCGGCAACGCTCAGGTCGAATCTTTTCGAGATGGAGTGGCCGCCTCGCAGCGGACGCAAGCAGTCGTTCCCCGAAGTCGACCGCGCGGCCTGGTTCACGCCCGATCGCGCGCGCATCAAGGTTCTGGCCCGGCAGGCGCCGTTCATCGACCGGCTGCTCGGCACGCTCGGAGCTTAGCGCGATCAGTCGTCGTCGGTCTCGACTCGGTCGAAGCTCGCTTCGCTGATGGCGCCCTCGTCAACATGGGCACCGCTCCTGAGGATGATGAAGTAGCACAGAGCCACGGTGCGGATTTTGCCTTGGAAGCTGTTGCTCTCGAGAACGTCGAGACCGGGAATGAAGAGAGCATTGCCGCGCGCAATTTCGTGCGGCGCCAGCACATGATCGGCGGTGAAATTGCGCTCCGAGAGGCCGCCGTCCACGCCTCCACTGAGGCGCAGCTTGGTGAGGACCTCGCGCTCGAGGCGGCTCTCTCTTTGGTTCACGTTGATGCTACGCCCCCAACCGTCGTGTGCACATATGGGCCGGGCGCCAGGCTCGCAACGTCCATCTTTATGCCATCGAATAATGCGATTAAAGTCTCGTCCGCCCAATCGAATCGTCCAGGCGCCCGGCCGCGTGGGCGACGATCCGCCGACCCGGGGGAAATCTGTGCCGCATGATGCTTGATCTAGCTTCTCGCCGCCGACCTGGTCGGCGACACCTCCTCTTCGCAGTGGCGCTTGCCGGTGTCTTGAGCCTGGCGCTTGCTGTCGGCCGGTCGGTGGCAGGCCCAAACGATCCACTCAATCCGTTCAGCGCTTTCACCGACAGCGGCCCGATGACGCAGGAGGAGAAGGAACGCCGCCAGCAGCAGCGCGATTCTCTGTACGATCGGCTGAGCCCCGACTATCGTATGAGCGTGCCCTTCGTGAGCGAGGCGGCGGTCTCCGGTCTGCAATTGGCGATCGAACGCTATAGTCGCATCGTGGCCGCCGGCGGCTGGCCAAGCCTCTCCGGCAAAGTAACGCTACGGTATGGTGATTCAGGCACGGAAATCACCGCAATCAGTACGCGTCTCGTCATGGAAGGCGATCTGCCGCCCGGCGCGGAGGCCAAATCCACCTTCGACGACGAATTTCGGGATGGACTCGTGCGGTTCCAGATCCGCAACGGCCTCCGCGTTACCGGCTTCGTCGATACCCGGACGCTGCGTGAGCTCAACGTTCCGGCGACGGAACGTCAGCAGCAACTGCAGATGAACCTCCCGCGGCTTCAAGAGCTGATGAAGATCAACAAGGAGGCTCGCTACGTTCTCGTGAATGTGCCGAGCTACACCGCGCAGGCGGTGCAGGGCGGTCAGCTCGCGCTCGATAGCGCGGTGGTGGTGGGCAAGCCGCAGCGGGCGACACCGCAGCTCACAGCCAAGGTCGTCGAGGTGAATTTCTATCCGACCTGGTCGGTGCCAGAGAGCGTTGCCGCCAAGGATCTGATCCCGACCATTCGCAAGAACCCCAACTATTTCTACGAGCAGCGTTTCAATGTGATGCGAGGCTGGAATGGACCTGTGCTGGACGCCTCACAAGTCGATTGGGCGTCGCCCGAGGTCGTCAGCTACAAGTTTCGCCAGGATCCGGGCCCGCAAAATGCGCTGGGTCTGGTGCGCATAAACATGCCCAATAAGCACGCCGTCTATATGCATGACACGCCGCTGAAGGCCCTGTTCAGCAGCCAGACGCGGGCCTTCAGCTCAGGATGCGTGCGCGTGGAGCGCGTGCTCGAGTTGGTCGCTTGGCTTCTCAGCGATCAGGGCTGGAGCCTGCCGAAGGTTCAAGCGGAGATCGAGAGCGGCAAGCAATTGAACGTAAAGTTGAAGCGTGCTGTGCCGGTGCATTTTGTCTACCTCACCGCCTACGCAAGCCCCAACGGTCTTGCCCAGTTCAGGCCTGACATCTACGGGCGTGACGCCTCGTTCGGCACCCTCGATGAGCAGGAAGACGCCATTATTGTTCAGGAAAGCCGGGCAGTAACTCCTTAGCCCGCTTTCAGGCTCAACTTCCAATTTCCGCTCCCCGGAACCTCGCCGGTTAAGGGCCGTTGCTTGTGACGAGGCTGCTCTGCCGGCCTATTCAGCAGCCTGGCCGCGGCGGCGCATGAGTAAAACGCGTTCTGCGGGCGCCCGTGAATTTCTTGGTTCATCTGCCGATTGACATTTGCTCGCCCACGAACGAGCAAGCTGCGCACGATTCGCGGGCGACCGACCGCCGCAGCGACACCAGGGCGCAAGACACCGCGTGCCTCGCGACATAAACAAGAGGCAAGGAATTTCCGCTATGTCCTTGCGCGGCGACCTCTCTACCGAGGGACGAGGAATGATGGTTCGGATATCGAAGCCCCGGATGATCGAGATCGGGGTGGCTCTTTTGCTCACCATCGCGGCGTTGCTGTTTGTCGGCTTGACGGTTTGGGCGGCTGAGGGCCAGGGAGTTCGGGTCACCGATGTTTGGGTCCAGCCTACCGTTGGCGATGGGCGGATGACCGCGGCGTATTTGACAATCACCAATGCGGGGGCAGGCGGCGATGTGCTGAAGTCGGCAAGCTCGCCCAACGCCAAGTCCGTCGAGCTACACCAAACCACAATGTCGGAGGACGGGAAGATGCAGATGCGCCAGGTGGAGGATGGCCTTCTCATCGCGCCGGGCGAAGTCATCAAGCTCGAGCCCGGCAAGACGCATCTGATGGTCATGGGGCTGGACGAACCCCTGGCCGCGGGTGACAAGCTCGCGCTCACGCTCGAATTCGCCAAAGCCGGCGCGGTTGAGGTGCTCGCGACGGTTGGCACCGCCGCCGAGGCGCCCGCTGCCGAGGCGCCGCACGCTCATCATCATTAAGCGTCCGGTTGAGCGCGCCTTCCCGATCCGCTATTCCTTCTTGGCCAAGCGCCCGGGCCCATGATCAACTTCCGCAAATCTATCTATTCGGCGCGCGAGGCCACTGAACGAGACCAAGGTCGCGTGAGGGGGCGTTCTGCCGGGATATGTCGCCGCGCGGCAGGGGATCATGTTGCTGCATCTGAAAGATCTCACTGTTCTCGATCGGCTGGTCCTGGCGCTCTCGTTCGTCTTGCTCGGCCTGCTGCTGATCGATCCGTTTATGCTCGAACGGGCGCGGGCCCTATCACCGACTGTAAGCCGGTTCTTTAAGACTATCACCGATATTGGCAAGTCGAACTGGATGCTGGTGCCGACAGGCGCGGCCATCGCGATCGCCATCGTGCTCAGGCGGCAGCATACCGGCTTCAGAAACGGGGCTGCCTATGGCTTGATCGTGAGCACGATCGGGTTCGTCTTCGTGAGTGTCGCCGGCGCCGGTGTGATCGCCAACCTGCTCAAGAACATCATCGGCCGCGCGCGGCCGAAGCTGTTCGACACGCTGGGGCCACTCGAGTTCAAGATGTTTGCGTTCGACCCTGACTACGCGTCGCTGCCATCCGGCCACGCCACCAACATCTTCGCCTTCGCCACGGTCATCGCCATCCTCTGGCCGCGGGGGAGGGTGCTACTGTACGCGGCCGCGGCCTGGATAGCCGCCAGCCGGATACTGATTGGCGCCCACTACTTCACCGACGCGGTGCTCGGAGCCGCTCTGGGAACGGCCTTCCCCTATTTCGTGCGCGACCGCTTTGCGGCACGGCGTTGGCTGTTCGAGCGAGCGCCCGACGGCGGCTACCGGCTGCGCGGGACGAGAACCCAGGCGTGGCTAGGGTGGCCAAAAGCGCTGCAATCCGGCCACAGTCGACCGATGCTTTTCGGCAACACCCCTGGAGAAAACGCTGGAAAGGACAACTGACGGCCTTTGCTGCGTCTGGTGTGAAGGTGTAAAAGTGATGAATGCGCGGCTGGCGTGTCGACCGCGTGATCAAAAAAGAAGGCCAAAAAAAGCGGCCTCATCTGGGGGCGTAGGCCACGATGGCAACCTTCCCGACAGGCACGGGCAGGGCGAAGCGAGCCCTTATGGGCGCTTTCGCAGCAGTTCTCACCATTTCTCTCCTCGGGCTCGACCCCGCTTTGGCCGAATTCCAGCTCGGAGCATATGGCGGCTTCAGCGAAGGTTTCGACAGCGACGTCACGATCGTCCAGCCCGGCGGCACCAACCTGACGCTCGGCGACGTCCCTTGGGACGGCAAATCTTTCACTTGGCCGCCCTATTGGGCGTGCGTGGAACTTAGTGGCTCGACTCCCATCCCGGCTGGGGTCTGATGGTCGATTACAACCACGCCAAGAT
>JBOHJE010000082.1:0-7685 GCA_050728375.1 Methyloceanibacter sp.
GTCGGGCACCATTTCGCGTGTTACCGGAGAGCGGTCAAGTTAGAGTGCCCATCCAGTGAACCGCTTTACCGTTACGCATGACGACGCTCCTCATTTCCCACCCGGCTTGTCTCGAGCACGACACGGGCTACGGTCATCCGGAGAGGGCCGACCGCCTGCGCGCCATCGAGACGGCGCTCGGGGACCGACGATTTGCTTCTCTGAGGCGCGAGCTCGCCCCTCTTGCCGACCTCGCCGCCATCGAGCGCATCCACCCCAAGGCTTATGTGGAGACGATCCGCGCCGAGATTCCGAAACGCGATCACAATTGGCTTGACCCAGACACGGTAATCTCGTCCGGAAGCTGGGAGGCGGCGTTGCGGGCGGCGGGCGCCGCCATCTACGCGGTCGACCAGGTCTCGGCGGGCAGTGCCGATAATGCATTTTGCGCCGTGCGGCCGCCGGGGCATCACGCCGAGCCGTCACGCCCGATGGGCTTCTGCCTGTTCAACACTGTTGCCGTCGCGGCGCTCCACGCCCGCGCCAAACACGGCGCCGAGCGCGTGGCCGTGGTCGATTTCGACGTGCATCACGGCAACGGTACCCAAGCCGCCTTCTGGTCCGACAAGGACCTGTTCTACGGGTCCACCCATCAGGTGCCGCTGTTCCCCGGCACGGGCGCGCTCCGCGAGACGGGCGTCGGCAATATCTGGAATGCGCCGCTGAGCCCGGGCGACGACGGAGAGGATTTTCGCGCCGCTTATGTCGAGCGCATCCTGCCAGCGCTCAACGACTTCGGCCCGGATTTCCTGCTCGTCTCGGCCGGCTTCGACGCCCATCTCAAGGACCCCCTGGCGCAGCTCAGGCTGCTTGAGGCGGATTTCGCTTGGATCACCGAGAAGCTTCTGGAAGTTGCCTCGAAGCATGCCGGCGGCAAGCTCGTTTCCACCCTGGAAGGCGGCTACGATCTCGAAGCTCTGCCCGATTCGACCGCCGTTCATGTCCAGGCTTTGATAGGCGCCTCTTGAGCAAAGGGCGGCGCCGTAGCTCTTGATCGAAGGCGCGGGAAAGGGCTAAGGCAAGCCATGGCCAATAGCACCGATCAATCCGACATCAAGGCGATGAACTTCGAGCAGGCGCTTAAGGAGCTGGAAACCATCGTCGACCGGCTGGAGCGGGGCGACGTGGAGCTTGAAGCCTCGATCCTGATCTACGAGCGGGGCGAGGCGCTGCGCGCGCATTGCGACGGGCTGCTGCGCCAAGCTGAGGCACGCGTGGAAAAGATCTCGCTCAATCAGAACGGCCAGCCGGTGGGCACCGAGCCCCTCGACATCGAGGACTAGGGCTACGGCGCGGTTGTCGCCAGCCTTTCTTGGGCCCGGGTGAGGTAAAGAAGACGCCGCTTGGGCGGGGCGGGTCTCTCCGCTATGGTCGCATGCTCTGCCATGATCAGTCGGTTTCTTGTCCGGCTCGTGTGCCCGGTTGCATGCATGGCCAATGGCCGGTAAAGGACGCTTCGACGTGTCGAGCCTTCGCACCATCTCACCAAAAGTTGCCAGCGCCGAATGAGCGCCGAACACCAGACGCCGTTGCTCGACAGCATCCGCACCCCCGAGGATCTTCGCACGCTAACGGATCGCGAGCTGAAGCAACTCGCGGCAGAGTTGCGGCAGGAGACCATCGATGCGGTCTCGGTAACCGGTGGCCATCTCGGCGCGGGCCTCGGCGTGATCGAGCTGACCGTCGCCCTTCACCACGTGTTCGACACGCCACGAGACAGGCTCATCTGGGATGTCGGGCACCAGGCCTATCCCCACAAGATTCTGACCGGCAGGCGCGACCGCATTCGCACCTTGCGGCAAGGCGGCGGTCTCTCGGGCTTCTGCAAGCGCGCCGAGAGCGAATACGACACGTTCGGCGCCGGCCACTCCTCGACCTCCATCTCCGCCGGCCTCGGCATGGCCGTGGCCCGCGACCTCTCCGGCAACGAGAACCACGTGGTCGCCGTGATCGGCGACGGCGCCATGAGCGCAGGCATGGCCTATGAGGCCATGAACAATGCCGGCGCCATGGATTCCCGGCTGATCGTCATCCTCAACGACAACGACATGTCGATCGCGCCGCCGGTCGGCGCCATGAGCGCCTATCTCGCACGGCTCATCTCGGGCGGCACCTATCGACGCTTCCGCCGCGGGATGAAGCAGCTCGCCGAGAGGCTTCTGCCGAAAAGCTGGCAGCGCCGGGCAGCCAGGGCCGAAGAGTTCACGCGGGGCTTCTGGACCGGCGGCACTCTCTTCGAGGAGCTCGGCTTCTACTACGTCGGGCCGATCGATGGACACAATCTCGACCATCTACTGCCCGTGCTGCGCAACGTGCGCAAGATGAAGAACGGGCCGATCCTGGTTCACGTCGTGACGCAGAAGGGGAAGGGCTACGGCCCGGCGGAGATCTCCGCTGACAAGTTCCACGGTGTCGGCCGTTTCAACGTCGTCACCGGCGCCCAGGAGAAGTCCGCGCCTGGGGGACCGCCGAGCTTCACCAAGGTCTTCGCCGAAGCCTTGATCGAGGAGGCACGCGCGGACGACAAGATCGTTGCCATCACCGCGGCGATGCCTTCGGGCACCGGCCTCGACCGCTTCGCGGAGACCTTTCCGGACCGCTGCTTCGACGTCGGCATTGCCGAGCAGCATGCGGTGACCTTCGCCGCCGGCTTAGCCGTCGAGGGCTTCAAGCCGTTCGCGGCGATCTATTCGACCTTCCTTCAGCGCGCCTACGATCAGGTCGTTCACGACGTGGCAGTCCAGGGCCTGCCTGTCCGTTTCGCCATCGACCGGGCCGGACTTGTGGGCGCAGACGGCCCGACCCATGCCGGGTCTTTCGATGTCGCCTTCCTGTCCTGCCTGCCGGGTATGACCGTCATGGCGGCCGCCGACGAGGCCGAGCTGATGCACATGGTCGCTACGGCCGCCACAATCGACGAGGGTCCCTCGGCGCTGCGCTACCCGCGCGGTGAGGGGACCGGGCTCGATCTGCCCGCGCGCGGCACAGTTGTGGCGATCGGCAAGGGACGCGTCCTACGCGAGGGATCGGCGCTGGCGCTTCTCTCGTTCGGCGCGCGGCTACCCGAATGTTTGACCGCGGCGGACGAGCTTGCCGGCTTCGGGCTGCCAGCCACTGTCGCCGACGCGCGCTTCGCCAAACCGCTCGACTTGGACCTCATTCGCCAGCTGGGGCGTCACCACGAGGTGCTCATCACCATCGAGGAAGGCTCGAGTGGCGGCTTTGGCGCCAAGGTGCTCCATGCGCTGGCGCGGGACGGATTGCTGGATCGCGGCCTGAAGGTTCGCACCCTCACCCTTCCCGACCGGTTCATCGAGCAGGACAAGCCCGCGAAGATGTATGCCGAGGCCGGGCTCGATGCCCGCGGAATTGTCTCGGCCGTGTTCGCGACGCTCGGCAAGGATATCGCCGAGGCCGAGGCCGCGCGGATCGCCGCCGGACGCGCCTAAGAGCTCAGATCAACTGGCAGTGGTCGACGAACCGCACCACGGCGTCTTCACGGCCGCGATCCGCCAGCGTCTCCCTACTCTCGCCGATCTTGACGGTGAGCGGCCCCGGCAGGCGCAGCACGTCCAGCACGCGCTTCACGTCGACATCGCTCGCCTCGCCGAGAAGTTGATCGGAGGCCTGATCGTGGGTCGCCTCCGCCTTGACCGGCGTGGTCAGCCTCCCTGCGGTGAGTTCGATCGTAAGGGGATCGCCCGGCTCGGCATCGGCGAGCGCCATCCGCACGTTCAGCACCGCGATGTTCATGCCGTTGAGGCAGGCCAGCATGAATACGGGGCCTTTGGCCGGATCGAGCGGACCATAGCTGAGGGTGACCAAGCTGCCGTTGGTCGTCTCCGACCACACCAGGCTCTCCTCCCGGGCCGTGGCCGGGTAGGGCTCCATGCTGGAGAGGAGGACCGCCGCGATGAGAAACGGGGCTGCGCTTCGGATCGTCATGGATTGAAAACGCCTCCGGACGCTCCCCCGTTGCCTAATTCGGTTATTGGGTTTCTGCTTAGTTCAGGGCGCAGGCCTTTGCAAACGTGGCGACCGGCTTGGCGCGGCCCTTCTCGGGGAGAGGGGTGCTCACCGAACGCTTCTTAACCGTAATCGGGCCCTTTACCTTGAGCAGGGCAATGACCGGCCTGACCTTGAAGTCCTTGGCTTCGGCGAACAGGAAGCCGCTCATCTAGTCGGTGGCGATCTGCGCGGGAACGCACATCTTGGCAGCTTCCGATTGAAACTCGACGGCGACCGGCTGGCCGACCTCGCTTCCCGCGATGTCCACATAGACCGTCATCCCCGTGGCTTTGTCGGTCGAGCGGCAGATCATGGAAATCACCTAGTCCTCTCCCGTCTCCGGCGAGCCGCAGACGAGCGAGGAATTGCCATCGCCGCGGCCGAACATCCACTCATTGATTGGATCGCTGCGGTTGACTCGGTCGCGACTGGAGCGAGAAGTGCCAGCACGACTCCGATCGGAAGCGACAGCCTAGCGCGCATGAAGTCCGACTCTCGGGGTCGCCGCAGGAAGACCGGCGAAGAAGCCCAGAAATGTCGGATCGAACTCATGATAGTTGCAGGTGATCTCCTCGCCCTGCGCGATGTCCGCGAGCGCGTAGCCTTTGTCGAACACGCGGAAATCGGTGTTGGGGGTCAGGCTGTGATTCATGAAGCGTCCGTTGTCCGCGTCGACCACCACGTACCCCGGCATCCCCAGATGCGGATAGCTGTAGTGCGAGACGAATTTTTGCATGTGCGGCGGCAGGGCGCCGATCTCGCTTTCGTGGATGAAGATGTCGAATTTTGGGTTCAGGCTCCACATGAGCTGGCCCTTGGCGATGAACTCGTCTGAAAAAACACCGAGTCCCTCGATCGAACTCGGTGCGACATAGGTGCTTATGAGCAGCATTGGAGTGCTCCTTAAGATGGGGGCATGAGGCGGGTTGGAGGGACGGGCGCACGGCGCGCCCGGTAGAAGTCGCTAACCATTACGCGCCGCCCGAAGCTCCACTCGCCAATGCGAACATGCGTCGGCGCCTTGCGCGCCGCGGCGCTTGATCGCGCCGCAGGGCGTCGATGCGCCGCTGGAGATAAGGCGAGAAGTGGCCGGCGTAGCGCTCCCACAGAATTGGATCGCGCCAGTCGTCTCCGGTCACCTTGCCGCGGCAAATTCGTGAGCCGCAGGCGCAGTCGAACTGGTCATAGGTCGAGCCGTCG
Source organism: Methyloceanibacter sp. (assembly GCA_050728375.1). Taxonomy (GTDB): domain Bacteria; phylum Pseudomonadota; class Alphaproteobacteria; order Rhizobiales; family Methyloligellaceae; genus Methyloceanibacter. Next base: position 5,248 of record JBOHJE010000082.1, read on the forward strand.
CACATAGCATAGTCGATCGTCACCTCTTCGCCGGGCAGAATGCGCCGAAGGGCGACGAGCACGACCTGACCGTCGAGGCCGGCATTGGGCTCGCACGAATGATTGATGAAATCCGGGGGCTCGTCAGCCGTCAGCGAGGCGAGATAAAGTCTCTCCTCGATCTGAACGGTGTGCCGCCTGATTTCCTCGGACAAGGAGTCGAGCGCGTCGGGGGCGACGATGCGGCCACTCCACACGCCGATGAGCTCGCCGGATTCGATGACCCTCCGGGCAACGACGGATTTCCCGCCAGCTACGTCACGATTTCGGACTTCGCATTTGTCGGTAAGGTAAGCCGTCGATCTTTGGCTCACGAGACCTCCGCGAGTGCGCGCCGAGCGGGGCGCTTCGCAGTATGTATATGATGCGGCGCCGACCGCTCCCGGCCTTCGTCCGCGCGCGAGGATTCCCGACGCAAGCGGGAGCATATGAGAAGCGAATTTGCCCAGCTACAAAAAAAAGCGCATCGACCGAATTTTAGTGGAGGCCGGCTTGGCCGTCAGCCGGGCCCGTGCCGCCGAGCTGATCCGGCGCGGCTGCGTGACGGTCGCGGGGGTCCGAGCGTCCAAGCCGGGCGCTCTCGTCGGCCCCGAGGCCGCTCTTTCGGTCGATCCGAGCGGGAGCGATTACGTCTCGCGCGGGGCGCTCAAGCTTGTGGCCGCGCTCGACGCATTCGGCATCGACGCCGAGGGGCGGGCCCAGCTCCACGACCGGCTCAGGTCACACCCACGGGTGACTGTCCTGGAGGCGACCGACGCCAGGCAGCTCGGTGCCGGCCAGGTCGACGAACCGGTCACGGCCATCGTCGCCGATGTGAGTTTCATCAGCCTGACCCAGGCTTTGCCGGCCTCGCTAAAGCTCGCCGCCCCCGGGGCCTGGCTCGTCGCCTTGGTCAAGCCCCAATTCGAGGCGGGCCGCGAGGCGGTGGGCAAGGGCGGCATCGTGCGTGACCTGAAAGACCGCGAGCGAGCCATTGCCCGCGTTCGCGCCTTCGCGGAGGAGGCGGCCTGGCAGGTCGTGGGCGTCATTTCTTCGCCAATCAAGGGCGGCAGCGGCAACGAGGAATTCCTGATCGGTGCCCGTCATGCAGGGTGAAGTCGAGATCGAGCGCCTTGGCACCCGCGGATCGTCCCTGTCGATCAGTTACTGTCCTCGCCGCATATCGAAATCGTTGTGCACCTGGAGCGCTGAACCGGTCTTTGTCATTCCCGCGGGTTAAACCCGGGCATTACGTGCGAGTGAGACTCACTATCCCTTTCCACACTGGGCGCGGTGCCGGAGATAGTGGTCTGCCAGCACGATGGCCATCATCGCCTCGCCGATCGGCACGGCGCGAATGCCGACGCACGGATCGTGGCGTCCCTTGGTCGAGACCTCGGCATCGGTGCCCGTGAGGTCGACCGTGCGGCGCGGGGTCACGATCGATGAGGTCGGCTTGACCGCGAAGCGCGCGACGACCGGCTGGCCGGTCGAGATGCCGCCGAGGATGCCGCCGGCGTTGTTGGACAGAAACTCAGGCTTGCCGTCCGGCCGCATGCGCATCTCGTCGGCGCTCTCCTCGCCGGACAGCGCAGCCGAACCGAAGCCTGCGCCGATCTCGACGCCCTTAACCGCATTTATGCTCATTATCCCGCTCGCAAGGTCCTGGTCGAGCTTGCCGTAGACCGGTGCGCCGAGGCCGGGAGGCACGCCGTCGGCCACGACCTCGATCACGGCGCCCGCCGATGAGCCCTTCTTGCGCACCTGGTCCAAAAAGTCGGCCCAAACCCGAGCCGTCTTGGCGTCAGGGCAGAAGAACGGATTGTTCCCCACCTCGTCCCAGTCCCAGTTGCGGCGGTCGACCTCATACGGCCCGATCTGCACCAGAGCGCCGCGCACGCGCAGGCCGGAGACTACCTTCCGGGCTATCGCCCCGGCCGCGACCCGGTTCGCAGTCTCACGTGCACTGGCTCGCCCCGAGCCGCGCCAGTCGCGCAGCCCATATTTCAGAAAATAGGTGTAGTCGGCGTGGCCGGGACGGAACTTGTCCTTGATCTCTCCGTAATCCTTCGACCGCGCATCGACATTCTCGATCTCGAGCGCGATGGGCGTGCCGGTCGTCACCTGCTCTCCGCCTTCACCTTCGAACACGCCCGAAAGGATGCGGACGCGGTCGGGCTCCTTTCGCTGCGTCGTGAAGCGCGACTGGCCCGGTTTCCGCTTGTCGAGATAAGCCTGGATTTCGGCCTCGGTGAGCGGAATGCCTGGCGGGCAGCCATCGACCACGCAGCCGATCGCCGGCCCGTGGCTTTCACCCCAGGTCGTGAAGCGGAACAGATGGCCGAAGCTGTTGTGCGACATGTCAGGACTTGACGTCGAATCCGTCGAGCAATTTTGAAAGTTCCTGCGCGGAGGACGTG
>JBOHJE010000083.1:0-3427 GCA_050728375.1 Methyloceanibacter sp.
GGGCAGGACGTGATTGGTGCCAGCCACGTAATCGCCGATCGCCTCCGGCGTAAAGCGCCCGACAAAGATCGCTCCCGCATCGTTGATCCGCGAGGCCAAACCGTCGGCGTCTCCGGCAGCAATTTCGAGATGCTCCGGCGCCAGGCGATCGGCGACGGTGGGCGCCTCGGCAAGAGTCCTCACCTTGATTACCGCGCCGAAATCCCTCCAGCTGGCGCGCGCCGTGTCACCCCGCGGCAGCGTGGCGAGTTGGGCGTCCACCGCCGCGGCGACGGCGCAAGCGAAGTCCGCATTATCGGTGATGAGTATTGATTGCGCGGCCGTGTCGTGCTCGGCCTGGGCGAGCAGGTCGGCGGCGATCCAGGCCGGGTCGTTTTCGTTGTCCGCGATCACCACGACCTCGGACGGGCCGGCCACCATGTCGATGCCAACCACGCCGAAGACCTGGCGCTTGGCGGCTGCGACGTAAGCGTTGCCCGGGCCCACGATCTTCGCCACGGGGCTGATCGTCTCCGTGCCATAGGCGAGCGCGGCGATGGCCTGCGCGCCCCCGACCCGGTAAATCTCGTCGACGCCAGCGAGTTCGGCCGCCGCCAGCACCAACGGGTTCAATTCGCCTTTGGGCGCGGGCACGGTCATGACGAGACGCTTGACACCCGCGACCTTGGCGGGGACTGCGTTCATCAAGACCGAGCTCGGATAGCTCGCCGTGCCGCCCGGGACATAGAGCCCGGCGGAGGCCACCGGCGTCCAGCGCTGCCCGAGCTCGACGCCGACGGCATCGGTATAATGCTCATCACGCGGCACGTGGCGCCGGTGATGGTCGAAGATGCGTGCGTGCGCGAGCTCCAGCGCGGCAAGCGTCTCGGCGTCGATCTTCGCCTTCGCCGCAGCAATGTCGGCCCGCGCTATCCTGATGCTCGAGGGGGCGAGGTCGAGACCGTCGAAAGTCTTGGTAAGATCGATCAGCGCCTTGTCGCCCTCGTCACGCACGCGCGCCAGGATGGCGGCAACGGTGTCATTGACGTCGGCAGCGGTCTCGCGCTTCCGTGCCAAGAATTCCTTGAAGCGCTTCTCGAAATCACCCGCCGTGGTATCGAGCCACAAAGCCATGGCACGACTTAACCGCCGGCACCGCCGGGCTCATCGCCCGGATGCTCCGGCTTGGAGTGGGTGCGCCACGCAGGTCCGAGGTCGCTGAGCTCCGCTTCCAGGCATTCCACCTTGAGCTGGATCGAGGCGCCGCCGGAGAAGGTGAGCGTGACCCGGCCTCCGGGTGGATCGTCAGCCTCGAAGCCGATGGCGAGAAGGGAAAGCACGCGGTCCTCGGCGTGGGGCTTCAGTTGCTTGTGCTGTGCGCCGAGCACGCGATCGAACCGCAAGGCCGCGCGCCGCCGCCGATAATGCTTGGCGGCCGGCTCGATCGCCGTCTCCCAATCGAAACGGTGGAGCACTGCGGCAAAGCGCTTTTGCGACGGCAGATAGGCAATGTCGCCGACGCGTACGACGGCATCCTGAAGATGCGACGAGACGACCTCAAGGTCGGCCTCATCGAGCGCGAGCAACTTCAAAGGGTTCATGGCAACGGCGGCTTTCTGCATGGGCCTAGCACGCTCCGGGATTACAGGAAATGAATAGCTTGGGGCGGCCTAGCCGGAAAGACGTTCGATGTGGGCGCCGCAATGGCGGAGCTTTTCCTCGATGCGCTCGAAGCCGCGGTCGAGGTGGTAGACGCGGCCGATCAGCGTCTCCCCCTGAGCCGCGAGCCCAGCGATGATCAGAGAGACCGAGGCTCGAAGATCGGTGGCCATCACCTGCGCGCCCCGCAGGTCCGCGACGCCGATGACGTAGGCGGTGTCGCCCTTGAGATCGATACGCGCTCCGAGCCGCGCCAGTTCCTGCACATGCATGAAGCGGTTTTCGAATATGGTCTCACGCACCTCGGACACCCCACGCGCCTTGCACATCAGCGCGATGAGCTGGGCTTGAAGGTCAGTGGGGAAACCCGGAAATGGCTGGGTCTCCACCGACACTGCGCTCAGGCCACCGCCGTTGCGCGCAACTCTGATGCCGGTCTTCGTCTCCTCGACTTCGACCCCGGTGGCGCGCAACAACTCCAATGCCTCGTGCAATAGGTCCGCGCGCGCGCCGTCGAGGAAGACGTCGCCGCCGGTCATGGCTGCGGCCATCGCGTAGGTTCCCGTCTCGATGCGATCAGGCAGCACGGTATGCTGGGCTCCATGAAGCGCCGGCACACCATCAACCCGCAAGGTGGAGGTTCCGATCCCATCGATGCGGGCTCCCATCTTTACAAGACAGGTAGCGAGGTCTGCGACTTCCGGTTCGCGCGCGGCATTCTCGATCACGGTTTCGCCCTTGGCGAGTACGGCTGCCATCAGCGCGTTGTGCGTCGCGCCGACGGAGATCTTGGAGAGCTCAATCCGGTTGCCCTTTAGCCCTTTGGGAGCCTTGGCTATCACGTAGCCGCCTTCGAGCTCGATCGCCGCGCCGAGCGCCTCCAGGGCCGACAAATGAAGGTCGACGGGACGGGTGCCAATGGCGCAGCCGCCCGGCAAAGAGACTTTCGCCTCGCCGCAGCGTGCCACGAGCGGCGCGAGCACCCAGAAGCTCGCGCGCATGCGCGCCACCATCTCATAGGGCGCGGTGGTGTCGACTATTTCGGCCGCGGTCAGACGAAAGGTCTGGCCATCGCTGGTGCGCTGGCCGACTTTCTTGCCGGCGATGGTGATATCGACACCGTGATTGCCGAGAATGCGGGAGAGAAGCGTAACATCGGCGAGCCGCGGCATATTGTGAAGCGTCAGCGTCTCGTTGGTGAGAAGGCTGGCAATCATCAACGGTAGCGCCGCGTTCTTGGCACCGCTGATGGGTATGGTGCCTTCCAGCCGCTTGCCACCGACAATGCGGATACGATCCATGACGTCGATTGCTCCCTGGCGCAACACTACGCCCCCACACGGTATCGAACATCCCCGTCGGCCGACTCCCGATTCCCTCTCAGGAGACGACGGAAACTATAAGCTTACTCCCCTTGGCTCGGGTCTGTCGCCCCCTGATCGCCGCCTCCGGGGGCGGGCTTCTGGCCCCGCAATCGGGCCTTGCGTTTCAACAGATTCGCGCGGAGTTCCCGCTCCAGCCGGTCGCGGCGGTCCCCGGAACCCCCGCGCTTTGGCCGCTGCGCTTTGTCCTTTGGCTGGTCAGGCATTGCGGTGCCCTATATTATTATGTCGCCGCTATATCATCTTGCGCCGCCGGACCATTCGGCCGTCCTTGCATGAGCCCTACCGCTATGGCAGGTTGCGCGCCGCATTGGAGCCTGTGCCTAAGCCGGCTCTCCCGAGCGGACATACCAGTCTCAGCCGCCGTAGCTCAGTGGTAGAGCACGTCATTGGTAATGACGGGGTCG
>JBOHJE010000084.1:0-2763 GCA_050728375.1 Methyloceanibacter sp.
GCCGCGATCGAGGCCGGCTTGAGCGTGCCGTCGCGCGCGCCCGAGCACGTCATGCGCCTCCTGAAGAACAAACTCGAGGCCGTCGATATGGGCTTCGGCGTCGATCTGATGATGCTTGCGGCCCTCGTTACCGAGAAACTCCATCCCGCGCAGACAAGTCTCGCCGAAAAGACGGAACGGCCTTCCCCCGAAATTCTGATCGACACTCTGACGAACCGCTTGGGCCCAAATGCCGTGCGCCGCCTTTTTCCGAAGGCAAGCCATATCCCAGAACTGACGCAGAAGACACGAAGCGCCTTTGCCGGCGTTCCTTGCTGGACCGAACCGGCCTCCGGCAAATCCCCTCGCCCCGCGCTTCTCCTCGCCAAGCCCGAGGATCTGACGGTCCTTTCCGAGGTTCCGGAAGGACCGCCCATGCGCTTCACCTGGCGGCTCTTGACGCGCCGCGTCGTCAAGGCCGAAGGGCCTGAACGCATCGCCCCCGAATGGTGGCGCTCTTTGACTCCCCTCTCCACGGTAAGGCCACGGGACTATTACCGCATCGAGGATGAAGACGGGTGCCGTTACTGGGTCTTCCGGGAAGGGCTTTATCAGGACAACGGCGAGCCGCCCTGCTGGTACCTGCACGGTGTCTTCGCATGACCCGCTATGCCGAGCTCGACGTCACCACCAATTTCTCGTTTCTCAAGGGCGGTTCCCATCCGGAGGAGTTGGTCGCGACCGCCAAGGCGCTCGGCCATGAAGCCATCGGCGTCGCCGACGTGAACAGCGTTGCCGGCGTCGTGCGCGCGCATCTCGCCGCCAAGGAGGTCGGCATCAAGTTCAGAGTCGGGGTTCGCCTCGAATTGAAGGATACGCTGAGCCTGCTCGCCTATCCGACCGACCGCAAAGCTTACGGACGGCTCTGCACGCTTCTCACCCTTGGCCAGCGCCGCGCCGAGAAGGGCCAGTGCACGCTTTATCTCGATGACCTTGCCGCCCACGCCGAGGGCCTCATCTTCATCGCCCTCCCGTCCGGCGATTTTGCCATATCGTCGGTTCGCGAGCGTCATCCTGAGGTGCGAGCGCAGCGAGCCTCGAAGGATGAGCCAACTGCATCTTTCCCTCTCCGGCCGGGTCAGAAGATGGAAGACTTTACAGTTGAGCTGGGACGCCTCAAGGCGGCGCTGCCCGCACACACGCCGCTTTATCTTGCCGCGCGGCATGCCTATCGCGGCGGCGACAAGGCTCATATCGCGGCGCTCGCCCAACTAGGCGAGCGCGCGGGCACGCCGCTGGTCGCCACTAACGCGGTGCTCTATCACGCGCCGCATCGCCGGCCCTTGCAGGACGTGCTGACCTGCATCCGCGAGAAATGCACGATCGGCGAGGCGGGTTTGCGCCTCGAAGCCAATGCGGAGCGTCATTTGAAAGCGCCCCGCGAGATGGCGCGCCTGTTCAAAGGTTATGAGGATGCCCTCGCGCACACCCTCGAGATCGCGCAAGCGGTCGACTTCTCCCTCGACGAGCTGAAATACGAATATCCCGACGAGCCTGTGCCTGAGAGCAAGACGCCGCAATCGCATCTCGAGGATTTGACCTGGGAAGGCGCCGCCTGGCGTTTCCCGAATGGGATTCCCGACAAGGTGCGCGAGACGCTGGAAAAGGAGCTGGTTCTTATCAAGCAACTCCAATTCGCGCCCTATTTCCTCACCGTCCACGACATCGTGCATTTCGCGCGCAGCCGCGACATCCTCTGTCAGGGCCGGGGCTCTGCCGCCAATTCGGCCGTTTGCTACTGCCTCGCCATTACCAATGTCGATCCGACCGAGATCGACCTTTTGTTCGAGCGCTTCGTCTCGCCAGAGCGGAAAGAGCCCCCGGACATCGATGTCGATTTCGAGCATGAGCGGCGCGAGGAGGTGATTCAATATATCTATGCCCGCTATGGCCGTGACCGCGCGGGGCTCGCCGCCACCGTCATCTCCTATCGCGGGCGGCTCGCGGTGCGCGAGGTCGGCAAGGCGCTGGGATTGAGCGAGGACACCGTGGCGGCGCTCGCCGTCACCATCTGGGGCCTGAGCAACTCGAACCTGCCCGAGAAATATGTCCGCGAGGCCGGCCTCGATCCATCCGATCCGCTGCTGTCTCGCTGCCTCGAGCTCACTCACGAGCTGATTGGCTTCCCGCGTCATCTCTCCCAGCATGTCGGCGGCTTCGTGCTGACGCGCGGGCCCCTGTCGGAGGTCGTCCCCATCGGCAATGCCGCCATGGAGGACCGCACCGTCATCGAATGGGACAAGGACGATCTCGACACGCTCGGTCTTCTTAAGGTCGATGTGCTGGGGCTCGGCATGCTCACCTGCATCCGCAAGAGCTTCGCCTTCCTCAAGCGGCATTATGGCAGGGACGTCACCCTGGGCACCGTGCCGCGCGACGATCCTCTCGTCTACGACATGCTGTGCAAGGCGGACTCCGTCGGCGTGTTCCAGGTCGAAAGCCGGGCGCAGATGAATATGCTGCCGCGGCTCAAGCCTCGCTGCTTCTACGATCTCGTCATCGAGGTCGCCATCGTGCGCCCGGGTCCGATCCAGGGCGACATGGTGCATCCCTATCTTCGCCGCCGCTGCGGCGAAGAGCTGGTCGATTTCCCCTCGCCCGCACCGGAGCACGGTGCGGGCGACGAGCTTCGCCAAGTGCTCGGCAAGACCATGGGCGTGCCGCTGTTCCAGGAGCAGGCCATGCGGCTTGCCATGGTGGCGGCGAAATTCACCGGCCCCGAGG
>JBOHJE010000085.1:0-9351 GCA_050728375.1 Methyloceanibacter sp.
GTCCATCATCATCACTTCGCCGCGATTGTGCCGGGCCGCAATAAGCGCTGCCTCGTTGCACAGATTGGCCAGGTCGGCGCCGCTAAACCCCGTAGTACTGCGCGCAAGGAGGGATAAGTCGACATTAGCGGACAAGCGGAGTTGGCGGGTATGAATGCGGAGGATGCCTTCGCGGCCCTTCCGATCGGGAAGTCCGGCAGCCACTTGGCGATCGAAGCGTCCTGGCCGAAGCAGCGCTGGGTCAAGTACATCGGGGCGGTTCGTGGCTGCCAAGACAATAACTTCGTGGCGCGCATCAAAACCATCCATTTCCACTAATAGCTGGTTGAGGGTCTGCTCGCGCTCGTCGTTGCCGCCGCCGAGGCCGGCGCCGCGATGGCGACCGACGGCGTCGATCTCGTCGATGAAGATGATGCAGGGCGCGTTCTTCTTCGCCTGATCGAACATGTCGCGCACGCGCGACGCGCCGACGCCGACGAACATCTCTACGAAGTCCGAGCCGGAGATGGTGAAGAAGGGCACGTTTGCTTCGCCGGCGATGGCGCGCGCAAGCAGCGTCTTGCCGGTGCCGGGGGGCCCGACCAGCAGGGCGCCGCGCGGGATGCGGCCGCCGAGCTTCTGGAATTTCTGCGGATCGCGCAGGAACTCCACGATCTCCTGGAGATCCTCCTTGGCCTCCTCGACGCCGGCGACGTCGTCGAAGGTGACGCGGCCGTGGCGCTCGGTCAGAAGCTTCGCCTTCGACTTGCCGAAGCCCATGGCGCGGCCGCCGCCCGACTGCATCTGCCGCATGAAGAAGATCCACACGGCGATGAGGAGCAGCATCGGGAACCAGGAGACCAGCACGCCGAGCAGTGAGGGTACGTCGTCCTCGGAAGGCTTGGCGGTGATCTTCACGCCCTTCTGGTTCAGCTTGTCGACCAGGTTCGGATCGTTCGGCGCATAGGTCTGGAAGTTGCGGCCATCGGTGAAGTGACCGCTGATCTGATTGCCGGCGATGGTCACATCCTGGACGTTCCCGCCCTCGACCTCGCTCAGGAGCTGCGAGAAGCTGATCTCGTTGCCGCGAACCTGAACGCCGGGGCTCTGAAACAGATTGAACAGAGCGACCAGAAGGAGGCCGATGAACACCCAAATGGCAAAATTACGAAAGTTCGAATTCATGCCTTGACCTGATGGCTTGATGGAATGCGCTGCCCGCGCGCGTCTGCGCCTAGCCTCCAAAGCCGGCCGAGGAAGGCATTAAGCCCCGTTAACATAGGAACCTGCACTCTTTTTGCCAAGTAAAGCTACCGCAAACAGGTGCATGGTTCCTCAACGCCTTGCCCTCAATTCGCGATCCATCCCTCAGGGCTTGCCAACGAAGATCGCCCGGCAATCGAGGCGGATTTGAGAGCGCGTGGACCGCGCAGCACCCAAAACCGGGATGCCGAGCAGCTCATCCCCGCGCCAGCATGAGGGCAGAGTCCGCCCCGCCAGACGCGGCAATGAATCGGCCAGGACCGACCGCATGCGGAGCTCCTTCACGCCCCAATCGCCGAGCGCCTTGACCGTGACCGGCGCGGGCTCAGCTCTGCCGAGTTCGATAGCGAAGCGATTGTCCCACAGAATGCGCTCGCCGGGCGCGAGACTGAGCGCCGGAAGTCCGGTTGCCCTGACCTCGCGGAAAATGAAAAGCCGTCCGCCCTTGGACACGCTGCCCTTGTGCACGATGCCCTTGGGCGCGATCCGGCAGCGGCCGAGCGTGTGAGCCCTGTCCGGATTCGCCAGCAAGGCCTCAAGCAAGGCTTCGAGCTTGGCGAGCCTGACCGGCTCGGCGCTGCCGCCAACCGCCGCGATGAGTTTCGAGAGCCCGCGCAGACCGATCTCCTGCGGCGCCGAAACCAGAGCCTCCCGATCGAGGCTGGCATAACCGGCCTCATCCATGTCGCCGTACTTCAGCAGGAACGCGTCGGCCGCTCGATCGAGCGCCAGCCGCGCGCGTCTTAGACGCCGCACCGACAGCACGATAGCCTCCGGCGAGAGGCCGAGCTTGGCGAGAGCCTCGACGCTTGCCCGCAGAAGCGCGCGTTCGAAGCGCGGGTCGGCGTTGCTCGGGTCGGTGGCAAAGGGGATGCCTGCTTCTGCGAGCGTGGCGACGAGACGGGCCTTCGGCACCTCAAGGAGTGGGCGAAGCAGAACGATGCCTGCCCATGCTCCTTCCTCGGGGATGGCCGCCAAGCCATCGAGGCCGCTGCCGCGCTTGAGCCGCATGAAAAAGGTCTCGGCCTGGTCGTCGAGATGATGGGCGGTGACCAGGGCCGGGATCTGGTGGGTGTGGCAATGCGCGGCCATCAGATCGTAACGCGCGGCACGCGCTCGCGCCTGAAGCGCCGTGTCGCCTTCTTCCTGAGAGTCCCAGGCGAGAATCGCATGCGGCAGCGAGCGCTCAGCGGCCAGCCGTCCGACGAGCAAAGCCTCGTCGCGAGAGCCGACGCGAAGTCGATGATCGACGGTCAGCACACCGATATCGGGGCCAGGGCCGCGCTCCTCGCGCCACGAAGCGGCGAGATGCAGCAGCGCGACGCTATCTGGTCCGCCCGACACGGCGAGCGCCACGCGAGGAAAACGTGCCAGCGGCTCGAAAAACTTTCGCGCCTCGTCGCGTGAAACCGGCGACGCGGTCATGTCAGCAGCCTGCTTTCTCGCTTGTGCCTTTGGCTTGCGAGCGAACGCCATCCGAGGCGTTCGGGAATTTCTTTGTCAGCTCGCCGAAGGTTGAGCACGCCGCCTCCTTCTGGCCGAGCGCGGCGAGCGACATGCCGAGCTTGAGCAGCGTGTCGGGCGCCTTCACGCCGGAGCCGTAGCTCTTATAGCCCTTGAGCAGGGCGTCCGCCGCTTCCTTGTAGAGCCCGCGGTCGTAGTAGCTCGCCCCGAGCCAATACTGCGCGCTGCCGGCAAGCGGGTCCTCGGGATGGCGGGCGACGAGGTCGCGGAAGCTGGTCTCGGCGCTGGCATAATCGCGCCGGAGATAATCGGCATAGCCTTGGTCGTAGAGGCTGCGCGCGTCGGCGGGCGGCACGGCCGCCATGATAGTCTCTGGCGGCTCCGCACCTGGCACGCCGCCGGTCGAGAAGTTTTGCGGCACAATGTTGCGAGGCGCATTGTCGTCGGGCGGAATCTGGGCGGCCGGATCGCCGGCCGGACCCGGCCCATACCACCGCGGCTGCGCGCCGTCGCCCGATTGCGCGGGCGGCGCTGCGGGCTCCTCGTCCCTCCCCCAGAACCATCGATTGCCGTCGTCTTCTGGCGGCTCCGCCGCAGTGGAGGGCGAAGGCGCGGCGAGCGGCGCGCCGGCAAGCCTCGCATCGAGCGCGGCCATCTGCCGGCCGAGATGCTCGATCTGCTGGGTCAGCGCCCCGATCTGGGTCTCGAGCGCGGCAACTCGCGGCTCGAGCGCCCCCGGCGCTGCGAAAGAGGGAACCGGACCTGTGGCGGCGTCAGGCTGACGAACCATTCCGGTTTGCGAGCGCATCATGGATTCGAGCGTGCCGACCGTCGCCTTCAATTCTGCGATCTCGGCCTCGAGCCGACCGACGCGCGCACTCGTTGCATCGCCCTGCTGAGCGAGACCGGGCGCCGAGGGCAGGCTCAGGGTGAGAAGCGCCGTCAGCGCCCAAGCGAGGCGCGATCGCTCGCACCATTCTGAAGTCAAACAAGCCACCGATGGGACCTTACCGTCGCGCCGGCGGCGCGCAGGCCTTTCGCGCGCGCCAATGCGCCCGACGGACGCATTGTCAGGCCCTTTGGGGCCAAACTGCGGCTTCGGCCCACGGGTTGGCCAAGGCGCAGCCAGCGCTGCGCTCAGCCTCCGATCTCAGTCCGAAGCCGATCAATAATTCCTGGCGACCGCCGTATTGCTCAAGGCGGTGTGGGCGCGGCGGTTCTGGTTCCAGCAACTCTCCTCGTCGCAAACCGCGACTGGGCGCTCTTTGCCGTAGGAGATGGTCCTGATCCGGGCCGCATTGACCCCCTGGCTGCCGAGGAAGGCCTTGACCGCCATGGCCCGGCGCGCGCCGAGCGCAAGGTTGTATTCGCGTGTGCCACGCTCGTCGGCATGACCTTCGATCGTCACCGAATATTGGGAATAGCGATTGAGCCATCTCGCCTGATTGCCGAGGATGCCTTGCGCCTCCCCACTGAGCGCCGAGCTGTCTTCCTGGAAGTGTACGACGTCGCCGACATTGACGGCGAATTCCTGCGCCGAGCCGGGCTGCGCTGCCGACCCCACGCTGCCTAAGCCATATTCTCTCGGTTGACTTGGCTGGCGCGAGCAGGCCGCAAGCGCCAAAGCAATTAGCACCGCGCCTGCGAGTACGCAGACGTGACTCTTCCCACCACAAAAACGCATTTACTGATACTCCCGCTAGCCAAGGGAGAACGTTGACGGGAATCCCTTAACGTCATCCTACTTTGCCTCGATCGGCAGGCGCTCGGACGGGGAGCAAGCCGAGCCCCCAATAAGGAGCCGAGGCCCCAAAAAGGAAAAGGATGCCTGAAACGCCGCCGCATCAGCTACGGCGTTCCGGCATCCATATCCCGTTTGGGCTAAGCGGATATCCGCGTCAGCCCTTTGGCCGCGGCTTAGACGCGAACAACCTGTTCGACCACGACGTCGGCTGAACCGAGCTTCAGGGGCTCAGTCATAACGGCCTTCTCGTGGTGGCCGAAGCAGCCACCAAGCGCAACGGTGGCGGCCACGATCATGGCGACGACGATAACGCCCTTCAAACCCTGCATGGTCTTCTCTCCTTTGGTTAAAAACGGCAGTAGCCGTCTTTGCATGTACCGACGTGACGTTCTCAGATCAAGATTGGACTACTGTCGCCCGACCGTTTTCCCGGTCATTGATGCTAAAATGCCACGCCGAATCTCAACCTCCAGGACCCTCAAGCTATCGTCCTCGAAGGCCCCGATCAAGGATGGTTAACAAGCTGGAACAGTTCCCTTATCAAAGGGTAATCGCCTGTTGCAATTTGGCCGCAGGGAGAGGCCGGAAAGCCCCATAATCCGCCGAATTGGCGGAAGGCGTCGTCTAATTGATGAGCGGCGACCAGGCGGGGTCGGACCCGAAAGCAGGCGTCGCAACCTGGCGCTCGTTATAGCCCGTGAGATCGATCGTATAGAGCCTCGGTCCGCCGCCCGCGCCCGGCGACTCCCGGAAGAACATCAGCACTCGGCCGTTGGGCGCCCAGGTGGGCCCCTCATTGTGGAAGCCTTCGGTAAGAATCCGCTCGCCCGTGCCGTCGGGGTTCATCACCCCGACTAGGAAGCGGCCCTTGAGCATCTTGGTGAAGGCAATGAGGTCGCTCCGCGGCGACCAGACGGGGGTCGAGTAGCTCCCCTCCCCCTGGCTGATGCGGTGCTGGTTCGTGCCGTCGGCTTTCATGACGTAGATCTGCTTCGAGCCGTCGCGGTCCGTCTCGAAGGTGATCTGCCCCCCGTCAGGCGAATAGCAGGGCGCCGTGTCGATGGCATTCTTGTTCGTGAGCTGGATGGTCTGGCGGCTGCGCAGATCCATGGCGAACAGATTGGAATTGCCCTGCTGCTCGAGACTCATGACGATGCGCTGCCCGTCGGGTGAGAAGCGGGGCGCGAAGGTCATGCCCGGGAATGCTCCCACGGTCTCCTTCTGCCCCGTCTCGATGTTGAGCAGATAGACCTTTGGCGTCGCCCCCTCGAACGACATGTAGGTGATCTCTTGTGTCGAGGGGCTGAAGCGCGGCGTAAGCACCAGATTGTCGCCGGTGGTGAGCAACCGCAAATTGTAGCCGTCCTGGTCCATCATCGCGAGGCGCTTCATGCGCTTGTCCTTCGGACCGGACTCGTCAACGAACACGATGCGCGTGTCGAAATAGCCCTTCTCGCCGGTGACGCGCTCATAGATTGCGTCGGCGATGATGTGGCCGATGCGGCGTGCGTCCTTGGGCCGGGTGTAAAATTGCTCTCCTTGCAATTGCTGGCCGGAGAACACGTCCCACAGCCTGAACTCGGCTCTGAGCCTTCCGTCGACGCTGCCGATGCGGCCTACAACCAAGGCTTGCGCGTTGATGACCCGCCAGTCCTCGAAGATCGGCACGCTGTCCATGGTCACGCTGGCCTGGATGAAGGCGCCGCGGTCGATGGGGATGAACAACCCGGACGAGCGGAGATCGTTTGCCACCACATCCGAGATCTCGCGCGCGACTTGGGGGTCGATGGAGCCGTCGCCGGCGAAGTCGGGAATGGCAATGGGGAGCGGCTGTATAGTGCCCTGGGTGATGTCGAGCTCGACCACGGCCCGCGCGGACGTCGCGGCCGCGAACGCGCCAAGCATCGCCGTAATCGCGAGGACGAGGCGCGGCCCGAAGCGGTGCGCCCAGAGTCTGCCCCTACCCAAGATGTCGCCTGGCCCCATCAGTCCCGTCCCAACTCAACCGCTGCGATACATCGCGCTTGGGTCAAAATTGAGGATAATATCGCGCCATACGGCGTATTTCTCGATGGGCAGTGTGTAGGGCTGGCACTGATAGACAGCGCGCACGGCGCTGTCGGCCGCCGCCTGGAAGAAGGGCGAGGAGCCGAAATTCTCGACGGTGGGATAGCCGACCAGCGTGCCGTCCTCGTTGAGCTGGAGCCTAATCTTGACCGAAATCGACTCGGCGCCGAGGCCGCCCGGCGGTGGGCTCCAACACTCGGCGATGCGCGCCCGCAACGCGTCCAGCTCATTGATAGACATGGATATTGCCGTGCCGTCCGTCTGCCCGTGCACCGGCTTGCTGTCCTCGGACAGGTCCAGAGGCTCGGGCTCGTCGGCGGCGTGGGGAATCTTGTTCAGAAGGGCCGCGATCCTGTCGGTGTCGAACTCCTGCGACTTGGGCTTCGGCGCGGGCTTCTTCGGCGCGTCGGCTTTCGCAGCCTTCGCGGGCGCAGGTTTCTCGACCGGCTTCGGCGGCTTGGGTTGAGGCGGTGGCGGTGCCGCAGCATCGGCCTTTTTCTTGGCCGGCTTATCGGGCTTCTTCTCGACCGGTTTCTCAGGCTTCTTCTCGGGCTTCGGCTTAGGGGGCGCCTCTTCCGCCTTCTTCTCGACGGAGGCCGTCTGCTCCGGCGCCTTGGACGTGTCCTCCTTCACCGCCTGTTGCGGCTTTTCCTTGGGCTTGCCGGCGAGCGCCGCCTCGTCGGTCGCGTCCTTCTTGCCGGCCTTCGCCTTGGTAATCTCGGATGGCGTGGCGAGATCGATCGGAATGGCCACCAGCGGCGCCGATTCCATCTTGGACGACGGAAAGGCGACGATCACCCACAAGAGGATCGCCACATGCAGCGCGGCCGAGATGAAAGTGCTACTGCCCATAACTGTTCGGGGCGTCCTGTCAGAATTGATCCAACTGATCGGTGACGAGAGTGACCGGGAGACCCGCTTCCTTGATCCTCACCAGTACTTTCGCGACGTTGCCGTAAGGCGTGCTCTTGTCGCCCCGCACCCAAACCTGGGCGCCTCCACCGGCTTCGCGGATAGCAGTGAGTTTTGGCACCAGTTCGTCAAAGCCGATCTCGGTGTTCTGGAGAAAGATTTTGCCGTCGGGGTCGACCGTGATGCTGAGCGGCGCCTGCTCGGGCGTGACCGCTCCGGCTTCCGTCTTTGGCAGCTCGACCTCGGGGAGCGTGGCGTTCGCATCGACGTCGACGCCAAGCGTGAGTAGCGGCGCCGTGACCATGAAGATGATGAGCAGCACGAGCATCACGTCGACCATGGGCGTGACGTTGATCTCGCTCATCGGCTGACTCGAGCGGCGCCGTGCGCGCCGGCTACCGAGCGCCCCTCCTGGCTGTAGACCTGCGCCCATCGCTTCGCCTCACGTCGTCTTGTCGATCTGCCGCGACAGAATGGCCGCGAACTCGTCGGCGAAGCCCTCGAGCCGTGCCGCGAATCGGGCAACCTCGCTGTTGAACTTATTGTAGAAAATGACCGCCGGAATGGCGGCAAGAAGGCCGAGCGCGGTGGCGAACAAGGCCTCGGCGATGCCCGGCGCGACCACCGCCAGGCTAGTGTTCTTGCTGATGGCGATCGCCTGAAAGCTGGTCATGATGCCCCACACCGTGCCGAACAGGCCGACAAAGGGCGCGGTCGAGCCAACCGTGGCGAGAAAGGTGAGCCGCCGTTCGAGGCGCTCCACCTCGCGCGATACGGTCACGTCCATGACCTTCTCCACCCGGAGTTGGACGCCGCCCAATGGCTTGGCGCCCCTGTCGGATCCCTCGCGCTCGGTCGATCGCTTCCATTCGCGCATCGCCGCCACGAATAGCGCCGGCATGCCCGAGTTCCGCCGCTGGGCGAGCGCCTGATAGAGCTCCTCCAGCGACTGACCCGACCAGAACACTTGCTCGAATTTGTCGGTTTCTTTCCGGGTCTTGGCGAACAGGAAGAACTTCTCGACGATGATCGCCCAACTCCACACCGAGGCAAGTATCAGCCCGATGATGACGAGCTTGACGACGATGTGGGCGTTTTTGAACAGCTCAAAGATCGAAAGATCGACGACGACATCCGGCGGGTTCATTCCACGGCCTCGTAATAGCTCCAAGCCTGTCGCCCTGGCGATTTGCCTCGAAGACAGCTTGCTTGGCCCAGCGGGGCTTCCGCGGGGATTTGGTGGTCGCCGGAGGGAGCGCTAGCTGCTGTCAATCCGACCTTTCGCGAGCGAATGTGACTGAACTTGGGCTCGACACGCCCAAGTTGGGCGCAGGCGCTCATCCCGGCGCGAGCACGCTTTACCAGCTATTAGCTACGTTTCACGCGGTTGGTTAACGAATCGTTGAAGCACGCCGCGAAGCAGATATCCGAGCCTCTGCGGCTTGCCTGACTTGGAGACCAGCACGACGTTGACTTTCGCCTTTGCCAGCACCGCTCCATCGCGCCGCACTTCCTGCGCCAGCACCAGCGTTGCGCCGCCCATCTCGGCGCAACTGGTGACCACCTCCAGCACCTCGTCGATGCGGGCCGGCTTCAGATAGTCGATCTCGATGCGGCGCACCACGAAGACGGCGGGGTCGCCCTCTTTCGGATTGGACAGGCTACGGTGGTCGATGCCGAGCACTCTGATGAAATCGGAGCGGCCGCGTTCGCAGAACTTGAGAAAGTTCGCATGATAGACGAGGCCGGTGAAATCGGTGTCCTCGAAATAGACACGAACGGGCAGGACGTGGCTGTTGCCCTCCATGCGTCCCGCGAGGTCCGGCCACAACTCCCTCTCCCCTACGGGGAGAGGGTCGGGGTGAGGGGGCATTGTCATTGCAAGCGTATTCCCGCGCTGACCCCCCTCACCCGGCGCGCAC
>JBOHJE010000086.1:0-18359 GCA_050728375.1 Methyloceanibacter sp.
CGCGATGGGCGCGAAGCGTTTTGCCTTTCCTGCCCCCAATCGAAATCGCCCCATATCCATCGTCAAAGCAACCACGACTCCATTGCCAACATCCGGCATCCCTTTCCACCGCACTCCAAAATCGTTCTGTGAGTGAACGCCTCGGGGCCCCCCTCCTTTTCAAAGCCATCATCACGCGCCCAACCACGATCCCGTCATGCGCGGAACCCAGCGACGTTT
Source organism: Methyloceanibacter sp. (assembly GCA_050728375.1). Taxonomy (GTDB): domain Bacteria; phylum Pseudomonadota; class Alphaproteobacteria; order Rhizobiales; family Methyloligellaceae; genus Methyloceanibacter. The sequence continues at coordinate 220 of JBOHJE010000086.1, forward strand.
AGCTGCCGGTTTCTTCACAACGCGATCCTCAAGACCCATCGCAAACGTTCTGAGCGCATCTGCCCCGTGCGATGACCAGTCATGCCGGGGCCGCGCCTTCCAGGTTTTCAGCTTGTCGTCCCACTCTCGGCGATACTGCTTCAGCGCTTCCAAGCCGCGATCGCACCGCTCCGGATCGATCCACGTCGAGTCCAGCAGCCGCCGCACCGCGTTGATGCCATCGAGGACCGCGGCTTTCGGAACTACCTCAGGCTCGATACCCAGCCCCCTAAGGGTCTCCGCCCGACTGAGGCCGGTAGAGAGTTCCTTGTTAGCAATGTCGTGCGGAAAGAAGTGGTCGCCCCAGACGTAGTCCTTTTCCTCAAACACCTTGGCGTAGTGGTCGAGACCGACGCCCGACGCCTCGTAATAGTCAATCAGCCGCCGTTCCTTGCCGACCACCTGAATGAACCAGATCGCGGTGGAGTCACTGACGCCCAGGTCCCAGGCGGTATGCACCGGAACCGCCCGATCAATCGGAATGCGGGCGATGCGGCCTTGCGACTTGGCCCGCTCCAGTTCGTCTGCGTAGAACGCCCCCGTGATTGCCGCCTCGAAGCTGCACTCGAATTCCTGCTCGTATTGATCCTTGGTCATCGCCTCGCGGGCGGCCTTCAGCTCCTCGGGCGCAATCAGTTCCGTCTCGGAGGCCTTCAGCATCAGTTGGTTCCAGCTGTCGCTGTCCTTGCCGATCTGCCAAAGGTCCCAAAATTCATTCTTGCCCTTGGGCGTGCCGATGAACGTCACCCAGCCTTGCTTGTCAGTAAGAGCCGGGCGCAACACTTCACTCCAAACGCCAGATCGCCAGTCGGCGAACTCATCACAAACAACAGCATCAAAACCCAAACCTCTGAGGCGCTCGGCATTGTCTGCTCCATAAAGCCGGATGCGAGCCCCGTTAACCAGATCAACCCGAAGCTCCGACTCGTTCGGCGTGTCAGCAAGCAGAGGCGCCGCGTAGTGCTTTAGGTACTCCCACGCCACGTCCTTAGCTTGTGCGTAGAAGGGTGCGATGTAGGCAAAGCGCCCATCGACGGTCTGCGCCGCCCTCATGATCAGGTCGTTGATCGTGGCAACGGTCTTGCCGGCCCTGCGGTGGCAGACAAGGATTGCATATCTCTGCTTGCGAGCATGGTAGGGCACGAACTGACGCCGCGGCGCGTAGTCGATGACGATCTTCTGTTTCTTTACCGCCGTCATTCAGGCTCCTCCGTCGTGAGGAGCTTGTTGGGCGAGAGATCGATAGTTACGCCGCCTTCGTCGCTGTGCCGCCAGGAAACCTCGTAAGCGATCTTTACCGGCCCCTCGCCACCTTCCCCGGTCACGGCCAGGGGGACGCGACCCACAGCACGGTCCAGGATGAGCTCGCAGGCCTTCAACGATAGCTTGGGAAAGCGCTTGTTGCGCATGATCTCGACAAGACGCGCCATCGCTTCGACCGAATGGCTCTGCGCAAGTCGCGTGACCTCCCGCCACATCTTCGACCGGCCGAGGGGATTGCCCGACACTCCCTTGGGGAGCGGACGCAAGCCGCTGATGTTGCGCGCCATCAGTCATTGCCCTTCCTCGCCCGTGCGTAATCAGAGACGTCATCCTTAGACGCCAGCGCCACGAGATCCTTGGGGGCGGACGAGCCACCCGTTATCGGACGCATGGGCGGGGGAGCGCTCGTGGTGCGACGCTGTTGTCGGGGTTGTCTGCCACCAAGGTGAGCCTCGAAGGTCTGCTCCATCCGACCGAACTCTCTCGCTTGCGCCACCGGATCATCGGCAAGTCTTTCGAGCTGAGCGATAATTCCCTGCCCCTCAGGGTGCAGCGCGTCCTTGGCGAGCGCGTAAGCCATCTGGGGGCCATACGGGCTGCGGATGATCATTCTTTCGATTGCGGGGGGGACGTTGAGGCCCAGCTCCTTAGCTGTTTGGACGGTCTCTATGAAATCTGGGTACTGCGGCGCCACGGACTCAGCGCGGGTGCGGAAGGTCGCTAACTCAGCCACCGTCTGATCACGTTCGGCCAACATGTGAGCGGACTCAGCCTCACGCCGGCCATGCTCGATCTCTTCCTCGTAAGGGTTTTCAGAGGGGGTCTGCTGCGGGGGCTCAGGCTCTTCCCCCAAACGCCGACGCAACTCCTCGGCTTCTGCTTTATAGGCGTCCCTCGCGCGCTTGAGGCGTTCGTAACGTGAGGCCCTCTTGACCGGCTCCCCGGCTTCATCGGCCAGGTCCTGCTCGCGACGATCCTCAGCGTACTCGGTGATGTCATCGGGTTTGGCGAGTTCGGCAATAACCTCGGGTTCCGGCGCAGGAGTGTCATCCGGGGGGGAGGTGTCTTGGTATTGCTGTTCGGTGTCAGTCATGAGCTTTCCCATTCAGCTAGCCGGGGGGGCTTGCCGTTAGCCGTTAGTGAATTGCCTCTGAGGTGGGGGAGAGAAGCGAGAGGGCCGCGATGTCGATGCGACGCTTGAACTCGCCGTTGCTGCCGTAGATGCGCAGCACCACGGAGAGCGGCACGTCCTCACCCTCGGCAAAGGCCGTAAGCAGGCCTAGGAGCGCTTCGTCGAAGGTGGTCGTGTCAGGCTGCTGCACGTCCAGGCCCCCCAGTGACCGCGTTCAGGAGGCGGCGGCGGACGTAGGAGGATACGGTCAGCAGTTCCTTCTTTGCTGCCCGCTCGACTTCATCGGCCAGGGCGGGGGGCACTCGGCTCGTGATGATCCGGTGCTTCCGTTCCCTCTCTTCCACGTCGCTCATCGTCATGGTCCCCATTAGAACATACAGGGAACATACGCTCTCCGCCGTGGCACGTCAATGGTTCGCAACCAGTTGAGCGATTGTTGATAAGATTTAATATCAGTGACTTAGCGGCTCATTGCTGCCCATTACCTATCGTTGGGCAACAGAAGGGCAACGAACAGCAGATTTAGCGGGCTCGGACTCGTCTTCGATGGTGGGTGCGAGTTGCGTTACGTAACGCAGCCTATCGAGCTCTGCTTCCAGCTCCCGAACGCGATTCTCTGCCGCCTCAGCGCGTGCGAGCGCTTGCCGCTTGGCTTCCGCCTCCTGCCTTAGCCGCCAGGACGGAACGTGCGCATCTGGCTGGTTGTCAGAATCGTCGGCAACCATTGCATCCTCACTGCTTTCAGCGGCTATTACGGTTTTTACGGTTGCCATTACGGTAAGCCGTACGTAATCGCCATTACGGTTTTACGTTACGTTACGGGGTGTCTATTTAAGACACCCGTAACCGTAAACCGGAGGCCGTAACTGGAAACCCTAATTGGAAAGGTACCATTGCCCATTGAACTCATAGACGAGCCCCTTGTCTTTGAGTGCCTTCCTGAGATCGTAGAGCGTGGCGATACGGTTCTTGCCGATCCCCCTTGCCCTTGCCAGTTCGAACCACTCCTCTTGACTGAGTCCGCCGCGGCCAGCCTCCTCTAAGATGTTCAACATGGATCGCTGATTGGCGGTTAGGTTTGGCCCCTTAGGCGCCGAGAGAGCCGAAGCCTCTACGGGAATCACGACAGGAGCCGTGGTTCTATTCTCCGTGTCTGGGTCGTAATGCAGTTCAACGCTCTCAAGCTTGAACGTCACCCGCTCGCCTTCAGGGCCATCGTTCACCTTGTCTACTGTTGCTGATCGATAGTCGTTGAGGCTTTCCACCTTAATGGTCGTGTCGCAGGCCCCCAGTAGTGCCCCGTGGCCTCTGAGGCGCTGTGAGCCATCGGCAGGAATGTGGTGTAGCGCGCTGACGTGGGCACTGGCTCTCTCTTGGATTAGAGCGAGGTTGCCGACGAGGGCCCCCATGTCTTTCGGAGAGTTTTCGTCTCCGCCGGCAAGGGCGCGCGATACCGTGTCGATAAAGACCAATGACAACGGCACCTCAGTGATGTCGGCCAACCGTTTCGCATGGTCGATTATCCTTTCGGCGCCTTCGCGCGAGGATCTAAGGTCGTATTGTCCGCTCAGCACGGCCAACGGGATATCTTCTACGCCGTGATAGTTGCGGAAGGCAGCAAGACGACGTTTGACCAATGCAGCACGCTCGAGCGCGACGTAGAGGACGCTGCCGAATTGGACCCTCCGGCCAAACCAATCTCTGCCGGCCGCGAGGGTCGCAGCTAGGTCGCCCGCAAGAACGGACTTGCCCGATCCTGGGGGACCGAAGACGCATGACAGTTCGCCTTCCCCCAAGAATTCATGCACAAGCCACGTCTTGCGCGGCTCGAGCCCGATGTCCCTAAAGAGTGTGAAGCTGGGTATCTTTGCATCGAGCGCGATCACCTCCGCGTCAAGCCGAGCGTTCACATCATAGAGGTCGGTCGCGCGGGGATTGCTCATACCGCGCCCCGCCACACGGCCTTGCCGAAGTCTCGGAGGGCATCGCGGTAGACGACCAGGTCGAGGGTGAACTTCCTCAGCCGGAGCTGCTTGCGTGCGAGCTCGCGCTCGTATGCCCAAGCCGCCTCGATGCAGTCGTTCAGATCCTCAATGCTAACTTGAAAATCTGGAGTGCTTGACGTACCTTCAGAGGTGTTCAGCTTGTTACACGGAACACGCTCCTGAAGCCGCTCCGGATCGCCCACCGGGGCGGTTTCCATATGTGCTGTCATGATGCGTCACGCCGCCTCCGTTGCCGAGGCATCACGCTTGGCGATCAGGCTCAGGATGTATGCGTCGATCTCGTGCTCAAGCCATGTCGGCGACTTGCCGTAGTAGATGGGTTTGGGGAACCCAGCCTTCATCTTTCTGTAGATCGTGGGCTTTGAGTCTTTGATGCCCTTGTCTCGGAGGTCATCCCAGCCAAGCAGTCTCACTGGCCCGGTAGAATTGAGTGTGGTCATGTGCGTCGTCCTTCTTGCGTTTCATGCCGCCTGATTTGCGGCGCAAGGACGAACGTAGGGGGCCGCATGTTTTAGCGCGCGGGTGGATAAATCCGCGCATTTTTACCCCCTGCTTATGTGATTGATTTTATGCGCGCTCCGCTTTGCGGTAAGCCTGGATAAATTCCGTAACGTCCACTTCGGTGGAGTCCGAAAAGTATTCTCGAATGAATTTCATCTGCTCGTCTGGCAGCTTGTGTCGCTTGTAGAGTTCGGTAATTGTCTCCTCTGACAAGCACCATGCCTTGGCTGCAAGGACCGTCGCCCGCTGTAACGTTGCACCTGAGCCCCGGAACGCCTCAACGGTCACGGCTATTGTCGGATGTCGGGTTCGCATCGTGGGCGGTCGCCCGGGCGGTTTCTTGCCCTCGATTAGCTGGTTAAGAAACTCCTCCTCTTGGGGGGTAATCATTTTGAGCTTGGTTCGCCGATCAATCAGCTCATAGTCTCCCCCTCGCGCCGCATCGATCGCCTCTAGGCTTTGCTCCTCATTCCGCTGATTCAGGTACCGCGTCATGATCGCGTCGGGGTCCGCGTTGACCAATTCGCGCAGCGCCGTAGAGGCATCGCAGCCTCGGAGTTTGGCAACGGTGGTTGCAAACTCAATGAGCTCCTCATTGTCCAGCGCCGTGGATTGGAGCTCGATAATGAGTTCCCGCAGCTTGTTTTTCACGCCCTCTCCTTCAGTAACCGCACAAGGTTGTCAGGCGGAGGCGTCACGATAGAGCGCAGGCGAGCAGCCCATAGCTCCAGAGCCTCGCGCATCTCGGTTTCGTATTGATGCAGGTCATACACCCGCTGGATGCCCTTACGTCCGTGCCCGATGATCATTTCAGCAACCTCATCGGCAATACGGAGACCAGCCAGGCGCGTGCGCACCGTGCGGCGGATGTCGTGAAGCCGGAAAGGTGCAAAGGCCTCTCCCAACTCTTCGGTCATGATCTTGTCGATGCGTTCCTTTGCCCTGGTAAACCCGGTCACGGGCTTAAGACCGAAGCTCGTCGTGAATACGTACTTGCCCTTGTTGTGGACTGGCAGGCTCTTGAGCAGCGCAACCGCACTATCCGAGAGAGGGACAAGATGCGTGGACTTCGACTTGAAGCGCTCTGACGGCACGGTCCAACGCTTGCGATCGAACTCGGGCCACTGTGAGCCCGACGCTTCGGTCTTGCGCACGCCGGTCAGCATCAGGAGCTGCACAAGAGGGCCGAACGGATACCCAATCTCGTTGGCAGCGTTCCACAACGCTCTAAGCTCGGCATCAGTGAGGACACGGTCACGCGGCGTCCGCTCGCCGATCAGATGCTTTGGGCGGATGCGGTCACAGGGCGACGACTCCAGTCCGTAATCTCCAGCCTCGATAGCCCAATTAAAGAAAGCCCGAACGTGACCGAGGAGATTGCGCGCCTGATACGGAGCGCCACGGTCAACCGAATCGTTGATGACCTCGATCACATCACGCCGGTCAATCGAAGTGATAGGCCGTCCCTTCCACCGCTCGCAGAACTCCCGCCGTAGCTCCCTGGCGACAATCTTGCCGCGGCGCTGCTTGGGAAGCACGCGCTTGATATAGGCCTCCGCCGCCACCTCGAACGTATCTGCCTGCTTGCGGAGTTCTGCGAGCCGCTGACGCTCCTCCTCGTCCTTGGGGTCATTCCCTTTTTCAATCCACTTCCGCCACTGACGGGCCTTCTCGCGGGCCTCCTCAAGGCTGTCAGTCGGGTACTCGCCCAGAGCACGACGTGTCGGATTGGATTGCGGCCCTGCGTACCGGGCAAGCAGGATGAACGTGACCTTGCCCTTGTCGGTGACGCGGGCGCCGAAGCCGTTGACCTCGGTGTCCATCACCTCGTAGCGCCCACCCGAGGGGGCAGGCTTGAGTGACTTGAGCTTGCGGTCGGTGAGCTTGACCTTGTCTGCCATTCCCGTCTCTGGGCAACGGCTGGGCAACAGTTGCCCTGCGCTTCAGTGTTGCTCCACGAAACGGAATGATAGGCTAAAGCCTAGAGTACGCAAGGCGTTTCGGACAGATTTCAGTCGCTATGCGCTGGTCTGACCTGCCCCGATACCCATATTTCTGTGTTGCAGGTCCAGCCGCTCAGGGGTCCCTTGGGCGAAGTGCAGGGAGCAATCAATTGCTTTCAGGACATCGCCGAGCGCAAATGCGCCGAGGAGGGTTGGCGCGCGCAGACCGAACGTCTCGGCAAGCTCAACCGCACGGCAAAGATCCTCGCCAGCGATCTGGACCTTGAACGCATCGTTCAAGCGGTCACTGACAGCGCCACCGACCTGGCCGGGGCGAAGTTCGGAGCGTTTTTCTACAACGTCACCGATACGAAGGGAGAACGCTATCTCCTTTATGCTCTATCAGGCGCTTCACGCGTAGCCTTCGACGGACTTGGGCGGTTATCCGCAGGACGACATCCGCAAGGACCCCCGCTACGGCCTTAGCGCGCCGCATCACGGCATGCCCAAAGGGCATTTGCCGGTTGTGAGCTATCTCGCGGTCCCGGTCGTGTCGCGCTCCGGCGAGGTGCATGGCGGTCTCTTCTTTGGTCACGATGAGGCGGGAGTCTTCACTAAGGATGCCGAGGACGTGGTCCTGGCGCTCGCCACGCATGCGGCAATCGCCATCGACAACGCGCGCCTTCTCCAATCGGCACAGGCCGAGGTTGAGCAGCGTCGCGCGGCAGAGATTGACCGCCTGTTGCTCGGCTCAATCGTTACATCGTCCGCCGACGCTATCGTCAGCAAGGATCTGAACGGCATCATCGTAAGCTGGAATCATGGTGCTCAACGCCTCTTCGGCTACTCAGCCGAAGAAGTTATCGGCAGGCCGATCACGATTCTGATCCCCGAAGGCCATCTCGACGAGGAGCCGAAGATCCTTGAACGCATCCGGCGCGGCGAGCGGGTGGAGCACTATGAGACCGTTCGCCGTCGCAAGGATGGACAACTGCTCGCCATCTCGCTTTCGGTCTCGCCGGTCAAGGACGAGGAGGGGCCGCATCATCGGTGCATCCAAGATTACGCGCGACATCACAGAGAGCAAACGCGCAGAAGCACAGTTGAAGCGGGGCATGAACGAGCAGGCGGCTCTCTACCAATTCACGGCCAGGCTGCATCGCGCGCAGACCTTTGGCGAGGTTTACAATGCGGCCCTGGACGCGATCGCTCAGGCTTTGAATTGCGAGCTTGCATCGATTCTTCTCTTTGACGAGTCGGAGGTGATGAGGTTTGCCGCCTGGCGCGGCCTATCGGAAGACTATCGCAGCTCTGTTGCCGGGCATTCGCCATGGTCGCCCGATACAAAGAACCCAAGCCCATTTGCATCCAGGATGCGGGAGCCTCCAACTTGCCCGCCGCCCTCAGAGCAACCCTAAGGGATGAAGGCATCCATGCGCTCGCCTTCATTCCTCTCCTCGCGAAGGGGAAGCTCATCGGCAAGGTCATGGCGTATTACAGGGACCCCCACGCCTTCAACGCCGAGGAGGTGGAGCTTGCCGTTACCATAGCCCGCCAGCTCGGCTTCAGCATCGAACGCATGCGGGCCGAGGAAGCAAGCCGGGCCGCGGATGAAGCCTTACGCGAGAGGCGGACCGGCGCTTAGATCTCGCCCTTTCGGCAGGCCGTATGGGCGCCTGGGAGTGGGACATCGAGTCCGGGCGAGTGGTCTGGTCGCCGGGCCTCCAGCAAATTCACGGGCTACAGCCCGGCGGATTTCCCGGAGACTTCGAAACCTTCAAGCGCGATATTCATCCTGGCGATCTCGACGTGGTCCTTGCTGAGGTCCGGCAAGCGGTCGATGCGCTCGGCGACTGTCACATCGTCTATCGCATCAAGCGACCCGACGGCGCCGTGCGCTGGCTGGAAGCCTTCGGTCGCGCAAGTGCCGGAGCCGAGGGCAAAGCCCGCAAGCTCGCCGGCGTCTGCATGGATATCACCGAGCGCAAGGAAGCCGAGTTGCAGCGCGATCTGCTGGTGGCCGAGCTCAGTCACCGCGTGCGGAACATGCTCGCGACCGTTATCTCGGTCGAGCATCAATCCTTCCTCAATCCTGAATCCATCGAGGAGGCGCGCTCCTCCTTCGGCCAGCGGATTAGGGCGCTCGCCCAATCGCATGGGCGGCTCGCCGAGGGGAACTGGGTCGGTGTCTCGCTCGAGGCGATCCTGCGCGACGAGCTTGCGCCGTACCGCGGTCAGGACGGAAGCAATCTCGATCTGGTCGGCCCCCCCGTCAGCCTCAATCCGAAATGCGCGCCCTGACGCTTGGCATGGCCGTCCATGAGCTCGCCACCAATGCCGCCAAGTACGGGGCGCTCTCCTCCGAGAGGGGACGCGTAAGCGTGATCTGGAACGTCGACCCCCAAGGCAAGACGCTCCACATAAATTGGGTTGAGTCGGATGGTCCGCCCGTGGCGGCGCCGAACAAAAGCGGCTTCGGCCGTCTGCTGCTCGAGCGCGCGCTGGCTGCCGACCTCAAGGGCGATGTGAAGCTCGATTTCGCAGGCGCAGGGCTGCGATGCGCCATCGACCTGCCTCTTCAAGAGCATGTCGGGCATGCCGGCTGAGCCGCATGCGCGGGGCCGCATCCTCGTCGTCGAGGACGAGTTTCTCGTCGCGATGGTACTGGAGCACGATCTGCGCGCGGTGGGCTACGCGATTGTCGGGCCCTTCAACAGCCTGACGAGCGCGATGGAGGCGATGTGCGTCGAGACCTACGATCTTGCCATCCTCGATATCAATCTTAACGGCGAGATGGTCTACCCACTGGCGGAAGAACTCGACACCCGCGGCATCCCGCTCATCTTCCTCAGCGGCTACGGACCGGCACACTTTCCCGAGCGGTTGCGGAGCCTGCCTCGGGTGTCGAAGCCATATGACCTGCGCGAACTCGTGAACCGCATCGCTGTCTGTTTGGGGACGAGCAAGCGTCAAAGGTGAGGGGCAGACGTACTTTGCGGCCGGGGTCGGAAGTTCATTGCGTGTTGACGGTCATGCCCAGCGTATCAGTCGCCGAAGGGCCCTGGATGCGGACTTTCGCCGTGCCGTCGGTGAGCATGTCGATCTTTTCGGCGGCAGCCTTCGAAGGTCGATGATCCGGTCGCCGGCGAATGGGCCGCGGTCGTTGATGCGCACGATGACATGCTCACCATTGTCGAGATTCTCGACGACGACCTTGGTGCCCAAGGGAATCGACGGGTGCGCAGCGGTCAGGGCCTCAGGGTCCATCAGCTCGCCGCTCGCTGTCGGTGTCGGCAGCGAATACCAAGATGCTTCTCCGGTTTCCGGATCGATCTCAGGCCAAGTAGGTTTCTCCGGCGGCAGGCGGACGGGCTCCAATCCTTCCCGCAACTTGGCTTCGTCCGGAGAGCTTATGGGATGGGAACTCTCGATCGTCACGTCAGGTGGGTTCACGAAGCCTTCGGCAATCTGGCCGACGAAGAACGAGGCAAGCACGCCAAGCAGCGCCCCGAGGTTAGCGACCATCGAACTGCCGCCCATTGGTTTGAAACAAGGGGTGTAGGCAACGTCTGGTGGGCCCCAACGGGGCTCAGGCGAAAAACTCGCCCGGGCCGCAGGAGTCCCCGCTGGATGGGCCTAACCTCGCCAATCCTGGGAATCCGCGCACTGCCGAGCGGAGTTTTGCGCGCGAACCCGACGCTCTTTTCATTTGCGCGCATAAGCGTGGTTCCATAGCCTCGGCCCTCGATGCTTCCGTCGCGTCGCCCCCTTTTTCTGGTGCTCATTGCCGTGCTCGTAATCGCCGTGGCCGTGTTGGCGATCATCGGCGTCGCTTACTATCGTGATAAGCAGGCCGACGCCGAGCGGGACGCCGACATCAAGACCATCGTCAAGCTCTCGGCGATCCCCGTAGGCGCGACGCCGCAGGCTGTGTTCGACAAGGTACGCGCCTTCGTCACCACGAACAGTATCCACGAGATCGATGCCGAGTTCCGCAAACTGAGAGGCGAGCGGGGCTTCGCCAAGGCGCTCATCGCGCGCGCCGAGGGCAAGCGCGCCGAGCCGGTGCATATGGAATGCAGCACACGGTCGAATGTAATGGGTACGGCGCTGCGCAAGCTCGGCTACACCACGCGCACGGTCGCGTTGTTCGACGCCGACTCGCCTAAGTCACATTCGTTTCTCGACGTTCTGAATCCCGTCACCGGGAAGTGGGAGTCGCAAGATCCGGACTATGATTTCTATTGGGTGGACCATGACGGGAAGCGCGTCTCCGTGTTCGAGGTAGCGGAAAATCCGGACGCGTTCAAGCCATGTCAGGGTGACGTCTGCGGGTGGGAGCTCGAGGCCGTGCACGGCGCCAAGGCGGTGCGCATCAGAGAGCTCCTCGAAATCCTGACGGTGACCGATAAGGAGCGCGGTTACCGGATCGCGCGCTACACGTCGCGGGCGGGGGCAGACAAAGCCAAGCAGTTCTGCGAGACCCACGACAAATGGTGCAAGGACGGGCTCGAGGCCGCGCCGCGCTGATATGTCCGCAAGCCGGCGCTTGAGCTTCCGTTGCTGCGGCACCGTCGCGAGTTGTCTTGACGTGCCTGCCATGCTTTGGTTCCTCGGTTTTTCGGAATCGCCGCAATGTCCACCTCGTCGCAATCGTTCGAGAACGTCGCCTGCCCCTTTTGCGGCATGATCTGCGACGACCTGACGGTCGAGCGCGATGCGAGGGGACTCAAGGTCCGCAAAGCGGGCTGCGGCCGCGCGGTCGCGGGCTTCGAACGCAAGCTGCCGCCCGCAAGCCCGCAAGTTGGCGGCAATGATGTCGAGCTCTCCAAAGCCATCAAGGAAGCCGCGAAGCTCATCGGCAGGGCGAAGCTCCCGCTGTTCGGCGGCCTTGCCACCGATGTCGAGGGCATGCGCGCCGTGATGGCGCTCGCCGAGCGTTCCGGCGGGGTGGTCGATCACGCGCTCAGCGAGGCGCAATATCGGAACCTCAAGGTTCTCCAGTCCGTCGGCTGGACGACTTCTACGCTGACGGAGACGCGGAACCGCGCGGACCTCATCATCATTGCCGGGACGGACGTGCACAGCATCCACCAGCGCTTCTTCGAGCGCATCGTCGCGCCCTCCGAGTCCATGTTCGGCGTGACGGCAAAGAAGCGGACCGTTGTCTTTATCGGCAAGGTTCTCGACAAATCGGGCCACAAGAACGACCAGGTCGGCGATGTAGTCGAACTTCCCTGCAGGCCCGAGGAGGTCGGTGAAATCGTCGGAGCGCTGCGCGCGCGGCTGCGCGGCTTCAAGCTGAACAAGTTCAAGATCGGGCCGGTGACGCTCGAGGACATCGAGGAGCTGGCTAACCGCTGCAAAACCGCCAAATACGGCGTTGTCGTCTGGGCGACCCCAAGCCTCGATTTTCCTCATGCGGAGCTGGTGGTCGATCAACTCACCGGCCTGGTGAAGGACCTCGCCCCGACGCAGCGCTTCGCCGGGCTCGCGCTCGGCGGTGCCGAGGGCTTGACCACCGCGGCCTCGGTTGCAGCCTGGCAGAGCGGCTATCCCATGCGAGTGAACTATGCGAGCGGCGCGCCGGAGTTCGACCTGGAGCGCTATGCGATTCCTCGCATGCTGGCCGAAGGCGAGGGCGATCTGCTGGTGTGGATCGCCTCCTACTCGGTCGACCTGGTTCCGCCGCAAACGGACGTTCCGACGATCGTGCTTGGGACCCCAGGCCTGAGATTTCCGGCATCCGCTTCGATGTTCATTCCCATCGGCACGCCCGGCGTCGACCACGCGGGCCGTCTCATCCGCGTGGATGGCGTCGTGTCTCTGCCCCTCAAGAATCTCGGGCGCGCCGAGCTGCCGCCCGCAGCTGGCATCCTCGCCGCCATCGAAGCCGCGTTGTAGCTGGAGCGTTCCTCATGCTGATCAAGCTGACCGACGGCAAAGTTTACGATCCGGCGAACAAGGTGAGCGGCGAGGTCCGCGACATCTATGTCGAGGACGGCAAGATCATCGCGGCGAAGCCGAACGCGCGGCCGGATGCGACCTACGACGTAAAGAGCAGGGTGGTGATGGCCGGCGCCATCGACCCCCACACGCATATCGGTGGCGGCAAGATGACCATAGCCCGCATGCTGCTGCCCGAGGACCATCAGGGCGACCCGGTCGAGCGTACCGAGCTCACACGCGGCGGCTGCGGCCACGCGGTGCCGTCGACGCATGTCACCGGCTACCGATATGCGGAGATGGGCTACACCGCCTGCTTCGAACCGGCCATGCTGCCGGCCAACGCCCGCCAGGCGCATATGGAGATGGGCGATACGCCGATGGTCGACAAGGGCGCTTTCGCCATGCTCGGCTCGGACGATTTCTTCCTGCGCCAGCTCTCTGCGAAGGAGGATTTCGAGGCGATCAAGGACTACGTCGCCTGGACCATGCACGCCTCTCAGGCCATCGCCGTCAAGGTCGTCAATCCGGGCGGCATCAGCGCCTTCAAGTTCAATCAGCGCAAGCTCGATCTCGACGAACAGCACGAATATTACGGCGTAACGCCGCGCCAGATCATTCTCAATCTCGGCCGGGCGCTGCAAGAGCTCGGCGTCACGCACCCGCTGCATATCCACGGCTGCAATCTCGGCGTGCCCGGCAACATGGCGACGACGCTCGAGACTATCCGCGCGGCGGAAGGCCTGCCGATCCATCTCACTCACATTCAGTTCCATTCCTACGGCACCGAGGGCGACCACAAATTCTCTTCAGGTGCGCCCCAGATCACCGAGCTGCTCAACAAAACTCCGAACATCTCGATCGATGTGGGCCAGGTTCTGTTCGGACAAACCTGCACGGCTTCCGGCGACAGCATGCGCCAATATGCAATCTCGCGGAGCGCGCACCCCAAGAAGCCGGTGGTGATGGACATCGAGTGCGACGCGGGCTGCGGCGTGGTGCCCATGCGCTATCGCAACAAGAGCTTCGTTAATGCGCTGCAATGGGTGATCGGGCTCGAAACATTCCTGATGTTCGACGATCCATGGCGAATCTTCCTGACCACCGACCATCCGAACGGCGCGCCGTTCTATTTCTATCCGCACCTCATCCGGCTGCTCATGGACAAGAGCTTCCGCGACGACATGTTCCAGAAGATCAATGCGGACGCACAAGGCCAGAGCATCCTGCGGACGCTCACGCGCGAATACACGTTGGACGACATCGCCATCCTCACGCGCGCAGGACCGGCGCGCAGTATCGGCCTGAAGGATCGCGGACATTTGGGCGTGGGCGCCGCGGGCGACATCACCGTCTACAAGGACGATCCCGACCGCGAGGCGATGTTTGCCACGCCCGAGCTGGTGTTCAAGAACGGCGAGCTCGTCGTGAGGAACGGCAAGGTGGTGAAGGTCGTACAGGGCGCAACGCACGTGGCGCGGCCCGACTACGATCGCGCCATCGAGAAGCCGCTGAAGAAATATTTCGACCGCTTCCACACCGTGAGCATGGAGAACTTCAGACTCGCCGACGAGGAGATCATCGACGGCGACAAGGGCTCCATCGTGGTCCAGCCCACGGCGGCGCGGGTTTCTTAGGCCGCTCTTCCAGCCAAACGCGCTCGTCTCCCGTCTCGTCTCGACGGCGTTCCCGAGGAGGTGATAGCCTGCTACGGGGGGTGTGGTTGGGGGGGTCTGATGCAGGAGAGTCTGGTCCATGCCGCTCAGGGATGCGAGCCAAGATGGTACCTGGCAAGGGGCGACAAGCAATACGGACCGCTGAGGGACCGCGAGATGGCGCTGTTCGCTAAGGGCGGCAACTTGCGTTCGGACGATCTCCTCTGGAAACTCGGCTTCAAATCCTGGGAGCCGGCGCAAGCCGTCTATCAGCTCGCGCAAAAGGCCCAAGCCGGCGGGGAGATCCTGCACCCAAGTGAGGCGGCGCTGGCCGGGTGCGGCGAAACCGCAAAGGACAAACCCACGCTGAAACAGCGAGTGGTGCAAGAGATCAAGCAGTTCGCGGCGATCTTCCTCTATCTGTGGGTGGTCTTTCTCGTGCTTCTGATTCACGAGTGGATCGTGCTCTCGCAGCATGCGATCAGCTTCAAATTCTACGAGCTCGGCGCGATCAATGCCCTCGTTCTCGCGAAGATCATGCTGATCGCCGATCATTTTCCGTTTGCCGAGAGGCTGCAGGCGAGGCCCCTGATGTATCCGATCGCCTACAAGGCGGTTGCCTTCACGACGCTGCTATTCGTGGCCTATGTCCTGGAGGAGATGTTGCTCGGGTGGTTTCGTGGGAAAGGCTTCTTCGACAGCGTCCCGCAAGTTGGAGGTGGTACGGTCTTGGGCGCGCTGTCGCTCTGGTTGATCTTCTGCGTCGCCCTGCTGCCGTTCTCCGCGTTCAAGGAGATCCAGCGTGCCATCGGGGCCGCCGAGTTCCGGTGGATGCTCTTCGGACGCCGCGCGGACAGCAAGACCGCTTCGCCGCCGCCCAGCTCCGCCTGATCCCGCTCTTACGCGAAATCGGAGGAGGAAAATGCCGATCATCATTGTGTTGCTGCTCGCGGTCATGGTGGCCACGTACGGATTTTGGGACACGTTCCAGGCCGTACTCGGCGCGATCGGCGTGATCGTGCTGTTGTGTCTGCTGGGGGCGCTCACCATCGCCGCCCTCGCGGCGATGTTTCTGAGGCGGTAGGGGCGAGCGCGCTAAAGGCGGGAGCCGGGAGGCGCGCGGCCTTAGTTTTTGGGTCTCGTGCCCATGATGTCGAAGTCCGCCTCCTGGAATTGATATTTCTGCACGACACTCGCGGGTCGGAGAGGGCCCGGAGGCAGGCTTCGTGCGCTGCCTTCTTCTCAGCCTCATCGATCTTCTCGCCGGCAGCCACACGATCGGCGGTAGCGAGGCACAACGTGGCGTCCTGCGCACGTGCCGGCCCGCCGGCGCCAAATAACATCAAGGCCAGAACGGCAAATATCAGCCCCCGGAGAGTCATTCGCCTTCCCCTAGTCACGCACGGGTCTGCGAAACTTAGTCGGAGGTTCTCGGCGCCAATAAGGCCTATTCCGCGGCGAGCCTGACATACTGGCCGTTGGCGACCGGGCAGGCCGCCCACAGCTCCTCCAGCGCGGCAATCAGATAGGCCATCTGCGCATCGGTGTGCACCGGCGAGGGCGTGAAGCGCATCCGTTCGGTGCCGCGCGGCACGGTGGGGTAATTGATCGGCTGTACGTAGATCCCGTAACAGGTCAGGAGCGTGTCCGTGACCGCTTTGCAGTGGACGGGATCGCCGACCATGACCGGCACGATATGGCTCGGATTATCCATGACCGGTAGGCCGGCTCCGGCCATCAAACCCTTCAGGGTCCTCACCCGCTCCTTGAGGCGCGCGCGCTCGATCTCGCTGCGCTTCAGGTGCCGGATGGAGGCCAGCGCACCGGCGGCGATGGCGGGCGCGAGCGAGGTCGTGAAGATGAAGCCCGGCGCATAGGAGCGTATGGCGTCGCAGCAAGCCTTGCTCGCCGCGATATAGCCGCCCATGACGCCGAAACCCTTGGCGAGGGTGCCGTTGATGATGTCGACGCGGTGCATGACGCCGTCGCCCTCAGCGATGCCGCCGCCGCGCGGACCGTAAAGCCCGACCGCATGGACCTCGTCGAGATAGGTCAGCGCACCGTATTTCTCGGCGAGATCGCAGATCTCGGCGATCGGCGCGATATGGCCGTCCATCGAGTAGACGCTCTCGAACACGATGATCTTGGGCGTCTCGCGCGGGATGAGCTTGAGCAATTCCTCGAGATGCTCGACGTCGTTATGGCGGAAGATGTGCTTCGGTCCGCCTCCATGGCGGATTCCCTGGATCATCGACGCGTGATTCTTCTCGTCCGACAGAATGACAGTGCCCGGGATGAGCCTCACCAGGGTCGAAAGCGTGGAGTCGTTGGCGATATAGGCCGAGGTGAACAGAAGCGCCGCCTCCTTGCCGTGCAGGTCGGCAAGCTCGGCTTCGAGCTCGACGTGATAGTGCGTGGTCCCCGAGATGTTGCGGGTGCCGCCCGAGCCGGCGCCCACCGTGTCGATCGCCTCGTGCATGGCGGTGCGGACCACGGGATGCTGGCTCATGCCGAGATAGTCGTTCGAGCACCACACGGTCACGTCCCGGGTGCCCCGATCGCTGAAATGGTCGGCTGCCGGATAAGCCCCGCAGCGGCGCTTCAGGTCGGCAAAGATGCGATAGCGGCCTTCACTGTGCAGCGCCTCGAGATGCTGCCGGAAGCGATCCTCATAGTCCATTTATACTTTTCCCTAGACCATCACCTCTCGGTGATTCCTCATCTCAATCCGCTTTGTTGGGCCGTCGCGACCCTTTGAACAGCAAGTTCTTGGCTTGCTTGTCGAAACTCCAGGTCAGCCCGGAAGCCTCGTCCCGTAAGTAGCAATATCACAGCACCGTCACAAGGAGCCCAAGCAGCGCTATTGTCGCACAAGGAACTTCTCCAGGCCGGTTTGGCAGCATTGGCAAAGGTCGTGACTGCGGCGGCCGGGCAATACATCGCGAACACCCATAAAACGCCCGAATGGTCCGAAAAGGCTCAGAATGCGAACCAAAAGCCTACTTTACTGAAAGAAAAGGACTCTCTGCTAATCGTGTCCCATGGCCGCGCCAGTCGGCCAAAAAAACAGGGTAGCAGGGCGTCCAAAATCATGTTTCAGAGCCAATTCCGCGGGCTGCTCGCCAGCCGTGCCGGCTTCCTCAGGGTTATCGGAAAGCTTGCCCCAGCCGGCGGCTTTCTCATCGGAGCGGCCACCGCCGCGGTCATCGTCTTCGTTTTGGCCAGCGCGAGCCTCGCCCCGCCGCTTGGCACCATCGATGCCAAGGCACCCGCGTTTGGAGATCTCGGGGTTCATCGGCTGCCACGGCCTTCGCTCACGCTGAGCCTGGGCGCTTGAGATGGAGGGAGAGGCGGTCCTCGCCCCGAACCACTGGGCTTAAGGCAGGCTTTCCAGCATCGCCCGGCGGAGGTGTCTTTGCAGAAATGGCTTCCGCAGCACGGCCCTGGAGCGATACGCCTCGCTCAAGCCTTCGGCCCCATAGCCCGTGGCAAAAATGTAGGGTAGGCCGCGGTCGGTCAGAGCGTCGGCGACCGGATAGACCAACTCGCCCGCCACGTTCAGATCGAGAACCGCCGCATCGACTTCCTGCTTGTCGAGGAACTCCAGCGCCTGGCCGATTCGGCTCGCGGGGCCCACAACCGCGCAGCCGAACTC
>JBOHJE010000087.1:0-14242 GCA_050728375.1 Methyloceanibacter sp.
GTCAAGGACTGGATGCTGGAGAACCGCGTCAACCAGACCTCGTTCAAGGCGATGCGCGCCCGATGCGACAACCACGACATGGAGGTCGTCGGCAAGCGGCTGCGCGACATGATGCCGTGGATCGCCGAGCGCAAGATGGTCGACAAGAGCAAGAACTAGGGGTGGCTTCGGGGGGAACTCACATGAGGGTCTTGGTTTCCGCACGAGCGGCCGCAGTCTGCACCCTGACGCTGGCATAGGCTCCGGCCGGTGCGGCCGGGGCAACGTCGGCGGAGCCGAGCCAGGAACAGGTGGCCGCCATCAAAGCCACCTGCCGTCCGATTCCATGTCGCATTGCTGGGGTGTGCCGCGCGGCGGCGCCGAGGAGTTGCAATGTCTCAAGAAGAATGTCGCGAGCCTGTTGGCTTCCTGTCAGCAGGCGGTTAGGGCTGCGACGGCCGCGGCCGCCGCGTCTCCAGAGGCGCCTGCGCCCAAGGCGAAATCTGCGGCTGAGCCAAAGTCCGGAGCGGCGACGACGGAGCCCGTGCCGTCATCCTTGCCGTCCGCAACGGCGGAGGCGGTTGCGCCTCCAGCGTCCCCGGAGGCTGCGGGCCAGACGCAAGACGCGCCGGCGAAGGCCGCTTCTGCAGCCCGGACCGCGCCGAGTGCGCCGTCATCCAAGCGGCGGCCGGGGCCTCGGACGGCGCTTCTGTCAGGCAGCCGAGCGGAACCCAGGCGACCACGGCGGCGAGTCTGCCGCGACGACGGCCGCGGCGCCGCCTTCGTCGGAGCGGTTCATTCCACCGCGCAAGAAATTGATCCTGATCCGCAACTGTCGGAGCGACTTCCGCACCCATTGCCCGGGCGTGGACGTCGGCGGCGGGCGGGCCGTCGGCTGTCTGCGGACACTGTGGCGTCGTTGACCTCCTAGTGCCGCGATGCGTTGGCGAAGCTCGGCCGCTGAGTAAGCCGCACAGACCCCCACTTCGGTCCTGGTGCCGGGCTTCTTGGGGTGTTGTCATTCCCGCGAAAGCAGGAATCCAGTAACGATTGCCCTTAGATTTTTGTGGGGCGCGCGGATTATTGGATCGCCCCGGTCAAGCCGGGCAATGACAATGCAGGGAGGGAGGACGGCCATGCTGATTGCCCGCTACGCCAAGATCGCGATGAACCTCGTGCTTGCCGCCTTCTGTCTGCTCGTCACCTTCGACAACATCACGGATTACGGCACGAACTATCTGTTCGTGCAGCACGTGATGAGCATGGACACGACCTTTCCCGGCAATGCGCTGATGTACCGGTCCGTCACCAACCCGGTGCTGTGGCAGATCGCCTACGCGCTCATCATCGCCGCCGAAGGCATCACGGGCGTCCTGTTCCTGGCCGGGGCCATCCGCCTGTTTCAGGTGCGCAACGCGCCGGCGCCAATCTTCAATCAGGCCAAGGGGCTCGCCATCGCCGCCGGTCTGCTCGCCTTTCTCGTCTGGTTCTTCGGCTTTATGGTCGTCGCCGGCGAGTGGTTCGCCATGTGGCAGTCGCAAACCTGGAACGGCCAGGAGGCCGCGTTCCGCTTCTACATGGCCGTGCTCGCCGTTCTGATCTTCGTCAACCAGCCCGACGCAGACCATGACGTCTCGCAGCCGGCAAAGCACCCAACCCCGCCCAAGCGCAGCGCTCGTCCTCCCAGGCGACACCGCGGCGATAAGAACCGTCGCCGCACCGACGCGGAGGTCGGGGAGCCGTCGTGACCTCCGGCATGAACGAAGACGGCCGCGTCTTGCGGCCGTCTCCGCCGATCGCGTCGTGAGGGGCGCTATGCGACGTCCGGGATGATGTCCACGACTTGCCGCGTGCAGGAATCGACCAGCACCACGTCGTTGCCCCACACGAAATAGTCGACCGGGCAGGGGCCGCCGACGACGATGATGTCGGGAGGAAGATCGTAAAGCACGATCGCGGCCGGAATGCCGATGCCGATCGAGACGTCGATATCGTCCTCGTCGACCGACTTCACGCGCGGCTTATGCTCGCCGAAATAGCTGCGCACTTTTCCAACCTGCTCCTGCTCGAGCTTCGCGCTCTTGCCGGCCTTGTAGCCCTCGGCCGACTTCGCCTTGCCGGGCGCGCCGTCCTCGGCTTCGGCGGCCGGAGGCATCCCGTCCGGGGCTTCGGCGCTCACGCCGGCTTTGCAGGGCTCCCCCGGCAGCAGGGCCGCCGGGTGTCGGGGAGTCCGGGGCGCCCTTCTGGCCGCCGCCGCCCGCGTGACCGGCGGCTCCAGGACCGCCGCCGACATCGGTCCTCCGGCCGCGGCTCCTGCCGAGGGACCGTCCCCTTCGGCCGCCATCGGTTGCCCGACAGGAAGCGCAAGCCCGAGGCGAACGCCGCCGCGCCTAGGATCATTGTCGTCTTGGGCTCATCGTTTCATTCCTTGGGTTTAAGGAACCGCTCGAAGTCGTTTGTCCTGGTTTGGCACCTGTGGGACGCCGGACCGGCTAGCTCTTGCTGAGACAAGCGGTGTGCGGCGCGCGCCTGTTCCGGCGCCGAGGAGAAATTCGATGGGGCCCCAACTCTGAATACGGCGCTCCGTAAAGGTTCTGGCAGCCAAGTAGAGCCGGAGCGATCGGCGCGGGAACCGATTGGGCGTATCATGCGATTATGTCGTGAAGCCGCGTGGGCGAGGCGATGCTGGGGGCCTTCCGCTCGCGAGGCGCGG
Source organism: Methyloceanibacter sp. (assembly GCA_050728375.1). Lineage (GTDB taxonomy): Bacteria > Pseudomonadota > Alphaproteobacteria > Rhizobiales > Methyloligellaceae > Methyloceanibacter. Next base: position 2,693 of record JBOHJE010000087.1, read on the forward strand.
TCGAAGAGGAGGTCGAACATGGCCATTGCCCCCACATTGGAAAAGTACCTAGCCGCCAGGAACGTCCGCTATGACGTGCTTGCCCACGAGCCAACACTGACATCGACGCGGACAGCCCAAGCCTGCCACATTCCGGGCGACCGCCTCGCCAAAGCGGTCTTGCTCCGCGACGAGACAGGCTACGCTCTGGCCGTCCTGCCGGCATCGCACCGCATCCGGCTCGCGGACCTCAAGGAGCAGCTTGGCGACGATATCGTGCTGGCTACCGAGAGCGAGATCGAGCAGCTCTTTGAAGATTGCGTGCGAGGCGCCGTCCCAGCCGTCGGCGAGTGCTATGGGTTGGATACGGTGGTCGATGACGGCCTCGACGCTCAGCCCGAGGTCTATTTCGAGGGCGGAGACCACGCGACGCTGGTGCATTTGAGCGGGGCGGAATTTGCCAGCCTCACCGCCACCGCGCGCCACGGCTCCTTCAGCGCCCGTAACTGAACCGGATTAGGGGACACAGCGCCAGCGCAGCGGAATGACGCCAAGTGGCGACGTTATCACCGCCCAATCCTCCGTTGAGGGGCGCTTCATGAGGCTCGGGCGGCGCCGAGGCTCCGTCCGGGTTCACTACGAGGCCCTGCCAAGAGCATGTTGACGACAGTATGTTTATGTCAAACAGCGCCGGCACCTCGCCAGAGCCCGAGGCGCCACAAGGAGCTTTGAAGCCGGCAGGCGGGGCACTTACGGCGAAAGCGCGGCCCGGCTACCCGTCTCCAAATCACCGCGATTGGCGCGCCGAGAGGCGCTGCGCGTCCTCGCAGGACGCGTTACGGATCGCGTCTTTCGGGGCGTCACTCTCCTCATGCTCCGGACGCGATCGGCGCCGCGGAAAGGAGAAGCATGCGTGAGTTCAGAGGGTGATGAGTCTTTGTTCGACCCCAGAATGGCCGAGTATCCACGCAGTTGCGGCGCCACGCGTGGAGAGGCAATGACACTATGCCTTGCCCCGGTCCGCGCTTGGCATTATTTTCGATTTTCGGTCGCGGGTCTCGGATCCGCCGCCAGACAGGTGAACGATGACGCGCATGAAGAGACACATGGAGATCGGAACCGGCGCTTGGACGCCGGCCACTCCCGTGCGCACTTCCGCCTGCAAAACCCTCCTCCTTAGACGCCCCTGAGCTCCGGCAGTTCGCGTCTGCGGACGGGCGTTCAGGGGACCGAAAGCCCAATACAACGGAACATTAGCGGCTCGCCGATCATGATAGATTGGCGCCCTGGAGGTAAGGACGAGAATTATGGCTTCTTCCGATCGAAACCACGCCCCGCAAGGTGAGGCGCGCGCCGAGAAGGACCGCGTCGCCATCTTCGACACCACACTCCGCGACGGCGAGCAATGCCCCGGCGCAACCATGACCTTCGAGGAGAAGCTCGAGGTTGCCGAGCTCCTCGACGAGATGGGCGTCGACATCGTCGAGGCAGGATTTCCCATCGCCTCGCAAGGCGACTTCGAGAGCGTGCAGGAGATCGCCCGTCGCGCCCGGAAATCGGTGATTTGCGGTCTGGCTCGGGCGCAGATGAAGGACATCGACATTTGCGCCGAGGCGATCAAGCCCGCCGCCCGCGGCCGCATCCACACCTTCATCGGCACCTCGCCGCTCCATCGCAAATACCAGATGGGCATCGACGAGGCCGAGGTCCTGCAGCGGGTCGCCGCATCGGTCACCCGCGCGCGGAGCTATACCGACGACGTCGAGTGGTCGGCCATGGACGCGACCCGCACCGAGGCCGATTTTCTCTGCCGCTGCGTTGAGGCCGCGATCAAGGCGGGCGCCACCACGGTGAACATCCCGGACACGGTGGGCTATGCCACGCCGCATGAGTTCAACGCACTCATTCGCCTGATCGTCGAGCGCGTGCCCGGCGCCGGGCGGATCGTGCTCTCCACCCATTGCCACAACGATCTCGGGTTGGCGGTCGCCAATTCGCTCGCCGGCGTGGGCGGGGGTGCCCGCCAGGTCGAGTGCTCGATCAACGGTCTTGGCGAGCGGGCGGGCAACGCAGCCCTGGAAGAGATCGTCATGGCGATCCGCACCCGCGCCGACGTCATGCCCTATTGGACCCGCATCAACACCACCATGCTGACCCGCGCCTCGAAACTCGTCTCCCGCGTGACGGCCTTCCCGGTGCAATACAACAAGGCGATCGTCGGCCGGAACGCCTTTGCCCATGAAAGCGGCATCCACCAAGACGGCGTTCTGAAGCACGCCGAGACCTTCGAGATCATGACGCCGGAGAGCGTCGGCTTGAAGGAGTCGTCCCTGGTGATGGGCAAGCATTCGGGCCGCCATGCCTTCCGCGAGAAGCTGAAGGAGCTCGGCTATGAGCTCGGCGACAACGCCTTGGAGGACGCGTTCGTGCGCTTCAAGGCGCTGGCCGATCGCAAGAAGCATGTCTACGACGAGGATATCGAGGCTCTGGTCGATCAGGAGATCGCGAGCGCCCATGACCGCATCAAGGTCGTGGCCCTCACGGTGATCGCTGGGACCGGCGGCCCGCAGAAGGCGACGATCACGCTCGACCGGGACGGGGTGCCGCTGACCTCCGAATCCACCGGGGACGGCCCCGTCGACGCCACCTTCAAGGCGATCAGGGCCCTCGTGCCGCACGAGGCGCGGCTTGCGCTCTATCAGGTGAGCGCCGTGACCGAGGGAACCGACGCCCAGGCGGAGGTCACCGTGCGGCTCGAGGCCGACGGCAAGATCGCCACGGGGAGGGGCTCCGACACCGACACCCTGGTCGCCTCGGCCAGGGCCTATGTCAGCGCCCTGAACAAGCTCATGGCCCGAGAGGGGCGGCGCAAGCCCGAGACCATGCTCGCCTCTTAAGGCGCGCGAATCAGTCTCGTTGGCCCGCACGTCCCGGGCTTTGAAACGGGACCCGAGCGGCGGCCGGCGGGACCCGGCCGCCGCCTTCTCCCGGGCCTGGTCCGGCAGCCTCCGGCCCCTCCCGCGCTCTGTCGGAATCTTAGCGAGGCCGCTTAAGTCGCTTACACCGAAAGAGGCTTCGCACCACCGCCACAATTGAGGCTGGGGCGCTTGCGCGAGCGGGTGTCGAACCGTCAAGCGAAGTCTTTTTTCAAAATGCGCGTCCAACGCATTGCTCGTCACGCAAATTTGCCGCAACATGCAATTCGCGCTCGGCGGGTCGAAATCAATCTCACCTCATTCCCAGTCGGTCGCCTTCGGTTTCCAGTGGCGTTCGGGCTCCCTTCTGGGGGGCCAATTTTGGGGCGGGTGCATGTTTTCGCGGGTCTTGGGCTCTGTCTCGCCGGACATGGCCATCGACCTTGGCACGGCCAACACCGTGGTTTTCGTGCCAGGCCGGGGGATTGTTCTCGACGAGCCCTCCGTGGTCGCCATCGTCAAGCGCGACGGAGAGCGCAAGATCATCGCCGCCGGCCACGAGGCCAAAACCATGCTCGGGCGGACGCCCACCAAGATCGAGACCATCCAGCCTCTTCGCGACGGCGTGATCGCCGATTTCGCCGCCGCCGAGGAGATGATCAAATATTTCATCCGCCGGGTGCGGAAGCGCAACCTCTTCACCCGGCCACGCATCATGATCTGCGTGCCGGCGAGCGCCACCTCGGTCGAGCGCCGCGCCGTGCACGAGGCCGGGCTCTCGGCGGGCGCGCGGCGCGTCTATCTGATCGAGGAGCCGGTCGCGGCTGCCGTGGGCGCCGGCCTTCCGATCAACGAGCCGCGCGGCTCCATGATCGTGGATATTGGCGGCGGCACGACGGACATCGCGGTAATGTCCATGGGAAGCGTTATCTATTCGCGCTCGATCCGTACCGCCGGAAACGCCATGGACGAGGCGATCATCAACTATGTCCGCTTCAAGCATCACCTGTTGATTGGCGCGCCCAATGCTGAGGCTATCAAGAAGGAGGCCGGCTCCGCCGTTACCAAGGCGAACGGGACTCATGCCGCTATCCAGATCAAGGGCCGCGATCTCCAGCGGGGCTTCCCGAGCGAGATCACGCTCGGGCCTCACGAAATCGCCGATGCGCTGACCCTGCCGATCCAGCAGATCGTCGGCGGCATAAGACAGGCGCTCGCCGACGTCCCGCCGGAACTCACCGCCGATATTTGCGAGGCGGGGATCTATCTCACGGGCGGCGGCGCGCTGCTCGAGAAACTCGATGTGAGGCTTCAGCAGGAGACCGGAGTCAAATTCAAGATTGCCGAGGATCCTCTGCGCTGCGTCGCCCGGGGTACGGGTATGGCGCTCGAGCGGATCGACGAGATGGCCGAACTCCTCATTAAACCTTGAGGAGTAAACATAATGGGCCGGCGATTGGGCGGCCCGAAACCTAGAGCGCGGGGAGGGGACGCCGTTAGGCCGTTCCCGAATATTGAGACGCATGCGCGAGCGCGCTTCATCGTTCTACCATCGGCGCCGGCCCTCTTGGCGGGCCCCGGGAGAGTTGCTTACCTTCGGGCTCTACTTCCTGTGCACGGTTTTTCTCATCTTGAGCCGCATCGATCATGGCGTCGTCGACCAGGCGCGGGATAAGCTCGTCGATCTCAGCGGCCCGCTGCTCGAGGCGGCCTCGCTGCCGGCCATCGAAATGCGCCGCGCCGTCGACCGCGGCCGATCCTACATCCAGCTCGCCCAGGAGATCGATCGCCTCAAGGGCGAGAACGAGCAGCTCAAGCAATGGGAGTGGCGCACCAAGCTTCTGGAGCGCAAGCTCGATCAATTGCGCGCGCTTCTCCATGCGGTGGAGGAACCCGGGCTTCAATTTGCTTCGGGGCGGGTCATCGCCGACGCGCGGGGACCCTTTGTCCGCAGCGCGCTGATCAATCTCGGCCGGGATCACGGCCTGCGCGTCGGCTACGCCGTCATCAACGGGGAAGGCTTTGTCGGCCGGACGATCGATGTCGGCAACGCCGTCGCTCGCGTCCTCCTGCTCAACGACCTCAACAGCCGCATTCCGGTTTTGATCGGCCCAGCCGGCGTCCGTGGGCTCGCGGTCGGAGACAACAGCGTCGAACTCCAGCTCGATTTCATTGCCGATGGCGCCTCGCTCTATGCCGGCGACGAGGTCTACACCTCGGGCAGCGATGGCCTGCTGCCGCGAGGATTGCGCGTCGGCGTGGTGACGGGCTCTGGGCCGCCGTGGAAGGTGCGTCCTTACGCGGACATGAACACACTCGACGCCGTCAGCGTCCTGTTCTTCGATGCGCCCGCACTCGCACGCACCGATCCGCCGATTGCGATTGGTTCCGCGCCCCCACCTCCGCCTGCGGACATTTCCGAGGTGCGGCCGCCGGCGCCGGAAAAGCAATCGACCGAAAGCGCCGCTCTTCCGGCGACCTCGGAGGTGACGCAGACAGGTGGCGTCGGCATGAGCTCAACCAGCCCAGGCCAAACCCAAGCCGAGCAATGACGAACGTCCTTCCGGCTTTGTCTGTGTTGTTCGCGGTCCTAGCCGCCGCGGTACCATGGGGATTGCCGGCCAACGCGACTTTCATCCTCCCGCTCGTCGTCGTGATGATGGTGTTCTGCTGGCGCACGATCCCAGGCGTTGTGCTGCCGACCTACGTCGCGATGCTGCTGGGGCTCCTCGCCGATATCATGAGCGGAGGGCCGATCGGCTTCTGGGCGCTGATGACTCTGATCGGCGCAACGGCAGGCAGCAAGCTGGGGTCGCTCGGCGAGAGGCGCGATCTGCGCACTCTATGGATCACCTGGGCTCTGCTTGCCGCGGCGCTCGGCTGCTTCGGCTGGCTCCTCGCTTCGATCTACGTCTTGCGCTGGATCGACTGGTGGCCGATCGCCTTTGGAGCCTTGGGCTCGATCATGCTGTTTCCGGTGGTCCTGTATGGATTGCTGTGGATCAGGCACGGCCGCTTGGGCGTCGATCGCGGGCCGCTCTACCGGAGCTGGACATGAAGAAGCCCCGTGACCACGCGCGGCGGCTGCGCCATCGCTTCTCCCGTCGCGCGCTCCTCGTCGGCGCCGGACAGATAGGCCTGTTCGGGCTGCTCGGCTGGCGCCTGTATCAGCTTCAGGTCCTCGATTCGTCAGAGTATCGGCTGCTATCCGACGAGAACCGATTGACCATGCTACTCGTCGCGCCCGAGCGCGGAGCCATCTACGACCGGTTCGGGACGTTGATGGCGCAAGACAAGGAGAACCTGAGGGTCCTCGTCACGCCCGCCTTCTGCAATCACCTTGAAGGCACCCTGGACGCGCTCTCCACCATCGTTAGTATCTCGCCCTACAGCAGGGACCGCGTGATGCGCGCCGCTAAACGTCAAAGCGGGTACTACCCCGTGCTCGTGGCGGAGGGTCTGTCCTGGCGCCAATTCGCACTGCTCAACGTCCTGGCGCCCCAGATGCCGGGCGTGCGCACGGACCGGTCGGCGCACCGTGTCTACAGCCACGCCACCAGTATGGCCCACGTGGTGGGCTATGTCGGCATGGCCGACAAGACCGAGGTCGACGAAGATCCGGTCATGCGGTTGCCGGGCTTTCGCATGGGTAAGACCGGGATCGAGAAGAGCCTCGATGGCCAGCTGAGGGGAAAACCGGGCGCCATCAAATACGAGGTCGACGCTCACGGACGCGTCGTTCGCGAGCTCGGTTCGCAGCCGAGTACCCGCGGCAAGGATGTCGTCCTCACCATCGATCACCACCTGCAAAACGTGGCCCAAAACCGGATAAAGGAGCATCGCGTCGCCTCGATCGTGGTGCTCGACATCGTGACCGGCGGGATTCTGGTGATGGCCTCCACGCCGACCTTCGATCCCAACGCCATCGCCTTCAATCCGGACGCGGAGGAGTGGAGCGCACTCGCCAAGGCGAAGGATCATCCGCTGCAAAATCGCGCGGTACGCGGCCAATATCCGCCCGGCTCGACCTTCAAGGTGGTGACGGCATTGGCCGGCTTGCGCGAGGGTGTCATCACGCCGGACGAGAAGATGTCCTGTCCCGGCGGCTACCGGCTGGGCCGCGCGCATTTTCGTTGTTGGAAGCGCCACGGCGGTGGCATCAACGTGCATGAGGCGCTCAAGCAATCCTGCGACGTCTATTTCTACGAGACGGCAAAGCGCATGGGCATCGACCGGCTCGCCGCCATGGCGCGCGAGCTGGGCCTCGGCCGCATCTATGAATGCGGCCTGGCCGGAGAAAAGGAAGGCGTCATCCCGACCGAGAAGTGGAAGCGCGCGAAATTCATGGAGCCCTGGTATGGCGGAGAGACGGTGATCGCCGGCATCGGTCAGGGTTTTGTTCTGGCCACGCCTCTCCAATTGGCGGTCGCCGCCGCACGGGTCGCGAGCGGCAGGGCGGTGCTTCCGCGTCTGATCGCGCCGGGCGACGACGCGCCCGACTTCCCAATGCTCGCGGACATCGATCCGGTTCATCTCGACATTGTGCGCGCCGGCATGAGCGCCGTGGTCAACGAGAAGGGGGGAACAGGCGTCAGGTCGGCACTAAAGATTCCCGACATGCAGATGGCCGGAAAGACGGGCACCTCGCAGGTGATCAGCTCGCGCAACCAACACAAGCTCCCGGGCTGGGAAGGCGAGACCCACGCTTTGTTCATCGCCTTCGCGCCAACGCATGCGCCGCGCTATGCGGCGGCCTGCGTGGTGGAGCATGGCGGAGGCGGCTCGCGCGCGGCCGCGCCCATAGTCAGCGACGTCATGACCGAGCTCCTGCTTCTCGATCCCGCGGGCAGACCGGTCTTCGTTGCCGGCAATGAGGCCGAAGCGACCGCGGCTCTGGCGGTCGCCGGAGCGACGCCATGAGGATGCTGTTTGCCGACGGCGCCCCGGCTCAACTCAAGCTGAGCAAGAAGCTGTTGCTCCTCAACTGGCCGTTCCTGCTTCTGGTGACGGCCATCACCTTGGTCGGCGCGATTGCGCTTTATTCCGTCGCGGGCGGTTCGCTCGAGCCGTGGTCGAACCGGCACGTGGTCCGCTATTGCATCGGTCTGGCGCTGCTGTTCGGCATTATCCTGTCGGACATCAGGTGGTGGCTGCGGGCCGCCTATCCGCTCTATTTCGTCGCGTTGCTGATGCTAGCCGCCGTCCTCTTGTGGGGCGTCGAAAGCGGCGGCGCGCGGCGCTGGCTTGGCTACGAGGAGTTCAGCTTCCAGCCCTCGGAGATGATGAAGATCGCTCTGGTGCTGGCGCTGGCCCGTTACTACCAGTGGCTGCCCCCCGAGAAAATCTGGCGCCCCGACGCCCTCCTGCCGCCGATTCTGATGATTAGCGTGCCGACCATGCTCGCTCTGGCGCAGCCCGATCTCGGCACCGCGGCGATGTTCGCGGTCATCGGCTGCGGCATCCTGTTCCTGGCGGGGGTGAGCTGGGTGTATTTCGTCGCCGGATTTGTCGGCATCATCGTAGTGCTGCCACACGTCTGGGAGGCCCTACACGATTATCAGAAGGAGAGGGTGCTCACTTTCATCGACCCCGACCGCGACCCGCTCGGCTCGGGCTATCATATCCTGCAATCCAAGATTGCCATCGGCTCGGGCGGGTTCGCCGGCAAGGGCTTCATGCAGGGCACCCAGGCCCAGCTCAACTTCCTCCCGGAGAAGCACACGGACTTCATCTTCACGATGTTCGCCGAGGAAATGGGCTTCGTCGGCGCCGTGGCGCTCCTCGTCCTGTATCTTCTCGTGCTGCTGTCGATTATCTATATGGCACTCAGATGCCGCAGCCCCTTCACCCGCCTCGTGGCGGCAGGCATGGGTCTGTGCCTCTTCACCTATGTGTTCATCAACGTGGCCATGGTGGCGGGGCTGGTGCCAGTGGTCGGCGTGCCTCTGCCGCTCGTCTCCTATGGCGGCACGGCCATGCTGACCATGATGGTCGGGCTCGGCTTCGTGCTGAACGCCCATGTCAACCGGACCGACGACATCAGGCGCGAGGAGATCGGCCCCTTGTGGTGACCGCCGGCAAAAAGTTGGGCGTGGCAGTGGACAGGGCAGCCGGGGCAGTGGTAAGGGGAGCACCCTCTGGTGGAAACACCCCCGCGTCTCGTCACGCTAGGGGCGGCAAATCTCAGGGCGCATAGCTCAGGTGGTAGAGCAGCTGACTCTTAATCAGCGGGTCCAAGGTTCGAGTCCTTGTGCGCCCACCAATCTTTTCAAAGGTTTAAGCCAAATCTCCATTTAAGCGAGTCGTCGCCAGGCAATGCCTCAGGCAATGTGAGGCCCTTTATTGCTTTGCCCCTTCGCTTGCGCGCCTCTCGCTCGCACGGCAGCCAAATTTAGTGGACCGAGGGGATTTTATTCCCACTACCGTAAGCGTAAGTTTCCTGTTAGAGCAATCAGGGCGTGTGCCCATAAGAGGAGAGAATTGAATGTCCACCAAACCCAAGAAGCAGCCCAAGCCCAAAGCCGCCGAGGCAACACCGCGACGTAAGCGCAAGCCAGCTGCGGCTAAGAAGCCCGAGCCGGTCACTGCGCAGCTCGAGCCCAAGGCTCCCGCCACGCGGCGGGTCGCTTTGAGGCCGATGGCGTTGGGTGACCACATCACGGCGGTGAAGCCTTGCCCGCACAAGCCGGGCTCCAAGTCAGCCGCCAACTTTGCCAAGTACCGAGAAGGCATGACGGTAGAGGAGGCGTTGAGCAAAGGCTGCCCGCATGAATACATACGATGGGACCGTCGCTACGGTCATATCGCGATTGGGGAGTGATGGACCTAGGCAGCAAGCTGCCGCGTTATCTCGCGCCTTACAGCACACAAGCGGCGCAGCTCCTCCTCGAGCGGGGCGCGCTGGCACTCACCACCACAACACTGAGCGTTGCGGGTGGCAGGGTGCTCAGCGCGAACTCAAGTTGGCTACGCGCTAGGTCAATCTGCCTGATCCGCGCCTCAAGCATCTCGCGTTGTTTGTTGTCGGTCATCAGCAGTTCCCTTTCCGTTTTTACGGGTAAGAAAGGGGCTGCTGATTCAGATTTAAAGGGAGCGGGAGCCTGCTCGCCACTGAGAGGCTGGTTTGGCTCCGGCTGGGGGGTTGGTAAGCGCCCTAGAGCTTACCAAGTGCTCATCCATTTCTCAGGCCTAGCAGGCCACTCAGGCACCCGAGGCTTAGTAAGTGGTCATAGACCTCATCCGACCATGCCAAGCCAAGCCTCACTTACGCTACAGGACATACTCGTGCTGATAAAATGGGAAGGGCGACGGCAGCGTGGAGAGCCACACAACTACCGTCGCCCCGAGCGCGCCAGCCCATGGAGGAGCCAAGCCAGCCGGGCGCGCTGCTTTTGAATGGGTGGAAGGCGGCAGAGCGTTGCCCTGCCGCCCCGCTCGCGAATGACTGACACCCGAGGACGCGAGCCAAGATGGTCCTGGAACGGAGGTAAAGTTCCAGTGCAGCTGCCTGACCCACTCATGCCACCTCCGCCGTTGCCACCGCCTTTGCCGCAAGCTCCGCGGACCTCGTGGCGGCGTCAATGGCGGCGTTCTTGTCAGCCAAAACTCCAAGTGACCATCCTCCTAACAATGAACTCACCCGGTTGAACTCGTCGAGACCTGCGCGAAGCCTTGTGATGCGTTCAACCGTACTCCTATGGCGCTTGCGTCTCCACGCCTCGCACAGCGCCACGGCCTCGGCTTTGCCTAACCCTGTCAATGCCACGTTGCCGCTCACGGCAGCAGCAACAAAAGCATCGTCGCCATCGCTTATTGCTTGCTCGACGGTGCACGCCCGTTCGGCTGGCGACATTCTCAACAGGGCAGCACGACACTCGCCTGCATAAATTCCGGCGGCGACATCCTTCGGGCGAGGCGGCTGTGTTGATTGTTCAAGCTGCTCAATAGCCGCCTCGGTTCGTTGGCGAACGGTGTCCAGGCGGGGCGCAAGGCGCGTGAAGATCTTGCTCGCCGAAGCCCTCGCGTCGGCGGCGTTTTTGATAGAGGTATTCATCTGGTTGCCGAGGATCTTGGTAACGGTATCGCGCACCCGCTCGGCGGCTTTGGTGATGTCGCCAGCGGTGTCCACCATTACAGCGAACACATCATCCTGATCTTTGCCGCCCCGCTTCTCTACCAGGCGAGATGCGGCAGCCAAAGATAGCGGCACCTCAAGGGGTTCCAGCTTGGTGGGGATTGTGGTCACTTTCGTGGGCGTGCGATCCATTTATCGGCTCCTCCTGATGGGCTTGAACAACGGCGTGCCCTGCATGCGCAGACCTTGCGCCAGGGCATCCTGTTCGGTGATGCGGTCAAAGCTGACCCGCAGCGGCTGCGGTTTATCTTTTCTCAGATGCCACATCGGCATGCCGGTGACCGGGTGAGGCGGGCAGCCATTGATCAAGTGGCGCGCGAGGCGTTGGGGCCTGTGTGGAGTGGGGTGCTCACGAGCGCGGCTGCCCACGTAAAGCGACCTTGGCGGCGACGATTACATGCGGCTTGTTGCCGAGAGCTGGCAGGCCACGCTCACAGCGCCGACACAAGAGCCACCTTCGAAAATCTAGCAGACACTTGGGAGCGGCTTGCCGTCGAGCTGGAGTGCGACCGAGAGTTTTTG
>JBOHJE010000088.1:0-7461 GCA_050728375.1 Methyloceanibacter sp.
GTGTAGGCCTTGACGATGCCCAGCACATAGCCCGGGCCCTTGGGACCCATGCCCGAACCGGCGGCGGCCTGGCCGGCGACGGTGTTGGACGAGGTGACGAACGGATAGGTGCCGTGGTCGATGTCGAGCAGCGCGCCTTGGGCGCCTTCGAACAGGATGCGCTTTCCCTGGCGGCGCTTGGCGTCGAGCAACTTCCAGACCGTGTCCACGTAGGGGAGGATCTTGGGCGCGATCTCAGTGAGCTGCGCGCAGAGCTGATCGGCGCCGATCTCGGGCTCGCCGAGGCCGCGGCGAAGCGGATTGTGGTGTGCGAGGATGCGCTCGATCTTCGGCTTGAGGCTCGGCAAATCCTGAAGGTCCATGACGCGGATGGCGCGGCGGCCCACCTTGTCCTCATAGGCCGGGCCGATGCCCCGCTTGGTCGTGCCGATGCGCCCGGCACCCGCTTCGGCCTCGCGAAGCGCGTCGAGCTCGCGGTGAAGCGCCAGAATCAGCGTGGCATTCTCGGCGATGCGCAGATTGTCGCGGCAGATCTTCACGCCGACCGCCTCGATGCGCGCGATCTCGTCGGCCAGGGCCCAGGGATCGATCACGACGCCGTTCCCGATCACCGACAGCTTGCCCTTGCGGACGACGCCGGAGGGGAGCAGGGAGAGCTTATAGGTCGTGCCGTCGACCACGAGCGTATGGCCGGCATTGTGGCCGCCCTGAAAGCGCACCACGACATCGGCGCGCTCGGACAGCCAATCGACGATCTTGCCCTTGCCTTCGTCGCCCCATTGGGAGCCGACGACCACGACATTGGCCACGGAATTAATCCTCCAAGCCCGACACGCAGAAACGGCCCCACGAAACCGCGGGGCCGTGTTTCCTTATAGCGCGGGCCGTTCCGGGATGCGAGCCCCGCCGGGGCCGCGCCCGATCGCGCCGTCTGCGACATTTGAGGGCTGCGTCACCTTGCGCGGGAAACCGCAAACACGCCGCGCGTTGTTGGTCGCAAAAGGTCCCCATCCCGGGGACCGCCAACTCTGCAAGGAGACTTCCTATGTTCAGAACCACAGCCTTAGGACTCGCCGCAGCCGCCACCCTGACCCTCGGCGTTGTGGGCCCGGTCGCCTCGGCCTTCGCCAACTACGCCGCTTGCGACGAGCAGCCCGGCGCCAAGGGTTGCCCCGCCTACTATTCAGGCGAGCCGGGGAAGTCGTCCTCGCTCCATCGCGTGGCCGAAAAGACCGGCGCGATGAAGAGCTACGCGCATTCACAAGCGCCGAAGCCGAGTCAGAGCAAAGAGCAGCCGAAGCGCTCCTAGTCCTTAGGCCTCGACTGCACCCCTCCCCTTGTGGGAGGGGTCGCGGCCGATGTCCCGGACCGCCGCTTGACTAAGCGACCTTGGCCAGCGCCTGCTTCTCGTGAGCGAAGGCCCAGTCGAGCCAAGGCATCAGCGCCTCGACATCGCTCGTCTCGACCGTCGCGCCCGTCCAGATGCGTAGTCCCGGTGGCGCGTCGCGATAGGCGGCGATGTCCTTGGCGACGTTTTCGACATCGAGCCGCGCCGCGATTCTGCGGGGAAAGCCGTCGCGCATCACCGGCGGCAAGGCCGCGATCTCCACATCGACGATCTTGAGGCAGACCGAAGTGTTGGAGCGCGACTCGGGCACGCGCGCGAGAAATTCCACCCAGGGCGTGTCCGCGACCCAGGCCGCGACGGCGCCGGCATTGGCATCGGAGCGGGCGATCGTACCCTCGATCCCGCCCACGCTTTCGACGAAGCGCAGCGCGTCGAGATAATCTTCGAGGCAAAGCATCGAGGGCGTGTTGATGGTCGAGCCCTCGAACAACTCGGTCATCAGTTTGCCGTCACGCGTCATGCGGAACAGCTTCGGCAGCGGCCAGGGCGGCGTGTAGCTTTCGAGCCGCTCCACCGCGCGCGGCGACAGGATCAGCATGCCGTGCTGCGCCTCGCCTCCCAGCACCTTCTGCCAGGAGAACGTTGCGGCATCGAGCTTCGTCCAATCGATGGCTTGCGCGAACACGGCCGAGGTCGCGTCGCAGATGGTGAGACCCTGGCGGCGCACGTCGATCCAGTTCCCGTCGGGTACGCGCACGCCCGAGGTGGTGCCGTTCCAGGCGAACACGACATCACGGTCGAAATCGACCTGGCCGAGATCGGGAAGCTCGCCATAGGGCGCGACGAGAGCGCGGACATCGGCGAGCTTAAGCTGCTCGGCAATGTCGGTCACCCAATCGCTGCTGAAAGCCTCCCAAGCGAGCACATCGATGCCGCGCGGGCCGAGCAGAGACCACAGCGCCATCTCGACCGCACCCGTATCGGAGGCCGGCACGATGGCGAGGCGATAGTCCGGCGGCAGCTCGAGCAGTTCGCGGGTCTTGACGATGGCGTGTTCGAGCCGGGCCTTGGCCTCGGGCTGCCGGTGATTGCGGCCGAGCAGCGCGCCTTTCAGTCCGTCCAGCGACCAGCCGGGATGCTTGGTGCATGGCCCCGACGAGAACCGCGGATTGGCGGGGCGCCGATTCGGCTTTGACGGCGTGGTCACGAATACCTTCTCCTTGTCATCCGCGCTCCGCGTTAGCGGTGGCCTAGCCGACGGCTTGTAACGGTGCAAGGGCGATGCACCCTCATCAGCCTCGTGCGCCACGGTCCGCGAGGCACCCACTCCCATGCGATAGGAGAGGTCGATGGTGACCGATGGATTAACCTCGTAGGCGAGACCGCCATAGACCGCCCAGGCGAAGTTTGTCTCAGTGTGATCGGCGGCGTAGAACACGCTGCTTTTCGGCACGTTGACGTCCTTCAGGCCAAGCACGGAGACTGAGGCGAAGCCGACGCCGCCGCCGATGTAAGGCGTGATGCAGTAATAGGTGCTGAGATCGATATAGGCGTTGGCGAGGCCGACCCAGCTCTCGATGTCGGCCGTGTACTCGTTGGTGCCCGGCAGGAATGCCCCAGGGACATCGTTATCGATGCCAAACTGATTGCTGTTCGCCTGCCTGCCCCCGGTCGGCAAGCGGGAGCGAGTTAAGGCTTGGAATCATCCCAAAAGGGGCGGACTTCTTCTTCAGCGGGGTCGCGAATCGGGGCTGGTTTCAAACTACTACAGCAGGCCGAGCGGGCCGGATGAGCGCTTACCCTGGCGGATCTAGAGCGGGCGGCGGAAGGCTAGGCGGCGGCGTCGGACAGGGCGTGGACGATGTCGGAGACCACGGTCTTGACCAGCCGCTCGTCGTCGCCCTCGGCCATGACGCGAATCACGGGCTCGGTGCCGGAAGGTCTGATGACGAGCCGCCCGTCCTTGCCGAGCTTGGATTTGCCGTTGTTGATCGCTCGCTGCACGCCGACATTGTCGAGGGGCTGACCGTTCTTGTAGCGGACGTTCTCCAGGACTTGCGGCAGCGGAGCGAAGCGGTTGCAGATCTCGCTGACGGGCTTGCCGCTCTGCGCCACCACGGCGAGAATTTGCAGGGCCGTGACCAGGCCGTCGCCGGTGGTCGAGAAGTCGGACAGCACGATGTGGCCGGACTGCTCGCCGCCGACATTGTAGCCGTGTTGGCGCATGTGCTCGACGACGTAGCGGTCGCCGACGGGCGTGCGCGCCAGGCCGAGGCCAAGATTCTCGAGATAGCGCTCCAGCCCGAGATTGGACATCACCGTGGCGACGACGCCGCCGCCGGCAAGCCGGCCGCGCCGCAGCCAGAACTCGGCGATCACCGCCATGAGCTGATCGCCGTCGATGATGCGGCCCTTCTCGTCGACGATGACCACGCGGTCGGCGTCGCCGTCGAGCGCGATGCCGATATCGGCGCGCACCTCGTTGACCTTGCGGATCAGGTCCTCGGGCGCGGTCGTGCCGCAATCCTTGTTGATGTTCAAGCCGTTGGGATCGACACCGATCTTAATCACCTCGGCTCCGAGCTCCCACAGCGCCTCCGGCGCGACCTTATAGGCCGCGCCGTTCGCGCAATCGATCACGGCCCTGATGCCGTCGAAGCGCAGGTTGCGCGGCAGCGTCCGCTTGGCGAATTCGATATAGCGCTCCCGCGCGCTGTCGATGCGGGTGGCGCGGCCGATCTTCTCAGGCGCCGCCAACAGCCCCGAGCAATCGCCGCACATCAGCGTCTCGATCTGCTGCTCGGTGTCGTCGGAGAGCTTGTAGCCGTCGGGGCCGAACAGCTTGATGCCGTTGTCGATGAAAGGATTGTGCGAGGCGGAGATCATCACGCCGAGATCGGCGCGCAGCGACCGAGTCAGCATGGCGACGGCAGGCGTCGGCATCGGCCCGAGCTGGAACACGTCCATGCCCACGGCCGTGAAGCCGGAGACCAGCGCGGATTCGATCATGTAGCCCGAGAGTCGCGTGTCCTTGCCGATCACCACCCGATGGCGGTACGAGCCGTTGGTGAACGCCTTGCCGGCCGCCATGCCGACCTTGAGCGCCACCTCCGACGTCATCGGATAGCAATTGGCGCTCCCACGGATACCATCCGTGCCAAAAAACTTGCGAGCCATTCCGGTCTTCCCCCCGTCCGTTCCCTCGGCAGGAGCCTGCCCTTTTTTCGGGTCCGACTGGCGCCTCATGCGAGTATGCTCCTCATGCGGCCAGGGCCGCGTTCAAATAGTGTAAGCAAAAGTTACACGCCGGGCACCCTACTTATATTGCGGATTTCCCCTAATTTTCAGTGCCGAACATGCCGGCGCGCCAGACGCCCAGGGCCTGCCTTGTGCCCCCCACGTCGTGCACCCTGAGCATCTGAACGCCCTGCGAGGCGGCGGCGATGGCGGCCGCCTGCGACCCGGGCTCACGGGTGCGGGGCTCACGCTCCTGGCCGAGCCCGGCAATGAAGCGCTTCCGCGAGGCGCCGACCAGCAGCGGCACGCCGAGTCCATGCAGCAGGCTCAGA
Source organism: Methyloceanibacter sp. (assembly GCA_050728375.1). Classification (GTDB taxonomy): domain Bacteria; phylum Pseudomonadota; class Alphaproteobacteria; order Rhizobiales; family Methyloligellaceae; genus Methyloceanibacter. The sequence goes on from JBOHJE010000088.1 coordinate 4,918, forward strand.
TTTGCCAGCAGCGCGAGGTTGTGCGCCAGCGTCTTGCCGAAGCCGAGGCCGGGATCCGCGGCGATGCGCGCGCGGTCTATGCCGGCATCGACGCAAGCTCCGATGCGGCCCTCCAGATAATCGAACACCTCGATCACGACATCGGCATAGGAGGGATTGTCCTGCATGGTCTTGGGCTCGCCTTGCGCGTGCATCAAGACCACGCTCATGTCCGCGTCCGCCGCCGCGCTCAGGCAGCCGCGGTCGTAAGTGAGCGCCGAAACGTCGTTGAGGATTGTGGCGCCGGCCTTGGCCGCCGCGCGTGCCACGGAAGCCTTGCGCGTGTCGATCGAGATCACGGCGTCGAGGCCTCTGAGGCCTTCGAGCACCGGCAGCACGCGCTGAAGCTCCTCGTCGCGCTCCACCGCGTCCGAGCCCGGCCGCGTCGACTCCCCGCCAATATCGATGATTCCGGCGCCGGCGCTTGCGAGGCAAGCGGCGTGGCTCACGGCTTCTTCGGTGGTGTCGTAGAGACCGCCGTCCGAGAACGAATCCGGTGTGACGTTGACGATGCCCATGAGCACCGGCCGTTCGAACGCGATGCCGGCGAACGCGGGGCGCGGCGCGGTCACCCGATCGAGCACTGTGCCGAGATCGTTGTCGCGCGCTTCCCGCAGAGCGCGCGCCGTGAATAGCAGGCGCTGCGATTTCGAGGCGTTGCCCTCGATCAGTACCGCGGCAGTGAAGGCAAACGGTCCGCCGGCGAGCGGCAGCGCCAACCCGTCCTCGACCGAAGTAGCCGCCGCCGCGCCATAGAGAAACCCGATGGGCCGGAGATAAAGTTTCCCGTCTGTCATCTGGCAGACTTACCACTCGCTCGCTTGAGAAGGAGGAACCCCTTATATTCGCTCAGAGAGAAAGACCGGAGACAAATCATGGGATCGCGTGAAAGCTGAGTGGGCTAACGAGGCTGAGGTCTGGGTTGCCTCTAGCGACGACGTGCCCAGCCGTGCCACCGGCGCCGATACCTTCGAGGCCCTGGTTGAAAAGTTGAGGGGGTAGTGTCGGAATTTCTCGAAGAGCACGACCGACGTGCCCTTCGGAATCACAGCCGAGCACACCAAGGCGTTGCCTAATGGCGGACATTTTCACGCCGAAGGTCAAAGCCATTCTTAGCGAAAAAGGCTGTACTTTCGTGCGCCAAGGAAAAGGCGATCACGAGATTTGGCACAGCCCGATTAGCAAGCGCCGATTTATGTTCGACCACTTCATAAAGTCGCGGCATTGGGCAAACCGCACGCCTAAGCAAGCTGGCCTGCCGAAGGCCTTCTAAGTCTGGGGCTGGGGCTCCATGCCGCCAGTGTCAGGCTCGGGCGGCTTCTTGCCTCGGCCGGTCGAAGGCACGGCAGAGGCCGGACCCGGCCGCGGTGACACCTCGGCCGCGAACTCGCGCACCGGAGGCTTGCCCTTCAGCACGTCCTTGATCTCCTCGCCCGACAGCGTCTCGTATTCGAGCAGGCCGCGCGCGACCGTGTGCAGATCCTCGATGTTGTTCGAGATGATCTTGCGCGCCGACTCGAAGGCCTCGTCGACGATGCGATGGATCTCCTCGTCCACGATGGTCTGGGTCTCGTCGGAGAGATTCTGCTGCCGCGCGATCGAATGGCCGAGAAAGACCTCCTCCTCATTGTCGCCATAGGCAAGAGGGCCGAGCTTGTCGGACATGCCGTATTGCGTGACCATGGCGCGCGCGAGCAGCGTCGCCATCTTGATGTCGGAAGACGCGCCCGAGGTCACCTTCTCGTAGCCGAACACGAGCTCCTCCGCCACGCGGCCGCCCATGGCGACCGTGATGTCGGCTTTGAGCTTGGCGCGCGTGTAGGACAACATATCGCGCTCAGGCAGGCGCATGACCATGCCGAGCGCGCGGCCGCGCGGAATGATGGTTGCCTTATGCACGGGATCGGAGGCCGGCATATGCAGCGCGACAAGCGCGTGGCCGCCCTCGTGATAGGCGGTGAGGGTTTTCTCCTCCTCGGTCATCACCATAGAGCGGCGCTCCGCGCCCATCATCACCTTGTCCTTGGCGTCCTCGAACTCGTGCTGCGTGACGAGACGTTTGGAACGCCGTGCCGCGAGCAGAGCCGCCTCGTTGACGAGGTTGGCCAGATCGGCGCCCGAGAAGCCGGGCGTGCCGCGGGCGATGACCCGCAGATCGACGTCGGGCGCGAGCGGCACCTTCCGCACATGCACTTTGAGGATCTTCTCGCGGCCGATGATGTCGGGGCGCGGCACCACGACCTGCCGGTCGAAGCGGCCGGGTCGGAGCAGCGCAGGATCGAGCACGTCGGGCCGGTTGGTCGCGGCGATCAGGATGATGCCCTCGTTGGCCTCGAAACCGTCCATCTCGACCAGCAATTGATTGAGCGTCTGCTCGCGCTCGTCGTTGCCGCCGCCGAGGCCGGCGCCGCGCTGGCGGCCGACCGCGTCGATCTCGTCGATGAAGATGATGCAGGGCGCGTTCTTCTTCGCCTGGTCGAACATGTCGCGCACGCGGGATGCGCC
>JBOHJE010000089.1:0-16993 GCA_050728375.1 Methyloceanibacter sp.
CAACCACTCCCGGCGCGACAGGCCGGTAGCAGCGGGCTTCTCAGGCGAGTCAACCATGCATTTCATGTTCCGATGGGCGAACGGGGCCACGCGGCCCAAATATCCGGACGTCAATATCGCTCGTAAAGATAGGCGGAAATCTCCCCTTCTTCGGCGAACACCTTGATGATGTCGCCGATGCCCTCGATCGGCGAGACGTTCTTCACATAGACCACGTAAGCCAGCCGCTTTCCGCTCTTCGCGTCGATATATCCGGCGAAGACCTGCGCCTTGAGGCCGGTTGCATCGAGCGTCGTACCGGTCTTGGCGAAGACCCGGCCGAAGGCTGGGGCGATCACCGCGTTGGGCGGGTCCTTGCCGATCGTCGCCAACGAGCCATCGACGCCGAGACCGGGCAGGGTCTCGAAATATTGCGTGGCGGATTTCGTCTTCTGCATCGCCTCCAGGAGCTGCGTCACCGCGACCGGGCTGGCGCGGCTATCCGGACTGCCACTGCCGTTGGTGGGAAAGTCGAACCCACCTTCCGGCAATCCGTATTCGGCGACCAAAGTGCGCCGCTCGGCCGCAAGTGCTGTGTCGATTGTCCGCGCGTCCTGGGTGAGACCGAACAGCATGAGGCTGAGATTGGCCCCGAGATTGTGGCTCACCTTGAGGATCAACCGCGCATATTGGGAATAGGGTTGGGACGCGAGCTCGGCGATCTTCGCCGCCGCTTCGTATGAACCGGGGGCGGGTAGCTGGGCCGCCGGGTTGGGGCCGGTCGGCTTCGCCCGGACTCTGACGGCCGCCTTTTGCAGCGCCTCGATGAAGACGGTCCGCGCGTAAGCGGACGGATCCTGGATCGAGAACGTCTGCACCAGCGTCGGCACGCCCGGAAGCGGAGGCTTATAGTCGACGGGAATCTTTCCTTTGACGACGCCGACCGTCTCGTCCGCACCGGAGAGTTCCAGCTCGATTTTCGCTTCCTCGCCGGCCCCGGCCGTCATCAGCTCCGAGCGAACGGTGAAGGCCGCGCTTTTCGGCCGCCAATCGACCTTGGCCGGCTTGCCCGGCTCGGTCGGCACGATCGTCACGTCGATCAGATTGTCGTTCACGATCATCGGCGTGATCAGCACGTTGCCGTTCGGCACGCGGAAATGGTCGAAGAGCCGGTCGTCGACCACGACGTCGCCTGCGATCTCCTTGATACCCGCCGCGGCGACCTGCTGCGCCAAGGCGCCGATGCCGGCGAGCGGATCGGTCTTCGCCAGGATCGAGCTGCCAAGCGAGTTCGACTCGGTGTGATCGAAATTGGTGAATGCGATCCTGCCGTCCGGAGAGTCGCGCCCGCCCAATGTCAGGTCGCCGCTCGCGACAAGAACGAGATCGCCGTCGAGCACGCCATCGCGTACCTCGCCCTGCCGATAGACCGGTGTCTTGAAGCGGTGATCGGGACCGAGCGCATTGAGGGCGGCTCCCGCCGAGAACAGCTTTCGCACCGAACCGGTGAAGAACAGCGCGTCGGGTCCGATTGTGGCGAGCGGTTTCGCCACAGCGAGATCGACGACGCGAAGTCCCCAGGTCGCGCCCGCATAATTCGGCGCGCCGATGATCTTTGTGATCTCGGAGGGGAGGAGAGGGGCGTCGGTCGTGTCGGCCGCGAGCGCGGAATAGCTTGCGATGGCCACGATCGGGAACGCCACAAGTATCAGGTGCGTGCAGAGTCTGCGGGCCATTCCTGGACTCCCCTTTGCTGGCAACCACCGGCGCGGGCCGGTTGCACACATTTCAAGCACGCCGCCGTGCTTTTGACAAAGCGCGGTGAATGCCGGAGGCGCTATAATCCCCCTCTCGATCGATGAAGGCGTGTTTTGCAGAGACGGTCGGAGATTCAGAGGCGATGCGGGCCTTGGGCGTCCATTCGAGCGCTTCCAATCGAGCAATATTGCGCCAGTTTGAGCAAGCGTCGACAAGCTGATGTTGAGATGGGCGTGCCAACGGTCGGGACGGCCGCCGATGCTGGGAGTAATGGAACGATGGCCTTCACAATCAACGTAAATGGAACCGACCACGACGTGGATGTCGAGGCCGAAATCTCCTTGCTTTGGGTTCTGCGCGACGTGCTCGGCATGACCAGCACGGTCGGTTGGCGGCATGGCGCTTTGCGGCGTTTGCACCGTGCATATCAACGGTACGCCGATGCGGTCTTGCATCATGCCCATCGAGAGCGTCGGCGATTCCGCCGTCGCCACGATCGAGGCGATCGGGCCAGCGCATCCAGAAGGCGTGGCTCGACCGCGAGGTCGTTCAAGGCGGCTATTGCCCAGTCCAGTCAAATCATGTCGGCAACCGCCTTGCTCGCCTCGAACCCCAAGCCGAACGTGAGGCTACGCAAGCTGCCGATCGACACGAGCCTGCTCAAGAGCTAGCGGCACCGAACGTGGGAGGAGGTCATGAATCTCTTCGGCGTGCAGCCGGCGCGTAACGGATCCCACGACGCCATAGAGACCGCCCGCGATTGGCTCGACGAGTTTGGCAGCGCGGCGCTGGCGACTGTCGTGTCCACCTGGGGCTCGTCGCCGGTGCCGGTCGGCGGCCAATTGGTCGTCGCGCCGAACGGCCAGTTCGAGGGCTCGGTGTCGGGCGGCTGCGTCGAGGTCGACGTCATCGCCGAAGCCATTGACGTCATTGCGCATGGCCGTCCCAAGCTGGTTGAATTCGGCATCGCCGACGAGACGGCGTGGCGTTCGGGCCTACCCTGCGGCGGCACGATCAAGATCTTCGTCGAGGCGCTCGGCGAGGCAGCCGGCCTTGCCTATCTCAACGCGATCTTGACGGCGCGGCGGTCTCGCACGACGCTTCGTATCGTCACCGATCTCGTAACCGGAGCGCGCCGCATCTTCCATTCCGACACCGCCATCGAGGGCGGCCTGGCCGACATCGCCTCGGGCGAAAGCCGGCTCATCGAGCTCGCCGAGGGTGAAGCCTTTCTGCAGGTTCTCACGCCAGCCATGCGGGTCGTCCTTGCTGGGGCTACCCATATCGCCCAGGTACTCGCCGATCTCGCGCGACGGATCGGCTACGACGTCGTGATCGTCGATCCGCGGACCGCGTTCGCGAGCGAAGACCGCTTCAGCGAGATCGCGCCTTTGACCGACTGGCCCGAAATGTCCTTTGCCGCTTTGGGTCTGGACGAGCGGACCGCGATGGTCGCTCTGACCCACGCGGCCCATCTTGACGACGAGGCGCTGTCTGAGGCGCTGCGCTCCAATTGCCTCTATGTCGGGGCGCTGGGTTCAAAGAAGACACATGCGAAACGGCTCGAGCGTCTCAGGGCCGCCGGTTTTTCGGAGTCGGCTCTAGAGCGGATCCACGCCCCGGTAGGGCTCGCCATCGGCGCCATGGGTCCTGCCGAGATCGCGCTCTCGATCCTCGCCGAGATTGTGCAGGTCGCCCGTCGCGCCGCCGCGCGTTAGCGCTAACGGTTTCTTCCGGCGGTCTGACAGAGAAGAAGCCCGGACGGGGGCGCCGGGCTTCTTACTCTACTAACTGGATACTCGTATCTGGATACTCGTACGTCAAACAACTCCCAGAGAGGGCATCGGCGGGCGGGGTGGGGGGCGGGGAACCGCGCCGATACCACCGCGGCTCAACGTGGTGATTCGCCATCTGGTTCCCGGCGAAAATAACTGGCGGAAATGTCAATAGTTTTTCGACGAGGCGGTCGCCTCGGCCGGCGCTTCTCTGGGCTCGACTTGGACCTTTCTGCCGTCGGCGAGGCTAACGGCAGGATTGAGCACGACCTCGTCCCCGGCGTTAACGCCAAAGGCCGCCGGTTAGTCGCGGGTTCAGTTCGTGAGCGTCGTGGCGAGAAAGTCGGAGAACGCGCCCCAGGACCGCTCGTCGGCGCGTTTCTGATACCGATCTGAACCGAACTGGGTAAAGCTGTGCGGCGCACCGGAATACACCTGAATCTCGTAAGGGACGCCGGCCCCCTCCAATTCCCGCGAGAGTGCCGCGACGTCGTCCATGGTGACGGAGGTGTCGGCCCCGCCATGCGCGATCAGGATCGGCGGCGTGCCGGCGGGATAGGACTGCCCTTTCGGAGTTGCGAGCGCGCCGTGAAAACTGGCGTAACCCGCGACGTCCTTGGCCTTTCCCGAGCGGGCCAGTTCGAGCGCCGCGGCGCCCCCAAAGCAATAACCCATTACCACGACGCTTTGGTCGGCGTCCTTGCGCGCTTCCTGAAGCCCGGCAAGGATCAGCTTCCGCATGCGCTCGCGATCCTCATAGAGCCGTGTCGTCTCCTTTCTTCTAGTGCTCACCTAACCGGGCGGTTTCCCTTGCGATAGAGATCGATGGCGAACGCGTCGTAGCCGATCTCGGCCAGCATATCTGCGCGCCGCTTTTCATGGTCGGTGAGGCCGTCCCAATCGTGGACGATGAGCACCAGGCCCTTGGAGTCGGTGGCTGGCTTCGAGCGGTAGCCCTCGAAGTCCTCGCCGTCGTCGGTGTAGGTGACGGCTTCGCCTGCCTGCGCGGCAAGCGGCAAGAGAGCCAATACAAGTCCGAGAACGAGCGACTTCATCTTTCCTCCTGCGATCGTGCCCGCATCACTCATTCCATGGCAAAGGCGATGAGGCGGCCGCATGACAGCGCTCCAAGCCAGCATGCGAGCGAAATAAGGGCGTGATATGTCACACGGGTCCTGCTTGCGCCGGCGAGGTCGAGCCCGTAGGCGCGATGGATCATCGCCGCCGAGAGCACGCCGACAAAAATCAACGCAAGCTTGGCCTGGAAGAATCCGATCTCGGCGTATTCCTGGGCCCTGACCGAGAATAGGAGAAGGCCGGAGACGGCGGCAAGCGCGAGACCCGTGCCTGCGACCGGAACCAGAAGCCGCAACACGTCCGCTCTCGGGACGGTGCGCCAGAAGCCGAGAAGCCTAAGATCGATGGGCAGTGCCGCGCCGACGAGGAGGGCGATGCCGAGCACGTGGGCGCCGCTTACCGCCGCATAACCCCAGCGCGAGTCTTTAAGATATTGGGCAGATCCCGTCGCCTCGATCGCGGCAAGGAACGACTCCATCTCTAATTAATCGCGCTCGGGATAGAGCACAAATTCGCGATCTCCGATGAACAGACGCTCGGCCTTCAGCCGCTTGTCGGCCTTGTCGGAGGCCGGCTCGCCGATGACGCGGATCTCGACACCCTCCGTAAGGTCGTCCACCTTGAGGCCCGCGCGCTCGTTGCGCCAGGGTTGTCCGACTTCGACGGTCCACACCACACCGTCGGCCTCGATGTCCAAAATGCCATGAGGATTGCCTAGGCGCGTGGCCTTGATGACGCCCTTGAGCTCCATGTTCTTGCCGGTGGTCCACGCCCAGCCATGATGAGCCGCCGCCGAGCCTGCATGGAAGGCCGCGATAAGTGTCAGCATCGCGATGATGAGAGCTCTCTTCATGAGGCCTCCAGCGAGATTGCACCCATTTAAGGTAGGAATTCCGGGAAGCGCGACAACCCTCAGCCGGCTCATCCGTCGTGATGACCAACGCGCCACTCAGCACTCATCACAAAAGGAGATCGCGACCGTCAAACTGCGGCAGCCCTAGACCGTCACGGGCAGCGCCGCGAGAGCCCTCAGGCCCGGATGCGCGCGCCATCTGATCTCCTCGGGCTGTACCGCCAACGCGAGTTTCGGCCAACGCGCGAACAGCGCCTGGAGCGCGCATTTACCCTCGAGGCGCGCAAGCTGGTGGCCCAGACAGAAATGGATCCCCGTCCCGAACGCGATGTGATGGTTCGGCCGTCGCGTGAGGTCGAGCCTCTCGGGGGAATCGGTTGCGTGAGAGTCCATATTGGCCGCGGCGATCATCACCATGATCTTGTCGCCCTTCTTCAGCTCGACACCAGCGAGATTTGTGTCCCTCCGCACGTAGCGGGGCTTGGAGAGCTGGACAGGCGAGACGAACCGCAAGAACTCTTCGATCGCGAGATTGGCCCGGCCCAGTCTTCCTCCAGCCAGTCGCACAGCGCGGGGTTCTTGAGAAGCTCGTAAACCGAGCCGCTGATCAAATGGGTGGTGGTTTCGGACCCCGCTGTCAGGATCAGAAAAATCATAGAGACCATCTCGCCGCTGCTGATGCGTCCGCCTTCCTTCTCAACACGAACAAGCTCTGCGATCAGACCTTCGCCACCACGTTCGCGCGCGGCTTGTAAGCGCTCTTCTAGATAGGGGCGCATTGCAGCACGCCGCGAACGCCTCATCCACGAGTCCGCGCAATCGCGCGTGGTCCGGCTCGTCCATGGAGAGCATGCTGGTGGCGAGCGTGCCAACAACCGGGGGCATCCACCAGCGAAGGCCGGCAATGGCGGCACCGTCTTTTCACAAGGTGAACGTGCCGCTGTCTTTGAGCACGCGGCCGGCTGCCTCATATGTCGTTGTGGCCCAGACTTTGCCAATGATTGGAAACTTGATCTCGACGACTGGTCCGTGCGCCCTCAGCCTCTCCACCTCGGCGAGGTCAGATTTCGCGCCGAGAGCGCTCGCGATCTTCACGCGATCCTCGAGCGGAAGGAAGCCGTGCGGCAGAAGCCGGTTGTGCTTCACCTTGGCGCAAATGGAGAGGGAACTCGGCTTAGCCGCGCACGTTCTAGACTGAGCCATGTCTGCCGCTCATCTGGACGCGGCGGCGTCGATATTCTGAGAGTCGGTGCTTATATTCTGAGAGTCGGTGCTTCTTGAATTTCGAGGCGGAGAGGGGTGAGAGGCTGGGCGGCGAGCGAAGCGTGAGACTCGACGCGCCGCCTCGTATCTATGTCCTCTACGGCGCGGTTTCAGGTAGCCGCGTGACCCAAGCGAAACATCTGTCTCGGATCGCGCGGCTCGGTTTCGATTGGCTTTGCTATGTGCCCTCCGATTCGCTGCTGAGTGAGGGGACCGTCGCCGACCTGGCCGAGGCTGCGCGCGGTGCAGGCCTCAGGCCGATGCTTCAGACCGGGCCAGGGGAGGCGCGCCAGTTCCTAACTTGGGCCAAGGCCGGCGTCGCGGGCTTCCTGGTTTCGGCGGCGTCGGAGTGTCCCGCCGCGGAATGGCGCAAAGTGCTCGGCGAGATCCGCTCTAAGGTGCCGAAGATGATAGCGGTGGCTGAGACGCTCGGCCGTCCCTGGGAGGAGATCCTGACGCTTGCCGGCGCGGGCTTCGATTATCTCATCGACAGCGCCGCCTGGTGGGATTTCCGCGAGTCCTGGTTCCTGCGTCAACAGCGCGAACTGTCCCGCCTCATGCCGACCATCTCAAGCCCCGAGCCTCTCGGCGGGATGCGGCTCGCGCACCGGCTAACTTATGTATCCCCGGTTCAGCGGAAGGCCATCTATCGCTGCCGCTATCTGCTGGCCACGGTCGTCGGCTCGGGGGTGATCTGCCCGATGGGCTACGAATTCGCCAGCCCGGTTCTGTTCGACGGGCCGGCCGCGCGGTCCTCCGATTGGGACTTCGCCCGCGCGCACGCGCCGTTCGATCTTAGCGAGGAAATCGCGCGCATTAACGCGCTGAAGGTAAGCGCACCCGTCCTCAAGGGCGAGGGCGATCTGCGCCTCGCCACGGCGCCCGGTGCGAGCCCCGTCGCGCTGGTGAGAACCTTACCGGCGGCTCCGGGTGAAGCAGCTTGCCTGCTGGTCAATGCTTGGCCCGATGAGCGGCCCGTGCCGCAGTTGTCCGATCTCGCCATCGCCGCCGGCACGGCACAGTTCCATGACCCGCTATCGGAGGACATTGCGAGCCTCGCTCCACTCGCGCCTTGCGAGTCGCGCCTGCTCTTCAGCAAGCCGGAGGCCGCCGCCAAGCGGTCTTCGCCGAGAAAATCGGCGGAACGGCTCGAGGCTCTCGCCGCCAACCGCGTGGTGATCGAGCGCGTCACGCCCGACCTCGACGGCGGTCGCTTCCCGGTGAAGCGGGTGGTCGGCAACACGCTGGAGGTCGAAGCGGACATCTTCTGCGACGGCCATGAAGTGATCGACGCCGCAATCGTCTTTCGCGCGCCCGGGGCCGAGGAGTGGCATGAGGCGCCGATGGCGTTCGTGGACAACGACCGCTGGGCCGGGGCTTTCCCACTCGACCGGATCGGCCGCTGGACCTACACGATCCTGGCTTGGCGCGACCTGTTCGCAAGCTGGCGGCAGGAACTCGCCAAGAAGCACGACGCCGGCCAAAGCGTGTCGCTCGAGCTGATCGAGGGGCGCACGCTTATCGAGAGCCAGATCAAGAAGGCAGAGGGCGACGCCAGGAAGGAGCTCAAGGAGTTGTTGCGCACGCTGTCAGCCAGCGAGGACGAGGGAGTGCTGCTCGGACTCCTGCAAAGCACCGAGACCGCTGCCCTCATGCGCCGTACCTGCATTCGCACGAACCTGTCGCGCTACGAGCGCGATTTGGAAGTCACAGTGGATCGGTCGATTGCGGCTTGCGCCGCTTGGTACGAGCTGATGCCGCGCTCGCAATCCGGCAGTCCTTCGCGCCACGGCACCTTTGACAACGTGATCGCGCGGCTTCCTTATGTCCGCGATCTCGGCTTCGAAGTTCTGTACTTCCCGCCCATTCACCCGATCGGCCGCATTAACCGCAAGGGGCGCAACAACGCGCTGTCGGCCAAGCCCGGCGATCCCGGCAGCCCGTACGCGATCGGCGGCAAGGAGGGCGGCCACGATGCGCTACATCCGGAGCTCGGCGATTTCGACGATTTCGCCAGGCTGGTGAAGGCGGCGCGCGCGCACGGACTCGAAGTCGCCATCGACTTCGCCATTCAATGCTCGCCCGACCATCCCTGGATCAAGGAGCATCCCGAGTGGTTCGACTGGCGCCCCGACGGGACCATCAAATTCGCCGAGAACCCGCCTAAAAAATACGAGGACATCGTCAACGTCCATTTCTACCGCGACGCGTTGCCCTCGCTCTGGCTCGCTTTGCGCGACGTCGTGCGCTTCTGGATCGATAAGGGCGTTACCATCTTCCGCGTCGACAATCCGCACACGAAGCCTGTCCCGTTCTGGGAGTGGATGATCCGCGACATCCAGGACGCGCATCCCGAAGCTGTGTTTCTGGCCGAGGCCTTTACCCGGCCGAAGATGATGAAGAGACTCGCTAAGGCTGGCTTCACCCAGTCCTACTCCTACTTCACGTGGCGCAATGCCAAGTGGGAGCTGACGGAATATTTGACCGAGCTGACCAAGGGGGAGGAGGCCGAATATATGCGGTCGAACTTCTTTGCCAACACGCCCGACATCAATCCGGTGTTTCTGCAGACGAGCGGGCGAGCCGGCTTTCAGGCGCGCCTCGTTCTGGCCGCCACCCTGAGCCCGCTTTACGGGATCTATAACGGCTTCGAGCTCGCCGAGGCGACGCCGATCCCCGGCAAGGAAGAATATCTCAACTCTGAGAAGTACGAGATCAAGGCGTGGAACTGGAATCGTCCCGGCAACATCAAGGATGACGTTCGTCTCATCAATGAGATCAGGCGCAGCAATCCCGCGCTGTGGCATTTCAGGAATCTGACGTTCCTGAATGCCTGGAACGACGACATCATCGCCTACTATAAGATAAGCGAGACCCGCGACAATCTCGTCATGGTCGCGGTCAACCTCGATCCACACAAGTTGCAAGGCGCGAATTTCGAGGTGCCGCTCTGGGAGTTCGGCCTCCCCGACAGCGCCTCCGTCGAGGCGGTAGATCTCGTCGAGAATCGGCGCTTCACCTGGAACGGCAAGGTGCAGCACGTGGCGCTCGATCCGGCGCTGCGGCCGTATGCGATTTGGCGTCTGGTCCCTCCCGGCGCGGCTTGAGTGCGAAACAAAATTGAGATGATCGATCGATCGGACCAGCATTGGCACAAGGATGCGATCGTCTATCAACTGCATATCAAGGCGTTTCAGGACGCCGACAATGACGGCATCGGCGATCTCACCGGCCTGATCAACCGGCTCGATTACGTCCAGGATCTCGGCGTTACCGCCATCTGGTTGCTCCCGTTCTATCCCTCGCCCTTGCGTGATGACGGCTACGACATCGCCGACTACCGCGCCATTAACCCGGCCTACGGCAACATGCGCGAGTTCCGCCGTTTCGTGGCGGAGGCGCATCGGCGCGGCATCAGGATCATCACCGAGCTTGTCATTAACCACACCTCGGACCAGCATCGCTGGTTCCAGCGCGCGCGGGCCGCAAAGTCCGGCTCTGCCTGGCGCGATTTCTATGTGTGGAGCGACACCGACCAGAAATATTCCGGCACTCGGATCATCTTCCTCGACACCGAGAACTCGAACTGGACGTGGGACCCGGTCGCCGAGGCTTTCTACTGGCACCGCTTCTACTCGCATCAGCCGGATCTCAACTTTGACAATCCGCGGGTGCTGGAGGAAGTGACAAAGGTCATGCATTTCTGGCTGGAGACGGGCGTCGACGGTCTCAGGCTGGATGCCGTGCCCTATCTCGTGGAGCGGGAAGGGACCAACAACGAAAATCTCGCCGAGACTCACGCGGTGCTGAAACGCATTCGCGCCGAACTCGATGCGACCTATCCCGACCGGCTGCTGCTCGCCGAGGCAAATCAGTGGCCCGAGGACGCGCGCCCTTATTTCGGGGAGGGGGACGAGTGCCACATGGCGTTCCACTTCCCGCTTATGCCGCGTATCTACATGGCGCTCGCGCAGGAGGACCGTCACCCCATCACCGACATCATCGCCCAGACGCCGGATATTCCCGACAATTGCCAATGGGCCATTTTCCTGCGCAATCACGACGAGCTGACGCTCGAGATGGTCACGGATTCAGAGCGCGATTATCTTTGGAACACCTATGCGCTGGACACACGCGCGCGCATCAATCTGGGCATCAGGCGCCGGCTGGCGCCGCTGCTCGAGAACGACCGGCGCAAGATCGAGCTGCTCAATGGCCTGCTCTTGTCCATGCCCGGCACGCCGGTCGTCTATTATGGCGATGAGCTCGGCATGGGCGACAATTACTTCCTGGGCGACCGGGACGGCGTGCGCACGCCGATGCAATGGTCGGCCGACCGCAATGGCGGCTTCTCCCGCGCCGACCCGCAGAATCTCTATCTGCCCCCGATCATGGATCCGATCTACGGCTACGAGGCGATCAACGTCGAGCGCCAGCAGAAAGACACGTCGTCGATACTGAACTGGATGCGGCGCATGATCGCCGTGCGCAAATCGTCGGCCGCGTTCGGGCGAGGAACCATATCGTTCCTCTACCCCCGCAACAGGAAAATTCTCGCTTATCTCCGCCGGCACGACGGCGAGAGCATCCTGTGCGTGTTCAATCTGTCGCGAGCGGCGCAGGCGGTCGAGCTCGACCTCTCGGAATTCAAGAGCCGCGTGCCGATCGAGATGACCGGCCGCGCGGCGTTCCCACCCATTGGCGAGCTGCCTTACCTTCTCACCATACCCGCACACGGCTTTTTCTGGTTCGTGCTCGCCGAGCAAGCGGCGGCTCCCGCGTGGCATCAACCCACGCCGGAAGCTCTGCCGGATTTCATGACGCTGGTTCTCACGCAAGGCTGGCGCACGGTCTGCGAAGGCGTAGCCGCGCGGCAATTCCAGCGCAGCGTGCTGCCCGCCTACCTCGCCAACCAACGCTGGTTCGCCGCGAAGGATAGGCGCCTCGAAGGCGTCTCGTTGCAGCCATGGACGGAACTCTCGGCCGACGCCAACAGCTCGTATCTTCTGGCGGCGGTTGAAACCAGATTTGCCAGCGGAGAGACGCAGCTCTACTTCCTGCCCCTCGCGCTCGGCTGGAGCGAAAACTATCTGAAGCCCGGCTCGCCGCAGCTCTCGCACGCGTTGGCCAAGGTCCGTCGTGGCGCGCGGCTCGGGGCCTTGGTGGACGCCGCCGCTGAGTCTGAATTCGCCTTTGCCCTGCTGCGCCGTCTGCAAGCCACCGGCGACAGCGAGGGGAGCATGCTCTACGAGGTCACGAAAAAGCTGGAGACGCTGAAGTTGCCCGCGCTCGAGGAGTCCAGACGGCCCACCACCGAGCAGAGCAACGTCTCAGTCGTGCTGGGAAGTGAGTTGGTCCTCAAGCTCTATCGCCGGCTTCAGGCCGGCACCCAGCCTGAGATCGAGGTGAGTCGATTTCTCACCGAAGCGGGCTTCGCTAACACGCCGCCGTTCCTCGGCTCTATCGCCTATCAGCCCGCGGAAGGCGAACCGGTCGCGATGGCTGTGGTCTTCAAATTCATTGTCAACCAGGGCAACGGCTGGGACGTCGTTCTCGGCGCCCTCGACCGTCATCTCGAGGAGCGCGAGATCGCGCCTGCATCCCCCGAGAGCGAATCAGAATCGCATCCCGGCACTTCGCTGGATTTGATCCGCGTGCTCGGCCAGCGGACGGCGGAAATGCATTGTGCCTTCGCCAGCCCCACACGCGACAAGGCGTTCCGCGCCGAGCCGGTCACGGAGGTCGACATGCGCCGCTGGACGCGTCATGTGGCGCGAGAGGCGAAGCGCGCGTTTGCCGCGCTGAGAGCAATACGCCGCACGCTTTCGGCCGCGGACGAAACCACTGTCGCCATCGATGAGTTGCTCAAGCATCAGCGCGACGTGAACCGGCGCATCGAGGTTTTCGGCAAGCTCGGACCGTCTGGCTACAAGATGCGCCATCACGGCGATTATCATCTGGGACAGGTGCTCGTGGCTCAGAACGACATCTATGTCATCGATCTCGAAGGCGAACCGATGCGCACGCTGAAGGAGCGGCGCGCCAAGGCCGATCCAGTGCGAGACGTGGCCGGCATCTTGCGCTCCTTTGATTACGTCGCCTCCACCGCTCTGCAACGATCCCTCAATCGCGGATTGGCGCAGAAGGAGATCGTTCAGGGGATCGCCTATGGCTGGCGTGATGCGGCGCAGGCGTCATTCCTGAGCGCTTACGGTGGAACGCTTGCCGCTTGCCCGCATTGGCCCGCGTCGCTTGCGGAAACCTTGGCGCGGCTTGATCTCTTCCTTCTCGAGAAGGTTCTTTATGAGATCGGCTACGAAGCTGGTAATCGTCCCCCATGGGTCGGGATACCGGTGAAGGGGGCGCTCCGCCTCCTGAGTGAGGCATGAGGAGAATGTCATGACACTCAACGTCGATCAGCGCCGAGGCGATTGGCCGCATCGCGCGGCCATCGAGGCCATGGTGCGCGGCGAGCATTGCGATCCTTTCTCGATTCTCGGCCTACATGGCGGGCGCGGTGGTGCCTCCTTGAGGGTGTTCCTCCCCGGCGCCTCGTCTGTCAGCGGGATAGACCCCGAAGACGGCTCCCCGATCCTTTTGGAAAAGCTGCACGAGGCCGGCTTCTTCGCCGGAGAGGTTTCCGCCAGACTGTCGAGCGATTATCGGCTGCGCGTGACCTATGGCGGCATGACGGTCGAGATCGACGATCCTTACCGCTTCGGTCCGATCCTCGGCGAGATGGACCTGCATCTTTTCGCCGAGGGCAATCACCTCCGCCTCTATGAGAAGCTCGGTGCGCATTGCATCACTCATGAAGGCGTCGAGGGCATCAGCTTCGCGGTGTGGGCGCCGAACGCCTCGCGCGTAAGCGTGGTCGGCGGCTTCAACCAATGGGACGGTCGACGCCACCCCATGCGGAAGCGCATCGAGGCGGGGATCTGGGAGCTGTTCGTTCCGGGGCTGGAGCCGGGAGAGGCATATAAGTATGAGCTGCTCGGCCCCCGCAAGGAGCTGCTGCCGCTGAAGGCCGATCCCTTCGCCTTCCGCCAGGAGAACCCGCCGGCCACCGCTTCGATCGTGCACGGTCTGCCGCTGCGCCCGACGCCGATCGGCTCATGGCAGTCCGCGCGCGAACGGCTTCAGGCCCTCGATACGCCGATCTCGATCTACGAGATCCACGCAGGCTCGTGGATGCGCGGCGAGAACAACCGCTTTCTCACCTATCTCCAACTCGCCGACCGTCTGGTGCCCTACGTGCGCGACATGGGCTTCACCCATCTCGAGCTCATGCCCGTGAGCGAGTTTCCGTTCGACGGCTCATGGGGCTATCAGCCGATCGGACTATATGCGCCCACGTCGCGCTTCGGCACGCCGGAGGACTTCGCCGCCTTCGTCGCGCGTTGCCACGAGTCGGAGATCGGTGTCCTGGTCGATTGGGTCTCGGCGCATTTCCCCACAGACGTGCACGGCCTCGCCCGCTTCGACGGCACGGCGCTCTACGAGCATGAGGACCCGCGGCTCGGCTTCCACCACGACTGGAATACGCTGATCTACAATTACGGACGGCGCGAGGTGATGAACTTCCTTCTCGCCAACGCGCTGTTCTGGCTCGAGCGGTTCGGCATAGACGGCCTGCGCGTCGATGCGGTCGCTTCCATGCTCTATCTCGACTACAGTCGCAAACCGGGCGAGTGGATTCCAAACTGCTTCGGCGGCAACGAGAACCTCGAAGCGATTCACTTCGTGAAGCGGCTGAACGAGCTCGTCTTCTCGAAGCGGCCGGGAACCACGACCGTCGCCGAGGAATCGACTGCCTGGCCCGGCGTATCGCGGCCGACTTATCTCGGCGGCCTCGGTTTCGGCTACAAGTGGAACATGGGCTGGATGCATGACACCCTGAGCTACATGTCGAAGGAGCCGATCCACCGCAGACACCATCACCACCAGCTCACCTTCGGTCTGCTCTACGCCTTCACCGAGAACTTCGTGCTCCCGCTCTCCCATGACGAGGTCGTGCACGGCAAAGGATCGCTGATCGGCAGGATGCCCGGCGACCGCTGGCAGAAATTCGCGAACCTGCGCGCTTATTTCGGCTTCATGTGGGGCCATCCGGGCAAGAAGCTTCTGTTCATGGGCGGCGAGTTTGCTCAGGAAGCGGAATGGAGCCACGAGCGCAGCCTGGATTGGCACCTGCTCGACGATCGCATGCATCGCGGCGTCCAGTCCCTGATTCGAGATTTGAACCGCCTCTACCGGACCACGCCCGCGCTCCACGTCTACGACTTCGAGGGCCGCGGCTTCGAATGGGTGGACGCCAGCGACGCCGAGGCGAGCGTGATCTCGTTCCTGCGCTGGGGGCGCGAGGGAGACGCTCCCGTTCTTGTCGTCTGCAATTTCACGCCGGTGCCGCGTGAGAGCTATCGAGTTGGCGTGCCGCGCGACGGCCGCTGGCTCGAGCGCATCAACACCGATTCCCAGGATTACGGCGGCTCGGGGATAGGAAACAACGGAAGCGTCGTAGCGAGCGACACCTCCTGGCACGGCCGGCCTTTTTCGTTGAATCTCACGCTGCCGCCGCTTGCCACTCTGGTGCTGGAACCGGTCGGCTGAGCGACCCGTCGACGCCCCGGAACAGCCAGCTTGAAAAGTATTATCCATCGCCGCCGGCCGGTTTTGGCGTGTCCGAAAGTTTCGCCTCCAGAAGAATTGTGTCGAAACATTTCCGAGACGCCTGGTTGCCGAATTTCGTTACAAAAATTCTACTAGGCGCCGCCCTGCGCGGCCTAGGATGCGCGCCGATTTGCCTCCTCGCCCCAGAACCCGAGAGCCACGATGAACGAGTTTGTGACAGCCGAGAAGGTGCAAGCCGATATCGAGGCGGTCCTCGGGCTCGGCAAGTCCAAGACCTCGACTCTGGTCGAGCGCTGGCGCAAGCGGCTTATCGTCGGTGCAGCCGTTGCCGCCGTCGCCCTCATCGTCGTGGTTTGGTCGAGAAGCGGCTCCAACGAGGCGGTTCACTACGCGACCGAGCCGGTGACGCAAGCCGACCTCATCGTCACCGTCACCGCTACCGGCACTGTTCAGCCGACCAACCAGGTCGAGGTCTCGAGCGAGCTGTCCGGCATCATCCGTAACGTGCTC
Source organism: Methyloceanibacter sp. (assembly GCA_050728375.1). Taxonomy (GTDB): domain Bacteria; phylum Pseudomonadota; class Alphaproteobacteria; order Rhizobiales; family Methyloligellaceae; genus Methyloceanibacter. Next base: position 15,847 of record JBOHJE010000089.1, read on the forward strand.
GTCGATTACAACAGCAAGGTCGAGATCGGCCAGACTTTGGCCGAGCTCGACACCGACAAGCTGAAGTCGAGCGTGGACAGCTCGCAAGCCAAGCTGCTCGCGGCCAAGGCGAAGATCCGCGAAGCCGAAGCGAGCGTGCTCGAGACGAAGCTCGAATACGAGCGCAAGCAACAGCTCGTCGCCAGAAAGGTCAGCTCCGGTCACGAGCTGGAAACCGCCCAAGCTGCGCACGAGCGCGCCCAGGCCGCGCTGGAAAGCGCCAAGGCCGATGCCGCCGCCGCCGCCGCCGATCTCGCGTTGAACGAGACGAATCTGAGCAAGGCGCTGATCCGCTCTCCCATCGCGGGCGTCGTCCTGAGCCGCAATGTCGAGCCGGGACAGACTGTGGCCTCATCGCTCCAGGCGCCGGTGCTCTTTACCATCGCCGAGGACCTCGCCAAGATGGAGATTGAGGTCGATGTCGACGAGGCCGATGTCGGTCAGGTCCGCGAGGGACAGAAGGCGACGTTCACCGTCGATGCTTATCCTGATAAGGAGTTCACGGCGAGGATCCGCGAGCTTCGCTTCGGCTCGGAGGTCGTGCAGGGCGTCGTCACCTACAAGGCGGTGCTGACCACGGACAACACCGCGCTTCTGCTGCGGCCCGGCATGACCGCCGCGGCCGAGGTCGTCGTCGAGCACGTCAAGGACGCCGTCACTGTGCCCAACGCGGCGCTCCGCTTCTCGCCGCAGTCCGGGGCGAGCCGCGACCAGAGGAGCTTCTTGCAAAAGCTGATGCCCGGGGCGCCTAGGCTGCGGCGCCCGACGGCAGCCCAGCCGGCGCCTTCCGACGCCGACCGCAAGGTCTGGCGGCTCGTCGACGGCAAGCCTGAGGAGGTGAGCGTCGCCGTGAGCGCGAGCGACGGCAAGCGCACTCAGATCGTCAAGGGCGACCTCGCCGCCGGGCAAGTCGTCATCGTCGATACGGCCGCGGGCAAGTGACGCGCATGGCTCCGCGGCATGAAATGCTGGCTCCGCGCGGCTTGATTGAGCTACGCAACGTCTCCAAGACTTACGGGCAGGGCGAAGCCGAGGTGCGCGCGCTCGACCGGATCGCCCTCCGCATCGGCGAGGGCGAGTTCGTCGCCGTCATGGGCCCCTCCGGCTC
>JBOHJE010000090.1:0-14930 GCA_050728375.1 Methyloceanibacter sp.
GCCCAAGGAGGCGCTGGAGGGTCCGATCAGGGCCAGTGTCTCGGCTATCCCCCTTAACTTCGATCGCGACAAGCCCGAGCGTAACGAGTTCGGCAAGCTGGTTTTCCTCGGCGGCTTGAACCTGTTCGCCAAGTCGCATCACTTCGGCGGCTATTCGGGTCTCGCGCTCGACCCCACGGGAACGACGCTGCTCGCCGTGTCGGACGCCGGCACCTGGATGCGCGCCACGCTCGATTACGATGGCCGCAAATTGAAGGATCTCGTCGACGTGGTTATGGGACCGATCCTCGGCAAGGACGGCAGGCCGCTTAAGAGCGACGCGGAGCGAGACGCGGAGGGACTTGTGCTCGCCGGTGCCGATATACGGAATGGCTCGGCTTACGTTTCTTTCGAGCGCGAGCAGGGCGTCCTGCGCTATCCATTCTCGGCCGACCGGTTCGGACCCCCGAACGGGACGGTCTCGCTGCCGGGCGAGGCCAAGCGCATGGAGGCCAATCAAGGCATCGAGGCGATCGCGGTCGTCAGCGCGGGCAGGTTCAAAGGCACGCTTCTCGCCTTCTCGGAGCGCCTCAAGGACCAGAACGGCAACCTTCAGGGCTGGCTCATCGGCGGCCCCTCGCCTGGCCTCATCACCGTCAAGCGGCTGGGTGGCTTCGACATCACGGACGCGGCCCCGCTACCCGATGGCGACATCGTGCTGTTGGAACGCCGCTTCCGCTACAGCGAAGGCATCAAGATGCGGCTCCGCCGCATCGCCGCGAGTGAGCTGAAGCGCGGCACGCTGTTCTCGGGCGAAGTCCTGCTCGAGGCCCACGACAATCTGAATATCGACAATATGGAAGCGATCGCCACGCACCGCCGGCCTTCGGGTGAGACCGTCATCACGCTCATGTCGGACGACAATTTCAGCCCGTTCCAGCGAACGCTGATCATGCAGTTCGCACTGCCTGAGAGGCCGGTCGTCGCCGGCCCTCACTGATTGTCTCCACGTGATCGCCGTGCTTGACCCAGCGAGCCAGAACCAATTGCTCCGAGACTGTGGTCCCTGGATGCCCGGGTCTTCGCCTGGACATGACGAGAAAGAATCGAGTGGCTCGGCTTAGGACGTGGGCTGCGCCTGGGCGGGCTGCGCCTTGGCGGGCTGCGCCTTGGCGATGTCGCGCTTGAGCCGGCGTGCCTTCAGGGAAAGCTCCTCGTCGCCCGCCTTCAACAGATAGGCGTCGAGGCCGCCGCGATGCTCTACCGACCGCAGCGCGTTGGCTGAGATCGTGAGGCGCACGCGCTTCTACAGCACATCGCTCTGCTAGGTGAAATTGCACAGATTTGGCATGAACCGCCGCTTGGTCCTGCGCTTGGCATGGCTCACATTGTTGCCGGTGAGCACGGCCTTGCCGGACAGCTCGCAACGACGGGCCATGGTCCTGTATCCTTCTACCGCAAATGCTCGGTAGCCAGCGCCGCTCGGGCCAATCCGCGAGCCGAAGCAACCAGCGGGCGAGGTATACGAGGACCGCCCAATTCGGTCAAGGCACCGCCTGATCTGAGCACAAGCGGTTTCGGCGCCCTAGCTCGGAATTGACGAATTTGCCAAATACCCCGACAGTCGCGGGGCCTCGCCGGGGGCAAGGCTTACCAGGGTTCAGGAGCCATGCGGGCCGCACGACATTGCTTGAGCCTCGCGGCCGTCGCGGGCCTGACTTGCGGACTAGGCGGCACGTTCGAGGGCGAAGACGCCTTCGCGGCCAACGCCATTGCCTCCGCCTCTCAGATCGTCGCCATTTACCGTGTCGATCTCGGCAGCTTCAACCTCGGCAATTTCCGGCTCACCACATCCTTCCGCGGCGACGACTACGAGATGCGCGGCGAAGGCCGGTTCAGCATTCTTGAGGGCCTCGTCTATGAGTGGCGCGGCACGACGGCGAGCCGGGGCCGCGTCAGCAGCGAGGGCAATCCGCAGCCCGCCATGTACGCGCTGAGCTACACCAACGGCGGCTCGAGAGGCGAGCAATTGCGCATGACCTTCGGCGACGGCGCTGTGACCCAGGTCGCCATCTCGCCGCGCGGACGCCCGAGCCCGCAGACCATCCCGGTGACGCGCGAGCAGCTTGAAGGCGTGCTCGATCCCATGAGCGGGGCGTTTCTAACCGCGCGCTCGCAGAATCCCAATGGCGACCTCAAGGTCTGCGAGCAGACCTTGCCCGTCTTCGACGGCAAGCAGCGTTACGATCTGGTGCTGACGCCGAAGCGCGCCGTCATGGTGCAGAGGCAGACGCAAGGCGGCTATACCGGGCCGGCCGTGATCTGCCGGGTAAAGTTCATCCCCATTGCCGGCTACCGGCCTGACAACACTGGCATCCAGCTCATGACGAAGACCAACGAGATCGAGGTCTGGCTAATCCCCGTGACGGGGACCTACATGTATGTCCCCTACCGCATTGTGCTTCCGACGCCCGTAGGCTATGGCACCGCGGTGGTGACATCAATCCAGGTCGCGGGACCGCGGCGCGCCAGCCTCCTCGACTAGTTGAAACCCCGCGGCGGCGCCGAGCGTTAACGCCGATCCCCGAAACCCCAACATCTTGTAGGGAACGTTTGATGAAAATTTACGCCCACCTGATTCGGGCACGCTCCGTTCCCCAAGCCTTCCGCGCGCAATTCAACCTGAGGCCGAGGAAATACGACATCTAGCGGTCCGGCGCGGAAGGCGACATTCGGCGCCAAGAGCAGAGAAATGGACCGAGCCAACGTCTGAATCCGGGCAGGAACGAAATCCGAATGAGCTGTGTCAGCGATTCGGACGAGGTTCGTTCTCCCCCCGTTCCCCGCGGCCCGGAGGCCATGTCGAGGACAAGCGTAGAATGAGCCAATCCTTTTCCCGGCATTCCACAGGTCCGGCCAGGGGCCGCGGCGTCACCGCCGTCCTCGGACCGACCAATACGGGCAAGACCCACCTCGCCATCGAGTGGATGCTCGGGCACGAGGTCGGTGTCATCGGCCTGCCGCTGCGCCTCCTGGCCCGCGAGGTCTATGACAAGATCGTCGCGCGGGTGGGGGCGGCGCAAGTTGCCCTCATCACCGGCGAGGAGAAGATCAAGCCGCCCTCTCCGCGCTTCTATGTGTGCACCGTCGAGGCCATGCCCATGGAGCTCGAGGCGGATTTCGTCGCCGTGGACGAGATTCAGCTCGCGGCCGACGGCGAGCGGGGCCACGTCTTCACCAACCGTCTGTTCCACGCCAGAGGCCTAAGCGAGACGCTGCTGCTCGGCGCGGCAACGATGCGCGACACCATTCGCGAGCTCCTGCCCGCCGCCAATCTCGTCTCCCGGCCGCGCCTGTCGAATCTCAGCTATGCGGGCGACAAGAAGATCACGCGGCTGCCGCGGCGCTCGGCCATCGTCGCCTTCTCGGTCAACGACGTCTATGCCATCGCCGAGCTGGTTCGCCGCCAGCGGGGCGGCGCCGCGGTCGTGCTCGGCGCGCTCAGCCCCCGCACGAGAAATTCGCAAGTAGAGCTCTATCAGAACGGCGATGTGGACTTCCTCGTGGCCACCGACGCGATCGGCATGGGCCTCAATCTCGACCTCGATCATGTGGCCTTCGCCGGCATCCGCAAATTCGACGGCCACTCGCACCGGAACCTCACGCCGTCAGAGCTAGGCCAGATTGCCGGGCGTGCGGGGCGCCATATGAACGATGGCACGTTCGGCGTGACCGGCCAGGTGCCCCCCTTCGAGGCCGAGCTGGTCGACAGGCTGGAGAACCATGCCTTCGATCAGGTAAGCGTCCTGCAATGGCGCAGCCGAACACTCGACTTCGGCTCCATCGAGCACCTCAAGGAATCGTTGCGCGAGCCCCCCAATCACCGGCGGCTTACGCGCTCGCGCATGGTCGACGACGTGATCGCGCTCGAGAATGTCAGCCGCGACGACGCGGTGCGGGACTTGGCTCAAGGGCCTGCCGCCGTGGCTCTCCTGTGGGACATGTGTCAAATCCCCGATTACCGCAAGATCTCGGCGGCAAGCCACGCCGAGCTCGTCGCCACACTCTTCCGCTTCGTCGTAGGCGATCAAGGCAAGATCCCGTCGGACTGGTTTGCCCATCAGGTCGCGCTCGCCGACCGCTCCGATGGCGACCTCGACACCTTGTCGAACCGCCTCGCGCAGATCCGAACCTGGACCTATGTCTCGCACCGGGCGCAATGGCTCGAGGAGCGGGAGCATTGGCAGGAACGCACGCGCGCGATCGAGGATACGCTGTCGGACGCCCTGCATGAGCGGCTGACCCAACGCTTTGTCGATCGGCGAACGAGCGTTCTGATGCGCCGTTTGCGTGACAAGGAGGAGATGATGGCGGAGATCGGCGGCGACGGCCGGATCCTCGTCGAGAACCATTATGTCGGTCGTCTCGACGGCTTCCGCTTCACACCCGACACATCGGGCGACGGCATCCACGGCAAGGCCATGCGCCATGCGGCAGCGAGCGTCGTGGCGCGCGAGCTTGCCGCCCGCACCGATGCGTTGGCCTCCGCCGCCGGCGATAATGTAAGCCTTTCCCCGACCGGCCGCATCGTGTGGATGCAGTGGGAGATCGGCCGGCTCGAGCGAGGCGAGACGGCGCTCAAGCCGCGCGTCCAGCTCATGGCCGACGAGCACCTCCCGGCCTCCGACCGCGAGCGCGTGCAGAAGCGTCTCGAAACTTGGCTTGCCTCCTATCTCGAGACGAGATTGAAACCGCTTATTGCTCTCGATGCCGCGGCCGACCTATCGGGTCTCGCCCGCGGGCTTGCCTTCCGCCTGTCGGAGAATCTCGGGGTGCTCCGCCGCGACAGCGCTGCCGACGAGATCAAGGCGCTCGACCAGGCCGCGCGCGGGCAATTGCGCAGATACGGCGTTCGCTTCGGCGCTTTCAATCTCTACATCCCCGCCCTGCTCAAGCCGGCCTCGGCGGACTTGAGTCTTCTGCTCTGGGCGCTCCATGCGGGCCAGGAGCACGACATCGATTGCGAGGCGCTGCCGACCCGGCCTCAACAAGGCCTAACCTCGGTCGAGGCCGGCAAGTCCGTCCCCGAACCCTATTGGCGTGCCGCGGGCTTCCATGTGGCGGGCACCCGCGCAGTCCGCATCGACATGCTCGAGCGGCTGTCCGATCTCATCCGCGCGCGCGTTTCCTGGCGCGCTACGGAGGGCGCCGACGCGGCACCTTCGGGCTCGACCGGGGACGGAGGCTTCCGCGTGGTTCCCGAGCTGATGTCGGTGGTGGGCTGCTCCGGCGAGGAGTTCGCCTCCATCCTGCGGGCGCTCGGCTTCAGGCTTCAGCGGCGGAGGCTCGGCGCAGGCAATGGCGCCGACACGCCACAGCCCTCGGACAAGACTTCCAATGCCACCGCGTCCGCAACTCGGTCGGCCGATCCCATCGTTGAGGATCAGGTTGCGAATACGCCTCCGGCATTCGACGAGATCTGGCGCCCGAGCAGACGGAAGGAAGCCCACCAAGCTAAGCGGCCAATGGCCAAGCCGCCTCGCAAGGAACGCTCGAAGGAGGAGAAGCGTCAGCCGCACCGGCCGCCTGGGCAGCCCAGACGCGAACGAGTCGCCGTGATCAATGAGAACTCTCCCTTCGCCGCCCTCAAGGAGCTTCGCCAGAGCCTCATTGCCCGCCGCCGTCCCGAGCAGGGCTGAGGCAGCATGCCGGCCCAGCGGCTGGACAAATGGCTATGGTGTGCGCGGTTGGTGAAGACACGCACCGGTGCCGCGCGGCTGATCGCCGGCGGCCACGTTCGCGTCAACAGCGAACGAGCGCGGAAGCCAAGCCGGCCGGTCAATGTCGGCGATGTTATCACCGCAACCCAACTCGGCCGGCTCTCAGTCGTGCGCGTGAAGGGCGCCGTGGAGCGCCGGGGACCGCCAAGTCTCGCGCTCACCCTCTACGATGATCTCACACCGAAGGACGCGTCGGGTGCAGGCGGGAAACACGAAGACTCTGCCAAAAGCCACGGCCCTCGACCGACCAAGCGTGATCGCCGCCGTATCGGCGCCCTTCGCAACGGCGACGCCTAGTCGGTGAGCCGCGAAAGCCGCTCTCATTGCTGCTGAGATGATCTGTCCCACCCGACTCGTGGCCGGTTGGATGCGCCCGTCCCGGAGGATTTGTGTGGTGCGCGCCGCTGTGACCGGGCGGCTGAATAAATAGCCCTGGGCCTGCTCGCACCCCGCGCCGATGAGGAAGCGTATCGGCGTCTCTGTCTCGACGCCCTCCGCGATCACGTCGAGCCGAGTTCGTGGCGAGCCTGATGGCGGCGCGTACCACCGCCGCGTTCCGGTAATCGATGGTGACGCGGAAGACGAATTCCTGCGCGAGCTTCAGCCGATTGACCGGATAGTGGTCAGATATTTGAGGGACGAATCTCCCGTGCCGAAATCGTCGATCGCTATTTTTGTCCCAAGGTGACGGAGATTGTGGCGACCGGCACAAGCCCGCGCTGGCCTCGCCTTGTGCTACTGGCGCTATTGTTATAGGCAGGGCGCTCCCCGGGGCGAGTCTAGGACGGCCCGTTTAGGGCTAGAATGCCGACCGCCGGACGCGGTCCGGGAAGCGCGTGGAATCGATGACCTACGTCGTCACAGAAGTCTGCATCAAGTGCAAATACACGGATTGCGTGGAGGTGTGCCCCGTGGATTGCTTCTACGAGGGCGCGAATATGCTGGTTATTCATCCCGACGAATGCATCGACTGCGGCGTGTGCGAGCCGGAATGCCCTGTCGATGCCATCAAGCCCGACACCGAGCCCGGCCTGGAGCAGTGGTTGGAGGTCAATCGGCAATATTCCGAGACCTGGCCCAACATCACGACCAAGAAGCCGGCGCCCCCTGATGCTGACGCCTTTGTGGGCGAGCCCGACAAATTTCAGAAGTACTTTTCGACCGATCCGGGCGAAGGTGACTAGGGACTTGAAGGGGTTTAAACGTTAACTCTACGGTCAATATGCCGCATTTTGCGGCGCAAAACTGGCCGTGCTGCGGCACGGGAGGCTTCCAGATTCACTAAGATTGTGTTATCTTGCTGGTGAAATGGCGCAGAATGCTGGCGCGTGAAAGACCAAGAAAGGCGTCCCCGGTTGGACGCGTTTTTTTTCTGACTTGAGGGAGATAGCGCGATCAGGTCCCTGATCGACCGCTTAATTTGTGCCCGCTTCCGTCCTTCAAGGGACTCTAGCGGAACGTCTCAAGCTCAGAAGAGTTATTGGTAAGATCACGCTAACCATCAACTCGGCGCCGCAAGCAATTTTCAACAGTGAGACGAGTTATGCCCGAAAAGAAGAAAACGCAGCAGAGACACGGTTTTCGTACCAACGAGTATATTGTCTACCCGGCACACGGCGTCGGTCGGATTGTTAGTATCGAAGAGCAGGAAATTGCTGGCGCGAAGCTCGAACTGTTCGTCATCAACTTCGAGAAGGACAAGATGACGCTCAGGGTGCCGACATCCAAGCTTGAGAGTGTCGGCATGCGCAAGCTTTCCGAGGAAAAGGTACTCAAGAAGGCGCTCACCACGCTCAAGGGCAAGGCGCGTGTCAAGCGTACCATGTGGTCCAGGCGCGCCCAGGAATATGAGGCCAAGATCAACTCCGGCGACCTCGTGTCGATCGCCGAAGTGGTCCGCGATCTCTACCGTTCGGAGGCCCAGCCCGAGCAGTCCTACTCCGAGCGGCAACTCTACGAAGCGGCGCTCGACCGGATGGCGCGGGAGCTCGCGGCAGTGGAGAAGCTGGACGAGGCAAGCGCCGTCGCCAAGATCGACGACGTGCTGGCCAAGACGGCCCGCCACGCCAAGATGACGGCCGAGGCCGACGCGCGCGGCAAGGCTGCCTAGCGGTCTCATTCATCCACCGGGGAAGGAATAGACCCTGCCGAGTCCTTGGGCGATCAGTTCCTCCTGGAGCCAGCGCCGCGCTTCGCCGCTGACGACAAAGACCTGGGCGAGGAGCCGGCCGTAGCGGTCGCTGCGCCCTTCGTCGAACCCGAGCTCCACGACGGTGCCGGTGGCGAGACGCGACAAGGCCTCCTTGGACTCCTCGACGAGAGGCCAGGACTCCTCGACGAGAGGCCAGGGATCGTCGCCGCGCTAACCGAGCGGCGGAATCGGCGCCTTGGCGCCCATTAACATGACGGATCTGCCGTCGGTCAGAGCCGCCGTCGAGAACGTCCGCCACCGTGCCCCTTTCCGGCTCGGAGAGCGCGCACGGCGTATCGGCCCTTGCCCGCGACGCCCACAAGGAACTACCCAGCCAGAAGCCCGACCAGAACGCCAATGCCGTTCCGCCCCTTGCCATGGCCTCGGTCTAGGGACGGGAATGGGCACGCTTCAAGCGGCAAGGCGATAGGGCATACGCGGTGCGCGAGGTCTATTTCGGCAGCTTGGCCTTCAGCGCCTCGTACCGCTTGGCCGCGGTCTCGGGCGGCTGATAGGCGTCGACCTGGGAGACGTTGACAGGCTTGCCAACGAGCACGAGTGCCATCATGCCCATCGGGAAATGAGGCAGGCACTTGATGCCGTAAACGCCTTCCTTCTCCACGGTGAGCGTGACATCCTTGCTCAGCTCGCCCTTGAAGGTGCCGGCGCCCTCCGGCCAAACCTCCGGCAGCGTCTCGGCATTGTGGAACTGGTCGACGGCCTGGAACTTGATCGTGTCGCCGGGCGCCGCCTGGATGAAGTCGGGCTCGAAGACCATGAATCCGCCCTTGCCGTTGTCGTTGAGCATTTTGACGATGTGCTCGGCGGCGTGGGCGCCTATGGGCGTCGCGCTCAACAGTGCGGCGACTGCAAAACTTGTCAAAGCGTAGCGAATGGACATCCTTCCTCCCTAGCTTCTGTTTGTTTGGATGCCCAACCTGACAAGTTAAGCTAACGGAGCAGCGCGCCGTCAATGCGACCATTGGCACGCGAAAACTTCTCGTCGATGCTGGATGATGTTTCCCGATGCGCGTGGGCTCCGGAGAAATCTTGGTCGCTACAACCCTACTGGCCGGGCGACCAGCAGATGTTGGCAGCGATGACCACCAGCGACAGCACCGCCTGCCAGAAGAATGGATAGGCGCGCAGCGATCCGGCCGTTGTCTCCAGCTCTCGCAAGATGAGATAGCCGCCCATGCTCCGGCGGAATCAGCCATTGGCCTGCCCCGGCTGAAAGAAATGCTGCGGCACGCCCTTCCACCCCTCGAACAAATCGCCGAAAGCGCCGAGCATCGACCGGAAGTCGACCGCCATGAGCCCGGTCTCGTCCTTGAAGATCACGTCCTCGCCCGCGATGAAGCCGGGCGCGACGCGGCCGATGGCCTTGCCCTCGAGCCGGACCGGCTGGCCGTGAAGTGGGGACGCGGCCACATCGCCCATGAGGTCCATTACCGTCGCGTCTTTCGGCGCGTGGCGCGGATAGCGCAAATAAAGCGTCGCCCGGACGCCCGCCGCGATCGCCGCCGGCACGAACTGCCAAGCGCCGAGCAGGGCGACGGCAACGCCGAGCAGGACCGGCACGAGCAGGATGAGAAGCTCTGCGAGGAACTGTCCCCGGAGCCGCCCGCGATCGATCTGCATGCGGTTTGCCGCCGCCTCGACATCGTATTGACTGAAGCCTTGTCCCTTCTCCTTGGCGATCTCGCCGAGATGGGCGATGCGCCGCCCAGTCAGAGGATGGGTCGAGTTGAGCTGAACCAACGGCGCCCACGGATTGTAGCAATCGAAGAGCACCGCTTGGGCGCCCGCGTTCGAACTCTCGGCGAGCAGCCCGGTATAGCGCGCATTCTTGACGTCAACCGCGCCGAGGTGGCGCGTGCTGCGGAGCAGACTTTGCGTCGCCTCGGTGTCCTCGACCGCGACGATGCCGTAGGCGACCTTCACCAGACCGCTGGCGAGATGGCGCGTCTCGACGCGGCCCGCCGAGAAGGTGTCGGCCAGATACTCACGCGTCCGGCTGAGATAGAGCAGGAGATAGAGGCCGACATAGTAGCAGACGATCGCGGTGAGCCCGATCATCGCCCGATAGTCCTTCCTGTCGCTCCCGCCTTGCCGCGAGAACGCCGCATAAATCTGGTAGAGGATCTGTACCAGCGTCCCGGCCATCGTCATCAGAATGAAGTCGCGATGCACGATATGCCGAGTTCATGCGCCACGACGGCGCGCTGTTCATCCTCATTCAGAAACTCGAAGATGCCTTGCGTCACTACGATGCGCGCGTTCGAGCGCAACAGGCCATAAGTGAAGGCGGTCGGATTACGGTCGGGGATGAAACCGATCTTCGGCGCGGCGAAGCGATACTCGTCGGCGACCTGGTGGATAAGCGCATACACCGCCGGATAGCGCTTTCTGACCGTCGCGTCGTCGAGGAACTCGAGTTGGTTGAACCAGCGGAGCGTCAGATCCGACAGCCACGGGCTGATCAGCCAGAAGACGAGATTGATGATGACGGTGAGCGCGATGACGACGGTCAGGTTGACCTCGCCGAGGCCAACCATGGCGGCGAGAACCACGCCGGCGACCATGCCAAGCAAAAGGCCGAAAGTACGAGCGATGCGAAGAAAAGGCGGCCCACGGCAATCCTGCCTCCCGGGCAACCGAGCGAGCATAGCCTCCGCCAACGCCGCGTGCTCCAGGATTTCGCTCTCGTGCCGGGCCGCTACGGCCTTTCTGCGATTGGCCTCTTGCCAAACGGGGGGAGTTCGAAACACATAAGGGCCAAGCTCCCTTGAGCCGCGCTAGGCGCGAAGACCCCGTAGCTCAGTAGGATAGAGCATCAGATTCCTAATCTGAGGGTCACAGGTTCGAATCCTGTCGGGGTCGCCAATTAACTCAATGGTTTAGTCGCCAAAAGCATATACGGTCAAAGCCATCACTTAATGGTCTACTCAATGCGACCCGACCATTCTGGCCAAGCCCTCTGCGAGGGATCGGCCCCTACATCGGCGAAAGACCCTTCCGGGCCCTGGGATAGGGCAGGCCCCGAAACGGCGATGTATGCGCGATGGGCGATGTATGCGCGATGTATGAGGGCGAGACGCGATGTCCTAAGGCTAGGCGCGCCTCGCGGCCTTTGAGCTATAGTCCGATCACACCAGAGCCTTTTGATGCCGGAGGGCGTGGAGGCATTGCAATGAAGATGTCTAAGCGAGCGTTCGATGAAGCCGTTGAGCGGCCCTTCGATTACACCCTATAGCCGTATCCCAAGCCATTGACTTTGTCCTCGTGGCCAGGGGCAGAAGCCCATTGCACGGGAATGAAAGGGTCGCCCTATGGCGAAGGAGAGGCCGCCGATCCCGCCCAAGATCGCCACCGAGGTCATGTTTGAGCATGACCGAGCCTGCTGCGTTTGCAGGACCACAAGTCCCGCTGTCCAAATCCACCACATCGATGAGGACCCCTCAAACAACGTGCGGGCGAACCTAACTGTGCTGTGTCTCGACCATCATCACGAGACCCAGATCAGAGGCGGGTTTGGTCGCAAACTCGGGCCCGACATCGTTAGGAGGCATCGGGACGACTGGATCGAGCGAGTGAAGAGACGGCGGGACAAGGCCGATGAGCTTGCCGCTTCGGCGATGAGCGGCGTCTCGCAGGAGGTGCTAGAGCTTCAAAACCCGGTCACATGGTCGAGGCCTTACGAGACCAGCTACATGGTGTTTGTGAACCACCTACCCGATGCGCTGGCTGCCGCTTACAAGGCCGCCCGACCGTTATGGGCCGGGAGCGGACTTGAGATGGTTGATGGATACAATCTCGTCATCGACACTCTGAAGCGGCTTTGGCTTGGCTTGTCTAACTGGTTTCCACCAGGACATTTCGGCTGTCCCCCGGACCAATACCTGGAAAGATACTAAGTGAGAGGCGGGCTTGGCATTATGCACTTGCTCACGCAGCGGCTAATCCGGGAGCAATCGGCAGCAGCTTCGGCATCTACGCGTCTGCGGGGACGCAGCGAGATGCAGAGCAAATGATCGAGGAAACTGTAGACGGGGTTGCTTACCTGCTGCCTGACTTTGACCATGACGAGTGGAAGTTCCGGTGGGAGGTAACAACCCAGGAAGGGAAGGGCTGAAGCCGTCAACACTCCTCGGTGGCTTCCCTATTTGGGCTTCGCCGCCCCAAGGGCCGGGCAACCCTTCCGCCTGTCTTTGGGTGACCCGTCGGATCCCCATCGCCTCTTTTGCCAACTGCTCTGAGACCTTCAGAGCGGTCCTAAAGAAGCCTCTGAGTGAGCTAAACAAATCATCGGCCGTCCAATCGGGGTGATGCAGGACGAGCCTCATGACGGCTTCCTTGAATGCGAGACCCTTAATCATTGCTCAGATGCCTTCCCTATTATGTTATCAGCGAATACCGATCTTTTGTCCGATCCCATTGAGACCAAGGCACTTTCTTACATTTTGATTGGCATACTGCTGATCCAGCATCCTCTACCGATCTGATCGACCAATTGCTGCATTAAGAAATTGCCATATCGATCCATTCCATGGATCCAACACAGCGAATTTCCGACTGATCTATGTTCGTCATAGCCGTCCTTTCTTATGGGTGAGGATTGCAGCCTCTTTTGTTGGATCCGATTTGTGTGCCATCTACCCAGACGCGTCCGATCCACATCGAGGAAGATTAAATTTCGCGTCCAAAAGGCCTCCACATCGAAGTCCAGCAAATCCTTGGGGATAGACCGCCGTGATCTGCCCAATGATCCGGGCTATATTCTCGCTTGCAGATACCATCACTGCGCCAACTCCATCGATGAAGTTTAAGAGCCCGCGCCGATGGCCTCGGTTGCGGGCTCTTTTGGTTTGTTTAGGCTGTCACCTCATTATCAGCGCCCCCGACATCGGCTTCGGTGAGGGAGTGCACTTCCTCGGCACGGAAGAAGATGGAGGAACGCGGACCGGTCAGCCGGACAGGGTGTAGCCGACCCTGCCGCTCAAGCCTTTTGATTGTATCGACTGAGGTGTCGAGCATCTCGGCGGCAGTCTTGCGCGAGATGAGAAGTTGCTTTGGGGAAATTGGTAATCGGGACATTTACGGCTCCATAGGACCCCGCCCGTGGGACGGGTTTGTTAAATGCCTATGGAGCAACGGCCACTTCTTTGGTGGGGCCACTCGGTGCTCACCCGGCCAGCTCCGCAAATCCTAGCTGGTAACGCGGGCCCCGCTGCTGTTCTCCGCGCGGGCTGTGTTCTTATTAATTGCACTTATTATATAGGGCAAAAGCGGGACGATCAACGCAACATCGCAGCGGCAGAATTAGCCACGCAAAGCAACGATCTTGGCGCTTGGATTTAGTATGCGCTCGATCTCCGCAGCGAGCCGGGACAGGGCATCGGCCATCTCATTTGCATACCGATGACGATCATAAATCTCCTCGACGCCGGCGATGGCATGCCCCATGACGCGCTCCGCAATGTCCCGGTTCACGCCGATGCGCGACAGGAGTGATCGGGCCGTCCGCCGCAAATCGTGGATGGTCCAAGGCGGCATCGGCGGCAACAGCCTGTCCAGTTGGCGCTTGCGTTGGCTCCATGCATGAAAGTGGCCATGCTCCTGCTTCCGACTGCTAGCGCTGGCAAAGACATGCGGGTTGCCGATTAGGGTTGGTTGCGCCGCAATGAGGTCGATGGCCATCTGTGGCAGCTTGAGCAATCCAGGATTTCCTTTTTCGCGTGGCTCAGTGGCGATGGTCCACACGCCGCTGTCGAAATCGACATCAGCCCATTTCATCTCGGCGATCTTTGCCTTCCGCTGCCCTGTTAACAGACAGGCTTTGACGATCGCACCAAAGCTGCTGCTGCAGTCGGTGGCGGCGCTCCATATCGCTAGTATCTCATCGTCGGTAAGGATGCGATCGCGCTTGACCGGAGATCCGCGCCGCATCTTCGCGACGATCGGAGAAATGTAATCCTCGTCTCGGGATTGTTGCCAATTCACGAGGGCGCGGATGGTGGCGAGCAGGGCATCAGCTTGGTTTGGCCCGCGCTGGTCCTCAATCTTGTCGAGCAATGCATTAACCTCGCGCCGCCTGACTTCGCTAAACAGAAGGTCGCCCCAGGCAGGCAAGATGATGGTGTCCAAGTGCCGTCGCAGCTCTGATCGGGATCGCAGCTTGCTGGCGTGTCGTTCGAACCAATTCTCGGCCACCTCTTTGAAGCTGCCTGCTTTGACCCTAGTCAGGGCTGCCTTCACGTCGAAGGATCGCACCGCCTCTCGGGCCTGCTTGCAGCTGAGGTCTGGGAACTCCGCGTCGTGATGCCCGAAGTAGCCGAGCTTGCGCCGCTTCGGCTTGCCGCGGACATAGAACATGCAGGACCAGGTCTTGCGAGCGGCGCCGACCGTCAAAACCAAAGAGCGGCCTGGCGGCAGGCTTTCAAAGTAGTCGGCCTGAGCCTTCCCTTTAGGGGACCTTAGCTGGCGCACTTTGGCGTCGGTGAAGCGGATCTGCGGCATTTGTCCAGGACCCCTACTTAAGGCATTACTTAATGGCGCCCATGATAACACGGCAGTCGGGCAAAGCCCACGGAATTGAATGGGTTATCTGATAAGCTATTGATTTAAATGGATAATCTAAGCCAGGATAAGGCTGGTATGCCCCGATCTGCCCCGCATGCTTCAGGTATTCACCAGATTCCTTCTGAGGGTCATAGGTTCGAATCCTGTCGGGGTCACCACAAATCAAACAGGAGCCTACCGTCGGCCGGCTGGCCTCGCCGCCTTCAATGGTGCGCGTCGCCGTTTACGGCGTCCGTTATGTCGTAGAACCCGTAGATATTGAAATAGTCCGGAAACGCAAAAATCCGGTCTGGTAGGCGATCGAGCCTTGTTCCGAAATATTTATTGAACAGGATTCTGAACGTGTTCACCGAAGTGACGTGCTGGTCCAGGTCGCGATAGTCGCCATCGGGAAAGTA
>JBOHJE010000091.1:0-5085 GCA_050728375.1 Methyloceanibacter sp.
GACGAAGCCTTCACTTGGCGGACGGCAGCGGTCTATCTCACCCCGTCCGGACTTGCTCCCTATGTCAGCTACTCGACCTCGTTCCTGCCGACTGCCGGCTTCGATCCGTTCACCGGAAATCCCTTCGATCCCGAGACCGGCCGGCAATACGAGGCTGTCATCAAGTTTCAGCCGCCCGGCGGTAGGAGCTTGACCACGTTCTCCGCCTTCGACATCAGGCGTCAGAACTACCTCACGTTCGACAATCTCTTCAACCCGCGGCAAACCGGCGAGATCCTGTCGCGCGGGCTCGAGCTCGAGAGCGTCGCCGAACTCACCGATGGGTTCGACCTCATCGTTGCCTATACCTGGCTCCCGGAATTCACCATCACCGAGAGCAGCGATCCACTCGAAGTGGGCAAACGCGAGCCGACCGTGCCCGAGCACACATGGCCTCGCTGTGGTCGCACTACCAATTCCAGCGCGGGCCGCTCAAGGGCTTCGGCTTTGGCGGCGGCGTCCGCTATATCGGCGAAACCTTCGGCGACAGCGCCAATACCGCCAGGATGGTCGTCCCAGCGATCACTCTGTTCGACGCGGCGATCGATTACGAGTTCGGCGGCTGGCGCTTCGCCATCAATGCCCAAAATCTCGAGGACGAGACGTACGTCGCCTCCTGCTGGGACACTTGCTATTACGGCCAGGGCAGATGATCAAGCGGCGCTGGTGATGAAGTGGCGCTCGTCCGATTTGTTGACACTAACTGTCGTATTTTCTAACACAACGCAGCCCGCGCAGCCTAGCGAACCCCCCAAGCCCAAGCCCAAGCCCAAACCCACTCCCAAACCTTCGGCGCAGGTAACGGCACAGACCGGCACCGCATCGCCTCGAGCGATCCCCACGCCGAACCCGATCGGCGCCGACGCGTCAGGCGCAGCCGGAGATGCCGACAGCGAGCGTCTGCAGGGCAAAAGAACCTATCTCGACGCAACGGGACCCGTTGACGGGTATGTTGCCTCCGACAGTACTACCGGAACGAAGTCCGGCACGCCGATCGTCGAGACGCCGCAATCGGTCTCGGTGGTCACGGAAGATCAGATGCGCGCGCGCCAGGTGGAATCGATCGCCCAAGCGCTCCGCTATACGCCGGGCGTCTCCGCGGAGTTCTTCGGGCTCGATAACCGAGGCTATGGCATCCAGATCCGCGGCATGTCCGACAGTTCGGACACCATCCTTTATCGCGAGGCTACCCTTGCGCGGCGCAAGCTTCGCGAGTTTCGGGTCGATCGACCCTTATGGGGCCGAGCGCATCGAGGTGCTCCGCGGACCTGCCTCGGTCCTTTACGGCGGCGGCGAGCCCGCCGGCATCATCAACTACATCAGCAAGCGCCCAACCTTCGACCCCTACCACGGTCGGCGGCAACTTCCAGCATTATGAAGGACGGTTCGACCTGTCCGGGCCCGTCGCACCGGGAAGCAACTGGGCCTATCGCCTGACCGGCGCCGGCATGGATAGCGCGACGCAGGTCGACTATGTCGACTACGACCGCTTGTTCATCGCGCCCGCCTTCACCTTCCAGAATGCGAACACGAGCTTCACGCTGCTCACCAATTATCAGCACGACGACCAGGGCTGGGCCCAACAGTTTTTACCGGCGCAGGGCACCGTGCTGCCCAATCCCAACGGGCACATTCCCTCTTCACGCTTCACCGGCGAACCGGATTTCGACTATTACGACAACACGCAATATTCGGTCGGCTACCTGTTCGAGCACCGGTTCGGCCCCGTCTGGACCGTCCGTCAGAACGCGCGCTACCAGGGCCCTGGACAACTCGCAGCGCGGCGTATTCGGTCTCGCGCTACTCCCCAATCTGCACGATTACCTTCGCTATGGCGATGGCGGCGAGACCGAGCTCGACAGCTTCCTGGTCGACAATCAGGCCGAGGCGAAGTTCCTGACCGGTCCCCTCGCCCATGCGCTGCTGTTTGGCGTGGATTACCAGCACCAATAACTACTCGGACCTCGGTCTTGAATTCACGGCGCCTGACCTGATCCTCAACCTGTTCGATCCGGATTACGGCATCAAGCTTTCCCTCGTTGCGCCGTACCAGAATACCAACGTCGTGCAGGAGCAAACCGGCCTTTACGTGCAGGATCAGATCAAGATCTACGACAGGCTGGTGCTTTCCCTTGGCGGCCGCAGCGATCAGGTGAAGACCACCACGAAAGATCTCCTCGCCGATACGGTCGTGTCGAGCGACGACCAAGCATTCACGGGACGCGCCGGAGCAGTCTATCTGTTCGACAACGGCCTCGCGCCCTACGCCAGCTACGCGCAGTCGTTTCTGCCTCAGCTCGGTACCGATTTTTTTGGCACGCCGTTCAAGTCCGAAACCGGCGAGCAATACGAGGCCGGCTTCAAATACGAGCCGCCGGCCCTAAAGAACTTCCTCTTCACTTTCGCGGCCTTCGACCTGGTCCGGCAAAATGTCCTCACCCAGGATCCGGGGAACCCGCTCAACATGATCCAAGTCGGCGAGATCCGCTCGCGCGGCATCGAGTTCGAAGCCGTCGCCAGCCTCGACTGGGGCCTCGACCTGCAAGCCGCCTATACGCATCTCAACACGGAATTCACGGTGAACAACGACGGCACTCAAGGCAACACGCCCTATGGCGTTCCTGATGACCGCATTGCCCTCTGGGCGGACTATACGTTCCAGCGTGGCCGCTTCGCGGGCTTCGGCTTCGGCGCCGGCGTGCGCTACATCGCCGAGACATGGGGTGACGACGCCAACACCTTCAAGGTGCCGGCCGTAACGCTTGCCGATGCGGCGATCCACTACGAATGGGACCGCTATCGCCTGGCGGTCGACGAGGAATATGTCGCGTCATGCTTTGCCGAGGCGAATGGATGCAATTTCGGTCAGCGACGCGTCGTGCTCGGCTCGCTGCGCTATCGCTGGTGAGCTATTGCGGCTCCGGCTGCGCCTCCGGCGCTTGGCCCTCGGGCGGAGCCGCGGGAGGCGGCGGAGCGGGCAGTGGCTGCGCCACCGGGCGCGGCTTCGATATCATGTAGGCGGCGACATCCCAGGCCTGCTGCACCGTGAGCACGGGATCCCGGTAGTCGATGTCGAACGGCATGTTGGATCTGATGTAGGACGCGGCATAGGCCGTCTTGGCCATGCCGGCTGACGCATTGAAGCTCGCATCGCCCCACAGCGGCGGGATCGAATAGCCGATGCCGGGACTCTCGCGCGGCTCCCCCTGCCCGTCATCGCCATGGCATGAGGCGCAATGCTTCGCGTAGACGGCGGCGCCGCGCCGCGAGTTGGGTGGCGCCGCCGGCAGCTTGATAGGCATTAGCCCCATGCCGGCAACCCGCACCCCCTCAGGGCTGCCGTTGCCCACAAACTTGAAATAGGCGATCAGCGCCTCCAACTCGCGGCTGTCGTCGGCCAAATCCTTGCCGTTCATGTTGCGCGTCATGCATCCGTTGATGCGCTCGGTGAGCGTCAGGACCTGGTCGTCGACCATCATCGGGAAGGTGGCGAAGGTCGAGACAAAGGGCGCGGCGTAAGGCTGCAATCCCGCGTTCAGATGACAATTCTGGCAGGCGAGATCGTTGCCCGCGTAGCGCATGGCCTGATCCAAGGCGCTTTTGCCGATATAGCGCGGCGTGCTGACGATAAGCTCCTTGCCGTAGCGGATGAGGTCGTTTTCGGGCCCCGGGCCGAGCTTCGACACATTTGCGCCATACCAATTCATGGGCGTGCCCCAGAGCAGATAACCGATGCCGAGACCGAACGCCGCTGCAAGCACGCCGGCGATCTCGATCAAGACTGAGCGCATGATTGGTCCCCCCGGGGCGACTCAGGCGCCCCATTATGCGTGCCGTTAATGCGCTGGGCAGCAGAAATCCTTATATGCAGGCTTCATGAACAAGGCCCCCACCGAAGCCCATCTCGCGACCGATCCGGTCTGCGGTATGCAGGTCGATCCTCATGCCGGAAAGCCCACTTACGGCTACGATGGGCATACCTATTATTTCTGTTCGCCGGGCTGCCAAGCCAAATTCGCCAAGGAGCCGACTCGCTATCTCGATGCGGTGGGAGAGCCGGAACCGCTGCCGGTCGGCACGCTCTACACCTGCCCCATGCACCCCGAGATCGTGCAGGAGGCCCCAGGTCCTTGCCCGATCTGCGGCATGGCGCTCGAGCCTTTGGGCGCGTTCCCTGACGATACGGACAACCCCGAGCTGATCGATTTCACCCGGCGGCTCCGGGTGGCCATGCCGTTGTCCATCGCGCTGGTCGTCCTCGACATGGGCTCTCATGTCTTCGACGTCGACGTGCTGCCCTTCGTCCCTGCTCACGCTCAGCAATGGCTGAAGCTCGCATTGGCCATTCCGGCGGTGCTGTGGTGCGGCTGGCCCTTCTTCGTGCGCGGCATCGAGTCGATCCGGTCGGGCTGGCTCAATATGTTCACGCTCATCGCGCTAGGCACCGGCGCGGCCTTTCTTTACAGCCTGGTCGCAACCATTGCGCCCGGTCTCTTCCCGTCGTCGATGCGGGAGGCGCATGGCGTCGTGCCAGTTTACTACGAGGCCGCCGCCGTGATCGTCGCGCTGGTACTGCTGGGGCAGGTCCTCGAGCTCAGAGCGCGCGAGAAGACGGGCGGCGCCATCCGCGCCTTGCTCGACCTTGCGCCCAAGACGGCCTTGCGGGTTCTGCAGGACGGCAGAACCGAGACCGTCCCCCTCGCTTCCGTCAAGGTCGGCGACGTCCTGCGCGTTCGGCCGGGCGATAACGTGCCTATTGACGGCAGCGTGATCGAAGGACACAGCGCCGTCGATGAGTCGTTGCTCACCGGCGAGCCCGTTCCCGTGGAGAAGACCCAAGGCGACAAAGTGACGGGCGGCACGCTCAACGGCTCAGGCTCGTTCGACATGCGTGTCGATCGCACGGGAGCGGAGACGACCCTGGCGCAGGTCGTGAAGATGGTCGCTTCGGCGCAGCGCACGCGCGCGCCAATCCAGCGCCTGGCCGACATCATCGCCGGCTATTTCGTGCCGGCAGTGATCGTCGTAGCAGTGATTGCCTTCTTC
>JBOHJE010000092.1:0-7941 GCA_050728375.1 Methyloceanibacter sp.
GGACGGCACAGTCTACGCCTCCGATACGCCAACCAACACGATCTGGCGCTTGAAGGACGGCATTTTCGAACCCTGGCTTACCAACGATGCCTTGAGCGGTCCGAACGGCTTGCTGGTGCAAGACGAAAAGCTAATCGTCGCCTCGTTCGGCAAGATGCCGAGCGAAGGGCAGAAGCAGGAATCCGCCGGTTTGGTCTCGATCTCGTTAGAAGACCAGAAGGTGACTCCAATCGGCGACGGAAAACCGATCGGCAATCTCGACGGCCTGGAGGCCCTTCAGCCTGCCGGATACCTTGTCTCGGATTGGGGCGCAGGAGCGCTTTACCGCATCGATGCCAAGGGCAGGATTAGCCGTTTGATCGATCTCAACCAGGGCAGCGCCGACTTCGCCTATCAGCCCGAGAAGAACACCGTGTTGATCCCCATGATGCTGGACAATACGCTAGCCGCATACCAGCTCGAGTAGAGGATCTCGGTTGCTAGGCGGGCCTCATGAAGCGTGCCGCAAGCCGTGCCACAGAAGCCCAGCGACGACGAGGCCCAAGCCGGTTATCCAGATCTCGCGCTCGACGAAGAAAGCAAGCAAGAGGCATGCCGCCAAGCCAAGCCACGCAAAGAGCGGCGAAAAGAGTCGCTTCTCCTTCGGCAAGCGCAAGGCCGCAACATTGGTGATTGCGTAGTAGATGAGAACGGTGAAGGCGCTGAAGGACCAAGTGATCTCGACGTTGCCGATCAGCGCTAAGCCTGCGATGGCGATGCCGACGGCGACGATCGCGGGGATGGGCGAGCCCGAGCGGCCGACTTGCGCGAGTCGTTCCGGCATGTCCCCGCGGCGACCCATGGCAAGAATCACGCGCGAAAGCCCGAGGATGAGGTTGAGGGCAACACCTAGCATGGCGGTCACGGCGCCAATGCCCACGATCCAATATACGGCAGCTAGGTCGAGGTCGTTGGCGGCAACGACGAGTGGGGCAATTTCCGTCTTGGCTGCGTTCGCCAAGCCTTCGGCGCCTAATGTGCCGATGCCGGCTGCACCGACGGCGATATAGAGAACGGCCGACACAATAAGTGTGGCGATAATGGCTCGAGGGATGTTGCGCTCGGGGTCGCGCATCTCCTCTCCGAGCGTGGCGATGCGCGCATAGCCGGTGAAGGCCACAAACATCAGCGCCGTCGCCTCCAGTACCGCGGGCCAAGTCGAGCCACCGCCGTCGGGACGAAAGAAGGGAAGCCACGGCCCGCTGCCCTTGGTCGAGAGCACGGGGAGGGCGGCGAAGGTGAAAGTCGTCAGTGCGAGCAGCGTGACAGAGACGATGACGATATTTGCCCTGTTGGACCGCCTGATGCCCATGACGGCGATGGCCGTCAGCACCACGACCGCGCATACCGCAACGGCAACCACCAGATCTCCAAGCCCGAGCAGCTGGAGCAGGTAGCCGGCAAAGCCGAGCGCGGCGGTCGCGGCCGACGCGGTCTTGGCACAGAGGAACATCCAACCTGCGGTGAAGCCGAGCGATGGGGTGAGGTAGGCGTAGCCATATTCATAAGTACCACCGCTGAGCGGGAGGCTCGCGGCGAGTTGCGCGCTGTTCAGCGCGTTACAGGTTGCCACGATGGCGGCAAGCGCAATGGCGAGGATCACCGCCGGGCCGATGACGCCCGCGACGACCCCGATGCTCACGAAGACGCCGGTCCCGACCATGGAGCCGACACCCATCATCGTGGCGCCGAACACACCGACCTCGCGTTTCAGCTTTCGACCTTCGGCCAAATGCCCTCCCGTCCAAGGGCGACTATAGCAACGTCCTTTTGCGTTTTAGATGATGCTCCGGACCACGCCGCTATCGACCCTGAGTGAGGCGCCAGTGATAGCTGAGGAGCCTGCCCCGCACAGGAATACTACGAGGTTCGCCACCTCCTCTGTCTCTGCGAAGCGCCCAATAAGGGAAGAGGGGCGCATAGTCTTGACGAACTCCCGCTCGAAGGTCGTCGTGTCGGTCTGCTGGTCGGCGGCAAGCTTCTCGACGAAATCCACGACGCCTTCCGACGGCGTTGGGCCCGGCAGGACGGAATTCGAGGTGACGCTGGTTCCCGCCACGCTCTCCGCGATGGCGCGAGAGAGCGCAAGCTGCGCTGTCTTCGTCACGCCGTAATGCACCATCTCTTTTGGGGTCTGGATGCCAGACTCGCTCGAGATGAAGACAATGCGTCCCCAAGTTCGCGAGACCATGCCGGGCAGCAGGGCGCGGCTGAGGCGCACCCCACTCATCACGTTGACCTCGAAGTAGCGGAGCCAGTCGGCGTCGTCGGTGAAGGCCGCCGGCTCGAAGCTGCCGACATTGTTCACAAGAATATCCACGTGCCCGGCCTTGCCGACGAGCTCGGCCGCTCCCTCGGCTCTGCCGAGATCGGCCGCGATGGCGATGACCTTCGCACCTTCGATCGCGAGGCCTTTCGCGATGGCGTAACCGATGCCGATGCTCGAGCCCGTCACTAGAGCCCGCTTGCATTTGAGATTGAGATCCATGGAAGCCTCGTTAGGCGCGCGTACTCAGGCTTTGACGTTGAGTCTCGCAAGGCCAACATCGAGATCCCCCTTGAGATCGTCGACGTCCTCAAGCCCGATATGCAAACGAAGGGCTGGACCTTCCACCCGCCACCTCGTCGCAGTCCGGTAGGCGATTGGATCGAAGGGCAGGATGAGACTCTCGAAGCCGCCCCAGGAATAGCCCATGCCGAACAGCTCCAGGCCATCGAGCATGGCGGCGACAGCGGTGTGCGAGACAGGCTTGAGTATGATCGAGAACAGCCCGGAGGCGCCGGTGAAGTCGCGCTCCCACAGCGCATGACCTGGATCGTCTGACAGGGCTGGGTGCAGCACGCGTTTGACCTCAGGACGCTTTCCCAGCCATTCGGCGACATCGAGTGCTGACCGCTGATGCCGGTCGAGCCGGACGGCGAGGGTGCGCAACCCGCGCAGACCGAGATAGACGTCCTCCGGCCCCGGGCAGAGCCCGAGCTCGTCGTGGGCCTTGGCGACCACCGGCGCCGTCTCCTTGGATGCAGTGATGGCCCCGAGCATGGCGTCTGCATGACCGACGATATATTTGGTCGCAGCCTGGATCGACACGTCGGCCCCGTGGGCGAACGGCTTGAAGAACAGAGGAGTGGCCCATGTATTGTCCAGAATTACGACCGCGCCCGCGGCGTGGGCTGCATCGGCGATGGCAGGAACGTCCTGCACCTCGAAGGTTTGTGAGCCGGGCGACTCGGCAAACACCACGCGCGTCCTGTCGGTGAGCAGGGGGCGGATGCCAGCACCGATCAAGGGGTCGTAGTAGGTGACCGATATGCCGAGGCGCTTCAGCATGTTGTCGCAGAATCGCCGCGTCGGCCGATAGACGCTGTCGGAAACGAGGATGTGGTCGCCGGCCGCTACGAACGAGAGCAGTGCCGTCGACACGGCTGAGAGACCCGATGGCGTGAGTAGCGTGGCGTGGCCGCCCTCGAGCTCGGCGATCATGGACTGGAGCGCCTTGACCGTCGGTGTTCCAGTCCGGCCATAGGAAAAGTCCTGGGCGTTCTGCTCGAGGCAGGCGACACTCGGGAAGAGCACCGTCGACCCGCGATAGATTGGCGTGTTGACGAAGCCGTGATGGCGCGCCGGCTCGCGTCCGGCATGCGCGAGCCGGGTATCTTGCCTTTGCTGCTTCGTCTTTTTGATCATTGAGCCTCGGGAGGCGGGGCTAGGCAGATACCTCAGCAGGTCTCGATGGGGAGACTTTGATCGGCTCCCCATTCCGACCATGAGCCGTCATAGACAGAGGTGCGGCGGTGACCGAGCTGCGCCAGCGCCAGCGCCAACACGCTCGCGGTGATGCCAGAGCCGCAGCTCGCAACGACCGGCTTGTGCAGATCGATCCCGGCCTTCTCAAACAGCCTTTGCAACTCGGGCGGCGACTTGAGGGTCCCATCCGCATTGAGAAGCTCGCCGTAGGGAAGATTATGGGCTCCGGGAATATGACCCGAGCGCAGGCCGGGCCGGGGCTCGGTGGCCCGTCCGGCAAACCGGTCGGCTGATCGCGCATCGACAAGAGTCGCGGACTTGCCCCGCATCAGCGCTTTGATGTCGTCGACATCCCGCACCAGCTCGGCATTGCGTCTTGCTGTGAAATGGCGCGCGGTCCGCGCGGATGGTGCGCCGCCTTCCAGCGGCAGCCCCTCGCGTTTCCACTTGGGCAGACCACCGTTCAGAACGCTCACATCTTTGACGCCCATGACCCGGAAGGTCCACCAAACCCGCGCGGCGCTGTAAAGGCCGTGCCTGTCGTAGACCACGATGCGCGAGCCGTCGCCGATTCCCATGCTGCGCATCCGCGATGAGAATTTCTCGGGCGGCGGCAGCATATGCGGCAGCTTATTTTTGGTGTCGGCAATCTCGTCGATGTCGAAGAATACCGCGCCGGGGATGTGCTCCTCCAGATATTCGGTACGCGCGTCCTTGCCTTCGCCCGGCGTGTACCAAGTCGCGTCGATGATAACGAGGTCGGGCGCATCAAGCTCGCTCTCGAGTTCGTCGGTCTCAATCAGCCATGTCTTTGGCGTCGACAAAGTTGCTTCTCCAATTTCTCGATCAAAGGAACATAGCCGGGGCAACGGCTTGGCCCTTATCGAGCCAGGGGGGCACCGGCAAACCTTTCTGGCGCAGGAATTCCGGATTGAACAGCCTGCTTTGGTAGCGCGTGCCGTAATCGCAAAGCACGGTGACAATGATATGGCCCGGCCCCATCTGGCGGGCGAGGCGCATGGCCCCTGCGGCGTTGATGCCGCTCGAGCCCCCGAGGCACAGGCCTTCCTCGGCGAGCAGATCGAAGATGACCGGGAGCGCCTCGGCGTCGGGGATCTGGTAGGCCTCGTCGATCCGGGCCCCCTCGAGATTGGCGGTGATGCGGCCCTGGCCGATACCTTCGGTGATGGAAGCTCCCTCGGCCTTCAATTCCCCATGCTTGTAGAAATTGTAGAGCGCCGCGCCCATTGGATCGGCAAGGCCGATGACCACGTTGGGATTGTGCTCCTTGAGGCCCATCGAGACGCCGGCCAGCGTGCCCCCGGTGCCGACGGCGCAGATGAAGCCGTCGACCTTGCCGTCGAGGTCCCGCCAGATCTCCCGAGCCGTTGTCTCGATATGGCCCTGGCGGTTGGCGATATTGTCGAATTGATTGGCCCAGATCGCGCCGTAAGGCTCGGTGCGGGCAAGCTCCTCAGCGAGCCGGCCGGAGTACTTCACGTAGTTGTTGGGATTCTTGTACGGAACGGCAGGCACCTCGATCAGCTCGGCGCCGGCCAGCCGCAGCATGTCCTTCTTCTCGTCTGACTGCGTCTCGGGAATGACGATCACCGTCTTCAATCCAAGCGCATTGCCGACCAGCGCGAGCCCGATGCCGGTGTTGCCCGCTGTGCCTTCAACCACGGTGCCGCCGGGCTGAAGCGTGCCCGAATTGAGCGCGTCCCGGATGATGAACAGCGCCGCGCGATCCTTCACCGACTGGCCCGGGTTCATGAACTCGGCCTTGCCGAGAATCGTGCAGCCGGTTTCCTCGGAGGCTCGCTTCAGTTTGATGAGTGGGGTGTTGCCGATCGCCTCGACAATACCGTTGCGGTAGGACACGGGGGCCTTCAGGATTCCGTTGTTCTTGCGGCAAAGTAATCAGCGGGCTTCGCAGCCGCAAGTCGCGGAAATGCCAAGAACCCACGCAAAGAAGGCATGGCGTTCCACGCGCTCGGCGCTGCGTGGGATGATCCTCAAGGACCTTCGAGCGCATCGCGCTGCGCTTTGATCAGATCGCAGCGGTCGGCTAGCTCCTTGATCTCGGCGCCCCGCGAGAATCTGGCAATGGGGTTTGCGGCGAGGCTCCAGACATCGTCGCACGCATCCATAACGCCTTTTAGCGCGTCGACCGCGGAGAGAAGAGCTATCGGCGCCGGCTCGCCAGCAGGCCCGCCGCGAAGGCGATGGCGAGGAGCGTGAGGGGTCCCACTTGATTCATGGCTTTGCCGACGCTCTGGTCGA
Source organism: Methyloceanibacter sp. (assembly GCA_050728375.1). Taxonomy (GTDB): domain Bacteria; phylum Pseudomonadota; class Alphaproteobacteria; order Rhizobiales; family Methyloligellaceae; genus Methyloceanibacter. The sequence goes on from JBOHJE010000092.1 coordinate 6,071, forward strand.
ACATGGCCATGCCTTCGGCGGGGGCCGCGGCCAGCTTGGCTCGGCGGCGCGGCCTGCCGAACAGCGGCACGGTCGCGAGAATCAGCAGGCCGAGAAGCGCGAGGATGCCGGCGACGATGCAAGCGGCCGCAAGCGGTGAGAAGCCATAGACCGAGATCAGAGCTTGATAGCCGGCGACCAGGCCGAAGCCCGCGGCGAAGAGCAAGAAGACAGCGGCGACGGCGATGACGATCGCCTGCCGTATCGAGCGCTCGATCGAATCCTTGACGCGCGCTCCGATCTGTAGGGACGAGAGCAGCGTGAGCGCCATGCGCAGCATGAGCGCTCGTCCTAGCGGCGGGTGAAAACGCCGAACAGAAAGCCCAGCCCGACGGCGATTGCCACGGCCTGGAGGGGATTGCGCCTGATGGCCTCCTCGGCCTCGTAGGCCGTTTCCATCGCCTTATCCTGCGCCCGGTTGATCTGCTTGTTGGCCATGCGGCTGACCGTCGAGGTCAGGCTCTGCATGTCGGCGCGGATCGCATCGATCTGCTTGGCGAGATCCTCGGCATCGCGGGCGGCGCTCTGCCTCGCTCCACCGGTTGTTTCGTTCGTAGCCATCGGGGGTTTCCTTCCTGGGAATGAACTTGCGGGTAGCGGTAGTCAACTCTGCTTTATGCGGTCCGTTCCGGGGGATCGCGGGGTTTCGAGTTGATGGACTTGAGAGTGTTGCTGTCAAGACTTGTCGCATGGACAAAACACGACTTGGGGACTTGATTACCGGAGCCTTGCGTTGCGGCCTTCCGCCTTTTTGTCTAGAGTCGGCGTGCTGGGATCGCGTCCGGGGGGTGCACATGTGCTGTTACAGGCTTGGACTCGCCGCCGCCGCCCTGAGCCTGCTCGCGATCGCGGGAGATCCGGCACAGGCGCAGCCCGTTCGCCCCATCGGGGTGGCAGCTCTTTCGTCGAGCCCGGTAGTGCAGGTCGGTAACCGCGCTGCGGGCCAAGGCGCCCACTTCCGGCGCGTTCAGACCGTCTATTGCTACCCGCGCAATCATTGGTGGTTCTACCGGCCCTATACGACGGCGCAGGAGGACTTTCCGCGCTGCATGCCTTACTTCCATTATCCTGACGCGGTGTATGGGCGCCGCGGGGGCCGTACGAACGAATATTTCAAATAGCCGTCGGCCGTAGTTTTCGCGGCCTAGGCATCTATACTTGAACTAACGCTGACTCGCTCAATTTTGTGGTAGTCATTAGCACATTCGTAATTTCCCATCGCCAAGAAACGAGCGTTTATTAACTATACCGATACTTGCACCACTTAGATTGGGTGCCCAACCTTCCACTGGCCTAACGCCATGGCCGGGAGGGGGCGGAAATCGAAGTGCAGTTCCCCAAGATGAAAATCGTTCAGTCTCGCCGCCGCGCTCGCGGGCGGCGGAACTGCTGGTACGATTCCTTCGGCCGCCGCTTCTGCAACTGACTCCGGCGCAGGGGCTTTCGCTTTTTCCCCTCGATGTCGCTGGCGCGATCGTCGGCTCTACGCAGAGCCGGCTCTGAGGCTCGCCCAGTGAAGCGCGATCGCCGCGGCATTCGAGACGTTGAGGCTGGCGAGCGCGCTTTGCGTGGTGATGCGACAGAGTCGGTCGCAGCGCTCGCGCGTGAGCTGGCGCAGCCCTTTTCCCTCGGCGCCGAGCACCAGAGCGAGCGGACGCGTGAGTGCCGTTTGCTCCAAGGCTTCGACGCCTTCTTCCGCGAGGCCGATGCGTAAGACGCCGCGCTCGCCGAGCACGCTCAGAGCCTGAGCCAGATTCTTGACCAGCACGACCGGCACGAGGTCGAGCGCGCCGCTTGCCGCCTTGGCCAAGGCGCCCGACAAAGGCGGGCTC
>JBOHJE010000093.1:0-4827 GCA_050728375.1 Methyloceanibacter sp.
GGTCTCCTGCGCCCCTAACGCCCGAACGCCAGCCACGGACTTTAGGATAGCCCGGAATTGGCATTCAGCCGATCGCGTTGCGAGGTCCGGTTCCGGTCGAAAAGCAGACACAGCTGACCCGGTCGCCGATGTCCGCTTCTGACCCTAAGCAGAAATCGCCGAATCTAAGCCCCACATGGTTGTCTAGAGCATCGGCCCTGCGATCTCGACTGCCCCTGCAATCAGCAATGTGACTGCCGAAGCGCGCATGAACCAAGGTCTCACACCAAGCAGCTTTTCGACCGAAACAAACATCGTAATCACGATCATCCAAGCAAGGTTCATCGCGCCTCCCGCCCAGGCGAGAAGCATGAGTATCCAACAACAACCCACACAGAAAGCCGCATGACGAATGCCAAGTTTCAAAGCACCACTATAATCCCTCTGGTGGTGTTGCAGCAGGAAGCCCAAAGGAGAGCGACACCGCGTAAGGCAAAAGCTCTTCACTGCCGACCATTGATAAAGGCCTGCGAGGATCAACAGTCCGCCGGCGTAGAGCGGGTCTGCCAATTTGGATTCGCGGATGAGGCGCTCCTGCACGAGGACCCATTCAATTAAGCCGGCGCCGGCCCCGAAAACGCTCCAAACAAGCAGATACACACCTGCCGTCACCAAACCGAGGTGGAACGCACCAGGCTCCAACCGCGAGGTGACCGTCGAGTAGGACGCGACCATCGGTAGCCTCTTTGGTGACCGCGGGCACCAACTTCGCGCAGCAATTCCTCCGGCGCGTTCATGGCTTCGGCGAAGTTGCCGAACCACGACAGGATCGCCTTGGCGAGTGGCTTCGTGTCCCGGCGGCATGGCGCGGAACAGGACCACCCTTAACCGCTCGTCGTCGGGAAGGGCGTCGGGACCGGCGTCCCGGAAGCGGTTTCTCAAGCGCTCGCGATGACCGAGATAATTCGGCCTGGCAGCATCCTTGAAAACCCATTCCGCCGCACTCGTCAGGAAATCGAAGGTGGCCGGTCCAAGCTTCGCGGCGACAGCGTGAACACGTCGCACCCCGTCTCGGTCACGCCCACGGTGTGCTCGTACTGCGCCGACAGCGAACGGTCGCGGGTCACCGCCGTCCAGCCGTCTGACAGGATCTTCACGTGCGGCTTACCGAGATTGATCATGGGCTCTATGGTGAACAGCATGCCGGGCTTGAGCGGCAGGCCTTCGCCGGGCTCGCCATAGTGCAGGATGTTTGGCCGGTCGTGGAACACGCGGCCCAGCCCATGCCCGCAGAAGTCGCGGACCACGCCGCACCGCTCGCCTTCCGCATAGGTCTGGATCGCGGCGCCGATATCGCCGGTCGTAGCCCCTGGCCTCACCGCAGCCACCCCCCGCATCAGCGCGTTGTAGGTCACCTCCAGCAGACGTTCCGCAGCGCGCGAGATCTTGCCCACGGGATACATGCGGCTCGAATCCCCGTGCCAGCCATCGACGATCAGGGTTACATCGATGTTGACGACGTCCCCCTCCTTCAGCGCGCGAGGGCCGGGAATGCCGTGGCAGACCACATGGTTCAGCGAGGTGCAGATCGACTTGGGAAAGCCGCGATAGTTTAGCGGCGCGGGGATCGCGTCATGCGCCATGGCGAATTCGAACACGAAGGCATCGAGCTCGTCGGTGGTAACGCCGGGCTTCACCCGCTCGATAAGAAGGTCGAGAGCCTCCGCTACGAGCTGCCCCGCCTTCGCCATGCCCGCGAAGGCCTCGGGTCCGTGCAGCCTGATCTTCGTGTCGCGCGCTTGAGCGCGGGCAAATTCGAGATTGGACATGGTATGCGATCATAACGGACAATCATCCAGACTTAGGGTTAAATCTCATCGCGCGCAACGGCAGCGCCTAACTTTGGTGTGTCGGATGATCTGCCGTCACGGATCGCTTTTAAGCTAGTCTCTGCCCACGCTGTCGTGGCGGGGCTTGCCTGCCTTCGCCGAAGCGAAGCTCCGCGGCTGGGACTCTCGCCTTCACGGCGGCTTCGCAGGCAGGTCCCGGCCATCCACATTTTTGACGGGGCACCTCTGCTGCTCGTGGATGCCCGGCACCTCGGTCCTCGGGCATGACGATTATCGTCTTCTGTAAGAAACGAGAATACGTGAATGGCTGACCAAGCCCTAGACACCGTCACCGCCGCGCTCCTCGTCATCGGCGAAGAGATCCTGTCCGGGCGCACGCAGGATGAGAATATCGGCTACGTGGCGGCCTACCTCACCCGGATCGGTATCGCGCTGCGCGAGGTGAGGGTGGTCGCCGACGTGGAAGCCGAGATCGTCTCGGCCGTCAACGACCTCCGCCCGCGCTTCAACTACCTGTTCACCACCGGCGGCATCGGACCGACCCATGACGACGTGACCACCGACGCCATCGGCCAGGCCTTCGGGGTCCGCGTCGCGCCCGACGAGGGCGCCGTCGCCGCCATGCGGCGGCAATTCGACGATCGCGAGCTGACGCCCGCGCGTCTGCGCATGGCGCGCATCCCCGAGGGCGCCGAGCTTGTGCATAACCCTGTCTCGCGGGCGCCCGGCTATATGATCGGCAATGTGGTGGTCATGGCTGGTGTCCCGCGAATCATGCAGGCCATGTTGGACGAGGTGATGCCGCGCCTCGCCAAGGGTCGCGCTTTGCTCTCCCGCTCGGTCCGCATCGACGCGCCGGAGGGCGACGTGGCCACGCCGCTTGCCGCGCTTCAGGCCGCGCATCCCGACGTGCAGATGGGCTCTTACCCGTTCTTCGAGAGGAACCGCGTCGGCACCTATGTAGTGCTGCGCTGCGCCGACGAGGCTCCGCTCGAGCTGGCGCTTCGCGCGCTTTGGACGACGATCGAGAGGGAGGGGTTTGCCGCGGTGCCCGCGGAGAAGGGCTGATTTCGAGGCGGCGCAACTGGCTGATTCTAAAGGGGAAAAATCTTGAAGAAGGCGCGGGGTTTTCAGGCCCCGCGCCCTAGCACGTTACTTCCTCTTCCGTGCCGTGCCGGTCTTCTTCGCCGTCGACTTCTTCGCGGCGGCGGTCTTCCGGGTGGTCTTCTTCGCCGACTTCTTGGCTGCCGGCTTCCTCTTCGCTGCTGGCTTCTTCTTCGCTGCTGCCATAATCATCCCCTCCTATCGGGTGGCTGGCTATCAGTTAACTCTAGCTACAACCGCTCGTCGCTCCGCACGTGTCGCACTTGAGACACGTGCCATTGCGGACGAGGGTAAAGTTACCGCATTCTCCACACGCCTCTCCTTCATAACCCTTAACGCGCGCCTCGGCGACAAGAACTGTTGTGCCGCGCTCGGCAAGGGCATCGACCGGCCGGGCGACCTGCCCGGCTGTCTCGACAGAAGAGAGTTGGGTGGAAGCGGTGGCAAGGCTTGTGGCATCTGGAAACGGGTCGTCGTCGGCTCGCGCCTGCAACGCCTGAGTGCCAGTGCCCTGCGCTTTGCTCGGCGCGAGAAACCTCCGCTCACCGAGGCGACCACGGGTGAAGCCTGGTGAGACGAGTGCTTCCGTGGAACGCTTGCCTTCGCCAGCGTCCCCAGAGCCGAGTGTTGTGCTGCCGATCTCACTTGGATCAACATGAGCAAGCTCGTACCGCCCAAGATAAGAAACTGCAAGCTCTCTGAACAGGTAGTCAAGGATCGAAGTGGCGTTCTTGATCGCCTCGTTCCCGCGCACCGGACCTGCCGGTTCGAAACGCGTGAAGGTGAAGGCATCGACGAACTCTTCCAGCGGGACGCCATACTGCAAACCGACGGACACCGCGATCGCAAAGTTGTTCATGAGCGAGCGGAAGGCGGCGCCTTCCTTGTGCATGTCGATGAAGATCTCGCCCAACCGTCCGTCTGCATACTCTCCAGTTCTTAAATAGACCTTATGACCGCCGACGACGGCCTTTTGGGTATAGCCCTTGCGCCGGTCAGGCAGACGCTCGCGCTCGGCGCGGGCGCGCATCCGCTCCACGATCCGCTCGACGATACGCTCCGCTACTACTGTGGCGCGCTGCACCTGCGGCTGATCGGAGCCGACGGCGGCGAGGGTCTCGTCCTGCTCTTCCTCCTCGTCGGCGAGGAGCTGAGCGTTGAGCGGCTGTGAGAGCTTGGAGCCGTCGCGGTAGAGCGCGTTGGCCTTCAAGGCCAGCCGCCAGGAGAGCAGATACGCCTCCTTGCAGTCCTCCACGCTCGCCTCGTTCGGCATGTTGATGGTCTTGGAGATCGCACCCGAGATGAAGGGCTGAGCGGCGGCCATCATACGGATATGGCTCTCGACCGAGAGGAAGCGCTTGCCCTTGCGGCCGCAGGGGCTCGCGCAGTCGAACACGGGCAGATGCTTCGGGTCGAGCCCGAGCGCGCCTTCCAGCGTCATCGCCCCGCAGGCGAATTCGTTGGCGGCTTCGATCTCGCGCTTACCGAAGCCGATCTCCGCCAGGAGGTCGAAGTCGGGCGCATCGAGACGCGCGGCGTCGAGCCCGAGCGTCTCGGTGCAGAAGCTTTCTCCGAGCGTCCATTTGTTGAAGACGAACTTGATGTCGAAGGCTGCGGCGACCGCCTTCTCCACGGCAGCGATCTTCTCCGGAGTGAAGCCCTTTGCCGCGAGGGCCTCGTGATTGACGCCCGGAGCGCCCGCCACCGTGCCATGGCCCACGGCGTATTCGATGATACACTTTATGGCATCCTCACCGTAGCCCAGCGCGCGCAGGAGGTTGCCGTTCCACTCGGCGAGCTGGGCGTCGCCGATGCCGAGCCGGGTCCGGGCATAGCCCTCGCCGAGCGTCCACTTGTTGAACACGAACTTGATGTCGAAGGCGGAGGCGACGGC
>JBOHJE010000094.1:0-9226 GCA_050728375.1 Methyloceanibacter sp.
GCTATACGACGCTCGATCTGATCGAGAACGGGTTCTACGACAATACCCAGGTCTATACCGTTCCCCCGGGCCACTACTTCATGATGGGCGACAATCGCGACAACTCCACCGACAGCCGGTTCCTATCGGAGGTCGGCTTCGTGCCTTTCGAGAATCTCGTGGGCAAGGCACAGATCATCTTCTTCTCGATCGACGAGGACACACGCTTCTGGGAGTTGTGGGAATGGCCGAGCAGCGTCCGCTGGGGCCGCATCTTCTCGATGGTTCACTGAGCCTTGCCTAGGCCGCGGTCCACGGATTTCGACAGGCTCGCCGCTCGGCTTGGACACAGCTTTGCCGATCCGGCGCATCTCAAGCTCGCCTTGACCCATTCCAGCGCGCGCGCGGGCGGCACCCCGAGCGACGACAATGAGCGGCTTGAATTCCTGGGCGACCGCGTGCTCGGCCTTGCCGTCGCCGAGCTTCTGTCCGACGAGTTTCCCGACGCTGACGAAGGCGAGCTTGCCCGTTGGTTCAATCACCTCGTGAGGGCCGAGACCTGCGCGGCGGTGGCGCAAGCCTGGGATCTCGGCACCTTCATTTTGATGAGTGACGGCGAAGCCGGAAGCGGCGGCCGCCGCAAGAAGACGATCCTCGCCAATGCCTGCGAGGCGGTGCTCGGCGCCATCTTCGCCGATGCTGGCTATGACGCGGCGCGGACTGTCGTCGGCAAGTTCTGGGAGCCCCATCTCGTCGAGCTCGAACTCGCCGCGCCGGATGCAAAATCGGTGCTCCAGGAGTGGGCGCAAGGCAAGGGCCTGCCTCTGCCGCGCTATCTCGAAGTCGCCCGCGAGGGTCCCGACCATGCCCCCCGGTTCACCGCCGAGGTGCAGATCGAGGGTGCTGCGCCAGAGCGCGGGCAGGGAGCCAACAAGCGCGCCGCCGAGCAGGCGGCGGCGCTCGCCGTGTTGCTGCGCGAGGGCCTTTGGCGGCCGCCCGCCGATGGTTGAGCCCGGTTGCCAACCGTCTGATCAACAGGATGCCACACGCTGCGGTTTCGTCGCGCTCATTGGTGCGCCCAATAGCGGCAAGTCGACGCTCACTAACGCGCTGGTCGGCGCCAAAATCTCCATCGTAACCCATAAGGCGCAGACCACGCGGGGGCCGGTGCGCGGCATCGCGCTGATCGGCAAGTCGCAAGTGATCCTTATCGACACCCCCGGCATCTTTCGGCCCAAGCGCAAGCTCGATCGCGCCATGTCACAGGCTGCCTGGGACCGCGCGGGCGATGCCGATATCGTCGCTCTTGTCATCGACGCCAAACGCGGGCTCGACCAGAGGCTCGAGCCGCTTCTTGCGCATCTTCCGGACATCAGACGCCCGGCGGTCGCGATTCTCAACAAGATCGACCTCGTATCAAAGCCCGACCTCCTGAACGTTGCGGGCGAGCTTTCGGCCCTCAAGGCATTCGAGCGCGTGTTCATGATCTCGGCCCTGACGGGGGATGGCGTCGCGGATCTTAAGGCATATCTCGCCGGCGCGGTTCTACCCGGGCCCTGGCTGTTCCCGGAGGATCAACTCACCGACGCGTCGCTCAGGCACACCGCCGCCGAGATCACGCGCGAGAAGCTGTTTTTGCGCTTGCACGAAGAGCTTCCCTATTTGCTAACGGTCGAGACCACGGAGTGGAAGGAATTGAACGACGGCAGTGTCCGCATTGAACAGACCATCTATGTCGAGCGCGAGAGCCAGCGCCGCATCGTGCTCGGCGCCAAGGGCGCCATGATCAAGGAGATCGGCTCCGCAGCACGGACCGAGATTGCCGAGATCGCCGGCGTGCCCGTCCATCTCTTTCTCTTCGTCAAAGTGCGCGAACGCTGGGGCGAAGACCCCGTGCGCTACCGCGAGATGGGTCTCGACTATCCCAAAGGCCGCTGATTTTCGTAGGCTTCTCCTGGTGCGAGCAAAATGCTGCGGAACGGTCCCTGGCCCGCGGCGTTGCCCTCCAAGATGAACCCATCAAGGAGACCACGAATGAAGTGCACGATCGCCATTGTCGCTGCTGCCGCGTTACTGATGGGCACGACTGCTTTGTATGCGGGCAAGGAGACTGCGACCGGCGCCTCAGGCTACGCGCCGGGCGCGGCCAAGAAGCAGCAGGGCGCCGAAGACATGGCCCCTGATGCATCCGAATACTCGACCGGCAAGCAGGCGAAGCAGCCTGACGCCGAGGACAGCGCACCCGGCGCCTCCGAATATTCTCCCGGCAAGCAGATGCAGGAGGAAAGCTCGGGAGCGTCGGAGCACAAGGGCCATAGCGCCTACTAGCGCCTAGCACGGAGTTGCCTGCTCCGAGAAGCCGCCCCGGGCTTCCTTTTTGGAAACCGAATGCATGAGAAGGCTTGAGCGCCGCGTTCCTTTGCACCTCTTGTTCTTCGTCGCAGTGCGCGAGCGCTGAGGAGACGACCCCGAGCGCTATTGCGAGATCGGACTCGATTATCGCAAGGACCGCTGGAGCCTACGACGTTGGGGGCCAGTGAAGGAACGGAGCCGGAAACCACGAGTTGGCCGGAGAGTGCGTCATCGAAGAGGCAATCCTATGAGAACGACGTGCGTGGTCCTAACGCTTACCGGGCTGATGCTGGCCGCGACCGCTGCTATTGCCGACGCCGACATGAGGCCCCGAGGTACTGGCGGAAGCCTTGGGACGACTCCCGGCCTCCAGCCGCAATATCAAGGCGGAGTGCCCACGTCTCCTGGTGTCTCTGCTTATTCGCCACGCCAGCCGGCGCGAGGGCGCCCCTTGCCAGGTGAGTCCGGCTATGCGCCGGGGCAGTCCCTCGCGCCGGGCGTGACTGGATCTGGCGTCCCGATCGCGCCACGGGTTGGTGGCACAAGATAGACGTCGCTTGAGCACCTCTCGAGGGGCCCGGTCTTTCCCGCCGGCCCTTTTGTGTGACCGTCGAATGTATCGCGGGGCTTGAGAAGCGGTCCGGTTGGGCCATAGTGCGCTTATGGACTGGATCGACGAAGGCATTTTTCTTGCCGGCCGCCCGCTCGGCGAGACGAGCATCGTTGCGGAGCTACTGACGCTTCAACATGGCCGCCACCTCGGATTGGTGCGGGGAGGGCGGTCGCGCCGTGTTCGCCCCCTGCTTCAGCCCGGCAACCGCCTTCGCGTCACTTGGCGCGCGCGTCTGTCAGAGCATCTCGGCGGCTTCAATGTCGAGCTGATCGATCCTCACGCCGCTCGCGTCCTCGACGACGCGGCGGCGCTCAGCGCCATCGGCGCGCTCACGGGTTTGGCCAAGCTGTTGCCCGAGCGCGATCCTCATCCTGAACTTTACGCAGAGGCGCTCAACGTGCTTCGCGCCTTCGGCGAGCCGGCACTGTGGCCCGCGTTTCTGGTTCGCTGGGAGTTTCAACTCTTGCAGGAGCTTGGCTTCGGCCTCGATCTCTCCAAGTGTGCCGCGACCGGCGGCGAGAGCGACCTTGTCTATGTCTCGCCGCGCTCGGGCCGCGCCGTGTCGCGCGAGGCCGGCGAGCCTTACGGGGCCAAACTGCTCGACCTGCCCGCCTTCCTACTCGACGACGCAGCACCGATCGGCGACCGCGATATCGCTGCGGGTTTCGCGCTCACGGGCCACTTCCTCGAGCGCGACGTGCTGGCGCCGCATGGCCTCTCAATGCCTCAAGCTCGCGAGCGCCTGATCGGCCTTCTCGCCCAAATTCCAGCCGCCGCGCTGCAGTGAGAGGGCAAAAAAACGGGCCGACCTCGTCGATCGGCCCGTCACACGCTTGACCATGCTGCTGTTACCACCAGTACCAGTACCAGTGGAAGCCACGACGGCCGCGGCGCCGACGGCGCCTCCGACGGCGCCTCCTCCGGCGGGCGTCGGCGGGCGTACTGGTCGCCGCCGTCACCGCGGCGGTCAAGCTGGTCACGCCGACAGTAGTTCCGACAGTAGTTCCGACGGTAGTTCCGACGGCGCTGACAAACCAGAAGAAAGCGATGGCTACCGCTGCGATGACACGGGCCATGAGCTTGCTTCCTGCCCTCGGATTAATGCCAGCGTGAGGGGAGGCCAAAATGCCGTTGGCCATTTTCGCCTTCCTTTCTCTCCCATCCGGAGCGCTAAGGTGAGTTCGCCGCGACATACGCACAAGCGGCAAGTCTACAACCTCGATGCCCGGCGGGCGGTTCGGTGAAGGGAAACATTTTTTCTCAGGATCGATCGACGCCTGCTAGTCAGACCAATCGTCAATCTTCTTCCCTGTTCGCTTCCTCGGCGCCCACCCCGATCCGAATCATCGTGGCGACGTCAGACCCCCATTTCATTGTGGGATAGAGCATTCTGTAGTATCGAGTCTTGGCGATCAGCATGTCGTGCAAAGCAAGGTAGTCGATCCCGGTAGAAAGGAAGCAGTTCATCGCGTCAGCAGGCGTTTCGACAATGGGTTCACCTCTAATATTAAACGAGGTGTTCAGCAGCACAGGGACTCCCGTAATCTTCTCGAACTCCTGGATCAGGCGATAGAGACGTTCATTATGCTCCCGGCGAACGGTCTGTACACGCGCCGTGCCGTCGGCGTGAACAATGGCCGGAACCTTCTCCTTCCATTCTGGGTGGACCTGTTTGGCCAGCAACATGAACGGCGAGTCCTCGTCCCCCTCGAAAATCTCCTTCGCCCGTTCGGCGAGGACCACCGGCGCGAACGGTCGGAACGACTGCCTATGCTTGACCCGCGCATTCAGCACGTCCTTCATCGACGCTTGCCGCGGGTCCGCGAGGATGCTGCGATTTCCAAGTGCGCGAGGACCGAACTCCGAACGGCCCTGAAACCAGCCAACTACATGGCCTTCGGACAGAACCTTGGCCATTTCGCCGCAAATGCTCCCGTCCTGCATGTCGAACATTTGACGACGGACGAGCCATTTGTCCGATGCATCTTTCGCTTCTCGCTCGGAATATTCGACGCCGAGATAGGCGTGCTCCATGACAAAGGACCGCGGCCTTCTCTGTATTGCTATATGGCCGTAATACGCGCATCCAATGGCGATCCCATCGTCGCCTGCAGCCGGCTGAACCCAAACGTTGTCGTACCCGGTTTCCCGCGCAATCCTGCCATTGGCCACACAGTTCAGCCCCACTCCGCCCGCGATGCACAGGTTCTTTGCGCCGGTGGTCTCACGTAACCAGACTGCCCGCTCGAGAAGGACTCTCTCGGTGTCGTCCTGCGCCCGCCACGCAAGGTCTTTCCAATGCTGCAGGGAGGAGCTGTCTTCCCACTTTTCCGGGCTGTCCGGTTGGTAGGGCTGATTGAAAGCTTCCGTCCAATCAGGAACGTCCAACTCGCCGTTCTTGAATTCGACCAGCGACCTCATCTGATTGGGACGCCCGTAAGGCGCAAGTCCCATCACTTCGCCGCACTTGTTCCAATCCGCAAAGATGTAGCTTGAGACGCGGCTGTACAGCGCGCCGAGGCCCCTCATGTTGAAAAACTCATCGCCCAGAAATCCGCGAACCGGATGCAACCAGACCTTTTTCAACGTTTGGAGTCTCGACCCCTCAAATCGGTAATAACTCTCCGATTCACGAGCTAGCGGATCTACGTTGTCAGTCACCTGATCCTTTTCGTGAATGTCTGAGCTGTAGCTGCCGACGCCATCGATCACCATCACGACGCCTTCATCGAAGGGGCATGTCGCGAAGGCGCTATAGGCATGCGCGAGATGATGCGACACCGTCACAACTTTGTTGGATTTCGAAAGGTAGAGCGGATTCTTGGCCGCCTGCGTGCGCTCCTTGCGTGGCATGTCGCTTTGGGAGAGCAGGCGTCCTTCTATGTCCTCGACTGGCAGCATGTAGCAGTTGCGTACCACCAGATCGATTTCATCCAGCGAGATACCCTCGGCCCGCAGGCAATAATCGAGCACCTCTTGATAAAAGCCGCCATCGTGCTTTCTGCGCGTGATCCGCTCTTTGGCAATCGCGAAGGCGATTTCCCCGTCACGAAGGAGGCAGGCGCTGACGTCATGGTCGTAGGCATTGATTCCCAGAATGTAGGTATGGCTCTTGGACACGGGTTCATCTCTGCGAGGGCATTGCATGTGCTTATAGCCGATGTGGGGCTGGTCGCAAATTGCGCAGGGAGACTCCCGTCGAGGTTTGTAAGTGGGTTGTGTGCCGCTTGAGCGCGTCTAGCCGATGCGGTAAGGGCGGAGCATGGGAAGGAGAATTCCACCGCCTGATTCCGGCCCCATCGAGCCTGTCGATCTGCCGCACGCCCTCGCCATGCCGCAGGTCCGGGAGCGCCTTTTCAACCTTCTTGCCCGCCAACTCAGGGCGGCGCTTTCGGCATAGCGCCCGAGGCAAAACACGATGGCCCGGCTCTTGGTCGTCGCTTCCGGGCTCCTTGTCGCGGCGGGGCTCGGTCATGCCGGCTCAGCCCGCGCGCAGCAATTCGATCTTCCGCCGAGCGCGCGGTCGATGATTGTCGGCGAGACCAATGCCTATCGCCGGCAGAAGGGACTCCCGGCCTTGAGCGAGAACGACGCTGCGAGCCGTGTTGCCCAGGCTTACGCGGCCTATCTGGTAGAGACCAAGAAGACCGGCCACGGCGCGGATGGGCGCTCGCCGCGAAAGCGCCTCACCGATGCAGGCATCGAAGTCTGCAAGGTCTGGGAGAACTGGTATGGGTTTTGGACCAGACCAAAACGCGCTTCCGTTTCCGCGGCTATGATGCGGGCAATGCGGTTCTGGAGAGGCTCGCCCGGACACGAGCGCGCGCTGAGGTCGGGCTCCACGGAAATCGGCGTTGGCGTCGCCGGCTGGAAGCACGGCGAGCAGTGGCACTATGTCGAGATCCAGATGTTTCTCGACACCTCCTGCCTCGCCCGGCCCGCGCCGGCCGACGCCGAAGGGCCGCCGCCTTTGCCGGACCGCAATCCCGAGCGATCGCAGTGAGCTTCGATAGCCAGGCTCAGAAAATCGCCGGCATGACGCCTGGTCGCGGGCGCCTTGAGGATGCCCGGCCAATGGGGTAAGGCGCAGAACATGGGAAAGCGAGTTCCGCCGCCTGATTCGGGGCCCATCGAGCCCGTCGACCTCCGCGAGGCGCTCGAGGAGCGCTACCTCGCATATGCGCTCTCCACCATCATGCACCGAGCGCTTCCCGATGTGCGCGACGGGCTCAAGCCCGTGCACCGGCGGCTCCTCTATGCCATGCGCCAACTCCGCCTCGACCCGGAAGGCGGATTCAAGAAATGCGCCCGCGTCGTCGGAGACGTCATCGGCAAATACCACCCCCATGGCGACCGAGCGGTCTACGATGCGCTGGTGCGGCTCGCGCAGGACTTTGCGGTCCGTTACCCGCTGGTCGACGGCCAAGGCAATTTCGGCAATGTTGACGGCGATAATGCCGCCGCCATGCGCTACACCGAGGCGCGACTGACATCGGTTGCCGCGATGCTGCTCGATGGCATCGATGAGAACGCTATCGATTTCCGGGCCACTTATGACGGCGAGGAGGAAGAGCCCGTCGTCCTCCCGGCCAATTTTCCGAACCTGCTCGCGAACGGCTCCTCCGGAATTGCCGTGGGCATGGCGACCAACATCCCGCCGCACAATGCCGGCGAGCTCTGCGATGCGGCCCTGCATCTCATCAAGTTCCCGAACGCCACCGCCGACAAGCTGGTCGATCTCGTGCCCGGCCCTGATCTGCCCACCGGCGGGATAATTGTCGAACCGCGCGAGCAAATCCTCGAGGCCTACAGGACCGGACGCGGTAGCTTTCGCGTGCGCGCGCGCTTCAAGCAGGAAGACACGGGCCGCGGCACCTATCAGATCGTCGTCACCGAGATCCCGTATCAGGTTCAGAAGGCGCGCCTGGTCGAGCGCATCGCCGAACTTCTCCAGCAGAAGAAGCTGCCGCTGCTGACCGATGTGCGCGACGAGTCGACGGAAGAGGTGCGGCTGGTGCTGGAGCCCAAGAGCCGAACCGTCGATCCGCTGCTCCTCATGGAGTCCCTGTTCAAGCTGACCGAGCTCGAGGTCCGGCTGCCGCTCAACATGAATGTACTGAGCAAAGGCCAGATCCCGAATGTGCTCGGCCTGCGCCAAGTCCTGCGCGAATGGCTCGATCACCGCCAGTTGGTGCTCGTCCGCCGCTCCAAATTCAGGCTCGACAAGATCGACCATCGTCTGGAAGTGCTGGACGGCTACTTCATCGTCTACCTGAACCTCGACAAGGTCATTAAGACCATCCGCGAGAAGGACGAGCCGAAGCCGGCACTGATTCGCGCCTTCAGGCTCACCGACGGGCAGGCGGAGGCGATCCTCAACATGCGGCTGCGCGCCCTTCGCAAGCTCGAGGAAATGGAGATCAGGCGCGAGCACGACAGCCTGACCAAGGAGCGCAAGGAGCTCAAGTCGCTGCTCGCCTCCAAGGAAAAACAGTGGAAGCACATCGGGGATCAGATCAAGGCGCTGAAGGATCAGTTCGGGCAGAAGACGGATCTCGGCCGCCGCCGCACGACCTTCGACGAGGCGCCAGAAGGCGTTGAGGTCGAGCTCGCCGAGGCGATGATCGAGAAGGAACCGGTCACGGTCGTCCTGTCGGAGAAGGGCTGGATCCGCGCCATCCGCGGTCATCAGACGGAGCGGGAGAGCCTCACCTTCAAGGAGGGCGACCGCCTCAAGAGCTTCGTCAAGGCGCAGACCACCGACACGCTGCTTCTGTTCGCCACCAACGGACGCTTCTATTCGCTGGCCGCCGACGAGCTACGCGGGGGCAGGGGACACGGCGAGCCTTTCCGCCTCATGATCGATATCGAGGAGGCGGGTGACTCGGTCGCGCTGTTCGTACACCAGCCTGGTCGCAAGCTGCTTGTGGCCGGAACCAGCGGCCACGGCTTCATCGTAGCGGAGGACGAGGTCGTCGGCATGACGCGAAAGGGCAAGCAGGTGCTGAACGTGTCCACTGGCGGCGAGGCGGCCGTGGTATCGCCGGTGGAGGGCGACAGCATTGCGGTGATCGGCGACAATCGCAAGCTCCTGCTCTTTCCGCTCAAGGAGCTGCCCGAGCTGCCGCGCGGCAAGGGCGTCCGGCTTCAGCGTTACAAGGACGGCGGTCTCGCCGACGCCAAGGTCTTCAACAAGAAGGAAGGCCTCACCTACACCGACGCTGCCGATCGCACCTTCAGCATCACCGAGCTTAGGGATTGGTGGGGCGTTCGCGCCCAGGC
>JBOHJE010000095.1:0-13538 GCA_050728375.1 Methyloceanibacter sp.
GGAGCAGCCGGAGCAGCCGGAGCAGCCGGAGCAGCCCCAGGCGCGGCGGCCATTGCCGCATCGGCCGGCGGCGCCGGCGGCTCGCCGGTGGAAGCGGTTTCGGCCGGCTCGGCCGTGACCGGCGCCGCCTCGACCGAACCATCAGTACGTACAACGAGGGTCTTCACCTTGCGGGGACCGCCATCGGCGTCCTCGCCCTCGACCGCCTGCGTCGTCCCCGGCGTCACGAGATCGGTGGTGGCGACAGACGCCGGCAAGCCTGCCGCGTCGCTCGACGGCGGCAGGGCGGGGACCGCGACATCCTCCTGACGGGACACGAGGTTCTCGGATTCCGGTCCGTCGCCGTTGGTCAGACGATCGTATATCAGCTTGTTCTTGTGCGGGAATTCCTTGCCACCCGGCTGATCGGGCGCTTCCTTGACGGGCGAGTTGTCGGCCTGGACAAACGGCGTATCCTCGCCGATACCGCCGCCGCTTTGCTTATAGGCAAAGGCCAACGCACCGCCGAGTGCGATCGCGCCGAGAAGCGCGCTGGCGACCATGAAGGCGCTGCGGCCCTTGAGGATAGAGGTCACCTTAGATCGCACGCTTGGCGGCACGACGACCTGGCTCTCATCTATGAAATCGGCATCGCCGCGATCAGCCTCGTTGAAGTTCTGAAGCGCCGGGCGCGGCGGCTCGGTGGAGCCGAGGGCAATTTGCGGGGGCTGGTCGTAGACGGCGTCGAAGGCCTGAAGCTGCCGCCGCGGATCGCTTTGCGGCACTTGGTCCTGAGAGGGTTGCGTCTGTGGCGCCGCCGGGGCCTTGGGCGCCTGCGGCGCGAAGCTCTGAGGCGCGCGGGGCTGCGGCATCTGGAATTGCGGCGTGCCTCCCAACGGAGATGTCAGGCCGAAGTCGTCCGTCCCCAGGTCGTTCTGGGGCTCCTCCGCGGCCGGTGCGGCGTGGTAGCCGGCCGATTGATTGAGGCCGGCGTCCTCCTGGCCGTAGTCGGAGCCGCCGAAGCTCGTCTCCGGGAAACTCGCCTCGAAGCCCCGATCGGAGTACTGGGCATCGCCGAAGCTCTGGCTCGAAAAGCTCTCATCGGCGCCATTCTGGCTGCCGAAGGCCGATTCCGGGAAGCTTGCCTCGGAGGCATTCAGGTTCGGGAAGATGGTCTCCGGAAAACCTGCGTCGGAGGTGCCGAGCTCGGGAAAGCTCGCATCTGAGAAATCCTGGCTCTGATAGCCCTGGCCCCCCTGGCCGTCGCTATAGCCCGATCCAGCCGTTCCGTAGCTCTGCGGCTCGGGGCTCGCAAAACTCGGTGGCTGGAACTGAGGACCGGCATCATAGCCTTGCGGCTCTGGCTGATAGCTCGGCGCGCTATGGGATTGCTGATGATAGTTGGAGGCCTGCGTTTGAGGCTCCGGCGCGAGCCTGGCCGGCGAGGCCGGCGGCGTGGCTTGATAGGCGGTGTAAGAGGGCTGAGGTTCTGGTGCCGACCGCTCCGCCGCGCGGGTGACCGGCGTGTAGGTTGGCATCTGGGCAAACACCGGACCACTCCCACCAAAGATTGAGTGCTGTCCAATGATTGGCTGCCCTGGCCGACCGGTTCCTTGAACCATAAACGGTACCTCGCTTTTTTGTGTTGTCGGCGCGCTCGCGCCCCAAGACTGCGCGCCCGGCGCGTTCTGCCTGTTGGCAAAATCCGACGGCAAGTCAAAGGCCGGCCCGGCCTTACCGCCGAAGCCGCTATCGTGTGTGGACATGGCTACTTCCCTCGAACCACCCCTGCCCCCAAGGTCGGTTTAGTGCAACTCGTGCAAGGCATGAACACCGAGGATCCCCAATCCCAATGCCGAAACACGCTTAGTGGCGGCCACCAGCGCTACACGAGCACGTGTTAACTCTCGGTCACTCTCGTAAATAAAACGTAATTGTGGCAAGTCTTTGCCTCGGTTCCAAAGACCATGGAAGTCTCCAGCAAGATCGTAAAGATAGAAAGCGATGCGATGCGGCTCATGAGCCTGTGCGGCCCCCTGCACTATACGTGGGAATTGAGCAATGCGCCGGATCAGAGCGATCTCGGCATCGTCATTCAACCGTTCTAGGTCGGCCTCAGCCACGCCACCCCCCTCAGGGTCGAGGTCGGCAAACGTCTCGCGAACGTTACGCAGAACGGAACTCGCCCGCGCATGGGCGTACTGTACATAAAAGACCGGGTTGTCTCGCGACTGCTCGGTGACTTTGGCAAAGTCGAAATCGAGCGGCGCGTCATTCTTCCGGTAGAGCATCATGAAGCGGACGGGCCCCGCGCCCACCTCGTCCACGACCTCCCGGAGCGTCACGAATGTCCCGGCACGCTTCGACATCTTGACAGGCTCGCCCGCCCGAAACAAGCGGACGAGCTGACAAATCTTCACGTCCAGATCAGCCTGATTGCCGGTCAGGGCGGCGATGGCGGCCTTCATGCGCTTGATATGGCCGCTATGGTCGGCGCCCCACACGTCGATCATCGACTTGAAGCCGCGTCTGAACTTGTCGCGGTGATAGGCCATATCCGCAGCAAAATAGGTGTAGGCGCCGTCGGACTTGATGAGCGGGCGGTCCTGGTCGTCGCCGAACCGCGTGGCGCGGAACAGAAGCTGCTCGCGATCCTCCCATTCCTCGTCGACCTTGCCCTTGGGAGGCGGAAGCCGGCCCTTGTAAATCAGCCCCTTAGCTTCGAGGTCGGCGATCGTGTCGGCCACCTCGTCGTGCTCGCCGTCGGTCAGGGAACGCTCCGAGAAGAATACGTCGTGACGGATGCCGAGCTGAGCGAGGTCGTTCTCGATCATGGCGAGCATCGCCTCGAGCGTCTCGGCGCGCACGATCGGCAGCCAGTTCTCTTCCGGCATGGCGAGCAGCGCCTCGCCGTGATGGGCGGCAAGCGCCTCGCCGACGGGCTTCAGGTAGTCGCCGGGATAGAGTCCTTCCGGAATCTCGCCGATGTCGTCACCGAGTGCCTCGCGGTAGCGCAGGTAAGCAGAGCGGGCGAGGATTTCGACCTGGGCGCCGGCGTCGTTGACGTAATATTCGCGCGTGACGGCGAAGCCCGCGAAGTCGAGAAGGTTGGCGAGCGCGTCACCGAACACTGCACCCCGGCAATGGCCGACATGCATCGGGCCCGTGGGATTGGCCGAGACATACTCGACGTTCACGGCCTCGTCCCCGCCGATGGCACTTCGCCCGTACGCATCACCCCCTTCCAGCACCATGCGCAGCACGCGCGGCCAGAAAGCACGCGCAAGCGTCAGATTGATGAAGCCAGGGCCGGCGATCTCAACTTTCTCGATGTAAGGGTCAGAGGCGATGAGCGGCACGATGCGCTCGGCGAGTTGGCGCGGCGGGACGCCCGCGGCCTTGGCGAGTACCATCGCCGCGTTGGTCGCGAGATCGCCGTGCGAGGCGTCTTTCGGCGATTCGAGCGTGATTCCCTCGATGCTCGCCTGGTGCTGCACGATGCCGTCATGCTTGAGCTGCTGGACGGCCGCCAGGATGCGGCCCTGAAACCCTGCAAAAACGTCCATGAAAGCTCCGGGAAGTGTGCGAGCGACTAATGCAAATCCGGGGTGGCGTCAAACAGGCGCCGGTGCTCGGCAAGCGCATAGCGGTCGGTCATGCCGGCGATGAAATCGGCGACATGGCGGGCATAGGCGCGGGCATCGTGAGCTGGGGCTTGCTCGGACCATTCGGGAGGAAGTGTATCCATATCGGTTCCGTAGCGATGGAAGAGATCGGCGACTACACCCTCTGCCTCGCCCATGATGCGCACGATGCGCGGGTGACGGTAGACGCGAACCGAGAGGAAGGCGCGCAGCTCGTCGAGGTCGCGCCGCATCGTGTCGGAGAACGCCACCACGGCGCGGTCGGCGTGGCGCACATCGCCGGCGCTCGCGGGCCGAAGCGCGGCGAGCCGGCGGAGCGTCTCGGCGATCACATCGTCGATCATGGCGGTGATCAGGCGGCGGTTCGTCTCGTAGAGCAGCCGCGGCGCTTCGATGCCGGGAAAGGCTGCGCGAACCTCGTCGAGCAACCGGCTCACGATCGGCACTGCGGTAAGATCGGCGAAGCCGA
Source organism: Methyloceanibacter sp. (assembly GCA_050728375.1). Lineage (GTDB taxonomy): Bacteria > Pseudomonadota > Alphaproteobacteria > Rhizobiales > Methyloligellaceae > Methyloceanibacter. The sequence continues at coordinate 4,093 of JBOHJE010000095.1, forward strand.
AGAAGTCGGCGCGGTAGCCGTCGTCCAGATCGTGATTGTTGTAGGCGATGTCGTCGGCGAGAGCGGCGGCCTGCGCCTCGAGCGAGGCGAAGGTGTGAAGCTCGAGATCGTGCCGCGCGCAGTAGGCCAGCACCGGCTCAGGGATGTGCTTGTCTTCCTGCTCGGTGAGTGGGCCATTGTGCTTCACCAGCCCCTCGAGCGTCTCCCAGGTGAGGTTGAGCCCGTCGAAGCGCGCGTATTTCCTTTCCAGCGCGGTGACGATGCGCAGCGACTGGGCGTTGTGGTCGAAGCCGCCGGCGTTCGCCATGGCGGCATCGAGCGCGCGCTCGCCGGCATGGCCGAAGGGCGGGTGGCCAAGATCGTGAGCGAGCGCCAACGCCTCGGTCAGGTCCTCGTCGATGCGGAGCATCCGGGCGAGCGAGCGGGCGATCTGCGCCACTTCGAGGCTGTGGGTCAGGCGCGAGCGATAATGGTCGCCCTCGTGGTAGACGAAGACCTGCGTCTTGTAGTTAAGGCGGCGGAAAGCGGCGCTGTGCAGGATGCGGTCGCGGTCGCGGCTATAGGCCGAGCGGGTCGGGCTCGGCGGCTCCGGCTCGAGCCGTCCGCGGCTCTGGCGCTCGTCGACGGCGTAGCGGGCAAGCGCTCTTGGTCCCGAAACGGCGCCGACGGGCCTTGGGGGCGCGGTGCCAACGCGCCCGATCTTCTGTCTATCGTCGATTGACAAGCCTCTTTGTGGTCCTATCTATCAGGTAGACATGAGAGACTGGCTACACTCAAGATGAGCGAAACGTCCATCACCATTAGCGCCAGCGCCGCCCGCCACATCGCGGAGCTGCTGGACGCCGAGCATGCGCAGACCCTGTTCCGCGTCAGCGTCGAGGGCGGCGGCTGCTCCGGCTTCCAGTATCGCTTCGACCTGGTCAAGGAGCGCGAGCCGGACGACATCCTCATCGAGCGGGACGGCGCGCGGGTCGTGGTCGATCCGGTGTCGGCCGGCTTCGTGCAGGGCGCCGAGATCGACTTCGTCGACGATCTGATCGGCGCGCAGTTTAAGATCCACAATCCGAACGTGACCGCGGCTTGCGGCTGCGGCACCAGCTTCTCGGTCTAGTTTCCCACCCCTGTTGCTCGTCATTCCCGCGAAAGCGGGAAGGCTTTTCTAGGCTCTTGGCAGGTCACGCCTTTTTCTCCTGTGGGTAAGACTGATCGTCGCGTGGGTAAGATTCTGTTCGCGCAATGGCCCGATCCGCCATGCGCTTCTGATTTGCCGTTTCGATGTAGTGCTGAACCTCAGCCATCGACTTGTGACCAGAGACCGACATGATCTCGGGCGCCGTACATCCGAGTTCTGCCAACCTTCTAAGACAGACCTTGCGGAGACCATGCAGCGGGCAACCGATTAGGCCGGCTTCCTTAGCCCATTTCCTCATGCGATGCCCGAAGCTGTTGGCGGACGCGAAAGGCTTGCCCTTCTCCGACACGAGGAAGGTCAAGTGCTCGGAGGGCGTGGCGTCGAGGATCACCTTCAAGTCGGGGTGAAGGCGGATCTCAAGTGGTGTCCCGGTCTTCTGTTGAACGACGCTGATCCTGCCATTACGGACGTGCTGCCGCCCCATGCGGATCAGGTCTGCCGCCCTCTGCGACGTGCAAGCCGCCAACGCGAGCCCAAGGCGGGCTTGTGACCCTATCGGGTGCTTCGCTTCGTATTGCTCGACCTCTTCCTCGGTCCAGGCGTGCCAGCCTCGCTTGCTGAGCTTGGGGCGCTTAATGCCAGCCGTGGGATCGTCGTGGCGAATGCCATCCTCGATAGCGAGCGCCATCAGGATGCGGAGCACAGACAGAACGTTGCGGGCGGTGCCGGGCTTCTTCGCCAAAGGGTCCATGAACAGACGCTTGACGTGCCGTTTCTGGAGGTCGGCCACGGGATAGGTGCCGAACTCGCCGCGAATGATGTGGGTTTCGATCAGATACCGCCGCGCCCTCTGTGTCGCCGACGCCAATGCGTCGAACTCGCCTGAGCGGAGATAAGAGCGGGCAAGACCGGCCATCGTGCCGTGCTTGGCAGGGAGGCCCTTCTTCTCGATCGGCGTGCCCTGTGTTGCAGCCCTGTAGTTGGCGGCGAACTCGAGCGAGCCATAGACGCCCTTAATCGTGATGCCCTTGCCGCCAGGGGGACGGTAACGCCAGCGCACACGTCCCTGGCGGTCCTTGTCCCCTGTAGGTGCGAGGATATGGCTTGGTGATCTTCACAAGGCGCGCCTTTGATTCGTGATAAGCGCCTTATCCCAAGGATTGTCATGCTCGATGACGACGACAGCGTCGTCGGGGTTGGCAAAGCCCAACATGATCTTGCCGTCCACGTCGATCCAGGCGCGTTCAACAGTGAGGCCCGCCGCCAAGGCAGCCTTGATCGCTCGGGTGAGATCGCGTTGCTTGAAAGTTAGAGGGCCGCGGCTCAATCTGGCTCTCCGCACGCCCATGCGGCCAGCATCTCACGTCCGGATGCCTCCGCCGTCTTGCAGGATGATGGTTGAGCGTGTATGCTCGTCATTGCAGTTTGACCTTTTAGCCGCCTCTCGTCTGTCAGGACGGGGGCGGCTTTTTATTGCTCACCCCGGCGGCACGTCGTCTCCTGGATTCGCGAAACAGGAGAACTTCATTCTATAATAGAGGCCGCGAACGGTTACGTTTGCAAGCCCCTACGCGCAGTCCACAACATACGTTGAAAGCTTGTGGACAGGGGTACGGAACCTCCCGCCTGTGAAAATCGGGGAAAATTCCTCATAGGAACGCTTCCCCGGCATGGCCCCGGAAAGCCTTGGCCCTACGGTCGTAAGCCTTGAGGGTGCGGAAGGACTTCCCGGTGGCGGGTCTGGTACATGACCCTGAGGATATCGGTGCCGGCATTAAGGGCGCTCGTAACGAAACCCGCCCTGAGGCTGTGGCCGCTGAACACCCTGGCGTCAAATCCCGCTGCCTCTGCATTGGCCTTCACTATGTCGGCTACAGAGGCGTCCGTAAGCCGCTGGTCACGGACCCGTCCCCCCCCCCTGGTGATCGGGCGAAACACCGGCCCTGAACTTAGAGAAGCCGCCGCGACCCACGTTAAAACGGCAGCCACGGGCTTGAGCTTGGTCCCGTTCGGGATGAGCACAAAATCACCCGCTCCTTCTTTGGTCGGTCTTTGACCGGCGAATGATGACCCGCACGCCGTCGATGTCGCTCTCGATGTCGTCCACGTCCAGCGACGAGGGACGTGCCGGCGCATTTGGTTCACTGGATGCCGCTATTGCTTACCGGCAAGCCGATCGAGAATCGTCTTCATTTGGTCGATTTCGGATTGCTGGCTGTAGGTGATGCTCTTGCACAGTTGCTTGATCTCGGCATCCTCAAGAGACGCCTCCTCGCACATTAAAATCGCACCGGCATGGTGTGGGATCATGGACTTAAGGAATTGACGGTCGAATATCGCTGTCTGCTGTCTGATAAAAATAAAAAAGGCGATCAGCGCCAATGCGCTAACGACGGCTATGATGATATTGAGAGTCTTATTGGGGTACATGCCTCCCATCAGCGCAAGTTCAATGAGAACCATGGGAGCAGCCATCAGCCCGGCCATATAGAACTGGTTGAAGTTAGGATAGACATTCGCAACGTGGTCCACCATCGCGTACATGAGCACATACATCGAGATGAAGGACAGAACGGCCATGCCCGCTAGGCGGATGTAGTGATTTTTCATTGTAACCATCTCCATCAGGGCAGCATATTCAGACCGAACTTTGTCGATTGGATTTCGGTCCCACTCCAAGTGGGGCTGTATGATCCCGCTAATTGTTCCCGCGTGAATGCTGCTGTTGCGTCGTGATGCGGGCGAAGCCTTCCTCGGCGCTTTGCAGCCCCGGGTCGATCTCAAGCGCCGCGCGGAAATCGTCAAGCGCTTGAGCCTGCTGGCCAAGGGCTTCATAGGCTTGACCGCGCCGGCTTAACGCAACCGCATTCTTGGGCTTCGCGTTGACTGTCTTGGTGAGATCGTCTACGGCGCGCCGGTACTCGCCAAGCACTAAATAGAGATTGCCTCGATTGAAGTGGCAGTAGGTTAGCCGCGCGTCCTTATCGATAGCGATCGAAAAATCGGCAAGTGCATCGTCGTAGCGGCCGAGCTGGAAATTCGCCATCCCGCGATTGCAATAAGCCAACGCGAAGTCCGGTTTCAATCTGATTGCCTCGGTGAAATCGGCGATCGCCCGTTCGTAGCGACGGATATGGATGTAGATGGTGCCGCGATCGAACCAAGCTTCGATCAGGTCTGGCTGCAAATGAAGCGCGGTGGTGAAGTCGGTCAGCGCGAATGCGACCTCGCCGGCGGTAGCCTGGGCGCTGCCGCGATTCAGATAGGCGGCGGCATCGGTTGGTGTGCGGCGGATTAGTTCGCTAAACAGCGCAACGGCCTGCGCAGGCCTTTTCTGCCGTACGCAAGCCATGGCCTGAGCCGAAAGCAATCTCGTCTGTTCCTCGGCCGTGCTGGACGCCTCCGATGACAAAGGGCTTTTCGGGCAACTGGCTCCTATCTCGGACTTGGCCGGGCTTCCCTGGATTTAGACGTTGCAATTTTTCTCTGCGTTTAGTGGTGGTGGCCGTGATGTCCCTCCATTCCCCGCGTGTCCATGCCGGGCTCCATCTCCGGCGACTTGGTTGCACGAGGTTGCTGAGGGGGCTCGCCGGCGGCGCTCGTGTCGACGAGATGAGCGACTGTACCCGCCGGGTTCTTATAGGGGCCCGGGTCCTTGTAATCGCCAGGAGCCAGGTTCTCGCGCACCTTCAACACGGTAAACATGCCACCCATCTCGATTGGCCCGAATTGACCAGTGCCGGTCATCATGGGCAGCGTATTAGAGGGGAGCGGCATTGACATGTCGCCCATCATGGCCATGCCATCGGTACCCATCGCCATGGCGCCGGGTGCCGCGCGGGCCAACGTGTTGCCAAGTGCGCGCTGCGGCACGCCGATGAAATTCTTCACCTCATGCCCCATCGCGTTCATGGTGTGATGCGACTTGTGACAATGGAACGCCCAGTCTCCCGGCGCATCGGCGATAAAGTCGACTGCGCGGATCGAACCGACCGGCACATCGATGGTTGTCTCCGGCCATTGGGCTGTTTCGGGCACCCAGCCGCCGTCGGTGCAACTCACCGCGAAGTGATGGCCGTGCAGATGAATGGGATGGTTGGTCATGGTGAGATTGCCCATCCTAATCCGCACCCGGTCGCCAAGCCTCACCGTCATCACGTCGATGCCTGGAAATACGCGGGCATTGAATGTCCAGATGTTGAAGTCGGTCATCTCGGCGACGTGGGGCAACGAGGTTCCTGGATCGAAACGGTAGGAGCTCACGACGAAGACGAAGTCGCGATCGACCGGGCGGAAGGCATGGTCCTTCGGGTGCACGACGAACATGCCCATCATCCCCATCGCCATCTGCACCATCTCGTCCGAGTGCGGGTGGTACATGAAGCTGCCGCTGCCCTTCAGCTCGAATTCGTAGACGAAGGTCTTGCTCACCGGAATGTGGGGCTGGGTGAGGCCTCCCACGCCATCCATGCCGTTCGGTAGCAGCATCCCATGCCAATGAATGGTGGTGTGTTCCGGCAGTTTGTTGGTCACGAAGATGCGGACCTTGTCGCCCTCGACGGCCTCAATGGTTGGGCCGGGTGTCTGGCCGTTGTAGCCCCAGAGCCGGGCGGTCATGCCGGGCGCGATCTCGCGGCTCACCTCTTCGGCGACGAGGTGAAACTCTTTCCAATCGCCCTTCATCCGCCAGGGCAGCGTCCAGCCGTTAAGCGTCACCACGGGCTTGTAGTGTTGTCCGCTCGGCGGCGCGAGCGGAGGCAGCATCGAAGGAGAGGCATTGGTCGGTGCCTCGGGAATCCCGGCGGCCTGCGCGCGGCCGCCGACCATGCCGGCACTCACCAGCATCGCCGAGCCGGTGATGAAGTTTCGTCGTGACAGCATGGGTCCTATCCTCCGAACTAATGGGCAGGCGCGGTCCCGCCGCTGGCGGCTGCGATCACGGCGTCGGGCTCCTGGCGCATGCCCCCCCGCCGAGCAGGGAGACGCTGAGGTCGGTGTAAGCGAGCCAGAAATTGCGTTTGGCCTCGACGCTCGCGACCTTCGCGGCGGCATTGGCCCGTGCCGCTTCAAGCAAGGCGAAGGCGTCGACCTGCATGGCATTATATTGCAGCTCCGTCTCCTCCGAGATGATCTGGCGCAGCGGCAAGACCTCGCGTTCGTATTGTGCGGCTATTGCTGAGGTCGCGGCATAGGCGCTATAGGCCTCGCGTGCCTCGGAGCGTGCATTTACCGCCATCTCGCCAAGCTCGTTGACCGCTTCGAGATAACGCTGCTCCGCCTCCCGCACTTTTGCTCTGCCGAAGTCGTAGATCGGCACCTCAAATTCGATGTCGAAGCCCGCGCCATCTCTTGCCGGCCCTTCGCCCTTGTCCTTCTGCGTTTTGGAGATGCCGCTTGCGTCAACTACATTGATCAGCCGTGTCCAGCGCGTGAGCCCGAACGACTTGGCGAGCGCCGCGATTTCAAGTCGAGCAATAGCCAAGTCCACCCGTCGGTCCATCGCCTCTTGCTCGATGGAGGCCAGGGTTCGCGGCTTCTTTGGAACCGACGGCAGAGCGTTCGGCAGCTTTCCGGTCAGATCGGTGTGCCAAAGCCCCATGAGCCGGGTGAGCCTCTCTTGCGTCGCGGTCGCCTGCTGGCTTGCCGCTCTGACCTGTGTCGCCAACTCGGTGGCGAAGACCTGACGGCGCGCCAAATCGAGCTTGTTGATAGCGCCCGTTTGCTTGAGCTTTCCGGCAAGCTCGGCCGAGGCGTCGGCGTTTGCCTTGACCGAACTGAGCGCCGCCAAGATCTGTCGCGCCGCGACGGCGCGGATATAGGCGCGCCGCGTTTCCGCGGCGATACTCAGAGTCTCCTCCGCGGCGCGAAGCTGGGCTTGCTCGAAGCGGACCCCGGCGATCTTCGAGCGTGTTGGCCAGGTGGCGAGCGACAAGATGCTGGCGATGATCTGCCGCTCGAAGTCGAGCTCAAGCGGCGTCGAGACGCTGGCGAACGCGAAGGTTGGCAGCGGCGGCCGGCTCGACTGCACCGCCACAGCCTCGGCTATGCCGAGCCGGTTATAGGCGGCTTGCAGGCCGAGATTGTTGAGAAGCGCGATCTGCACCGCAGCGTCGGCGCTGAGCGGTGTGCGCAGCAGGCGCGAAACCGACGCTTGCGCGTAAGCCGCTTCCTGCTCGGACCTGACCTGCACGACGTTTTTGTTCAGTCCTCCGCCGGCCACGGCGGCGACCGTCTCCATTCCCCCGTCGGGGGAAAAGGTCCGGCAAGCGGCGAGCGAGGCCGCCGCCGCGAGAACGGCGACGCTCACTCGGATTTTCGAGAACATGGCTCATCGCTCGGCTGTCGTTGACGAAGCTCGGGCGCAAGCCAAAAGGGCCACGCCGGAGCAGCTTAGATCGATAGGAGGGAGATCGGTGGCCGGTCGAGACGTTCGGGCGAGCGGCCGAGCAGGTTGTCCGCGCGTGATGGGAAGTAGGCCTGCCCGCAGCCGAGATCGATTATTTCTCGGGCCTCCACCTCGACCGCGCTCAGGCAAAATAGCCCGCAGCAATTCATTTGATGGGCGTCGGGGGCGGAATGGTCGGTATGAGAAGCGGATTTGCCTTCCGGGACGGCCGGCTGATGCCCATGGTGGCTGCCGCCCCCGGCATTATTCATGCCGTGGTTCACCGTGTCGGCATTAGCAAGACAGTGCACGGTGTCCTTGCCATGTCCCATGGCAAGGACAGCCGGTGGCGCCACGAAGCAGAGCGAGGCAAAGCCCGCGAGCAAGATCGCGCACCTAAAGCGCAAGCCCGTCGTTAGTGCCGTCAACATGCCCGGAATCGTTGGCTGTTTGCCCAAGCTTGAGACTAGGACCATGGGGTGCAGATCGCAAGCCTTGGCTAGAGCGCCAAAGGGCAGGGTTCCTTATCTTACGACCGCGGAGTCCCCATCCTGACGTCCGCTGCTGGCACAAAGCGGACTCTTTGAAGGGGCTCACTTCACGTGCGCTATGGGGGGGAAAACAGACATTCCCCGCAATTGGTTCAACTGATGCCCATTTATGACTACACGGCCTAGCTAGCACCGCCTTTTCGGACCTGCTGAAAAAGCAGAATTAACCGGTGGGCTTTAAGGCGGTGTTAGAGGCAAACGTACCTGCACGCAGCGCTCGCGCACAGCTCAATTCTTCGTGGGACGAAAGGAGGATTAATATCTTTTCCATTACGTCCAATGAACAAGCTGAGCTCTCAAGCCGCTCTCTTGGTAAGGGAAATATCGAAGGCTTCCAAAGGGGCCGCATTATTCGCGAGCCAATAGGGCCTTCAAGCATTCTGCAGCATCGAAGCCACAGACTTGGCCGCGTAGGGCTTGCCACGCTCGTTGAGGAAGCCACGCGCTGCCAGCTCACTCGCAACGCCACGCAACGACAGTTGCCCACCCTTGGGGCGACGGCGGCGCAGCTTGCGAGCGATGGCGACAACCTCGGGCCTTGTCACACTGAGGGGTTTCCTTCCCTCGCATCGTCCTTCACGCTCACGCTTGCGCTTGCGAGCTGCTGCGAGCTTGGCGACGGCGCTCGCCTTCTCGAATTGAGCGATTGCCCCTAGCACCTGGCGCACCAGGACCGCTGTGGGCGTGTCCTCGGTGAAGAAATCGGGAGCCGATGCCGGGATGATCGCCATGCCGAGATCCTTGAGCATGTCGTGGCCGGCGAGCTGCACGGCCAGGTCACGGGCGAAGCGATCGGGCGATTCCACGATGATGGTCTTTGCGCCGTTCAATGCCAGCCGTTGCAGCATCTCGGCAAAGCCGGGACGTTGGTCGATGCGATCGGCACCGCTTACGGCCTTGTCGTAATACTCGGCAATGATGGTGAAGCCTGCCCGCTTGGCGAAACCCTCAATCGCCGCTCGTTGACGCTTATCGCTATCCTTGTCGGCCCCAACATTGGTTGCGCTCGAGGTGCGGAAATAAGCCACTGCGGGCTTCAATTCCTTGGCCATTTCCTATTTTTCTCCCATAAGTTAGCAGCTATCGTGTTCCCTAATCTTCAGATAAAGTAACACTCTATGTCAATTTCCGTTCCAAATTCCTTGACTAGACTCAAGCATAAAAAAAAGCCGGATCGACTGAGCTAATCCGCCAAGCAGCGCGCGGAGCAACCTCGGGAACCCCGGGGCATATCGAGCACTTTTCTTCTCGAACAATCCTCACGGTCAGTTTTTGGCTAAAGGCGGACATTCAGCCGTTAATCAGCAGCGCCTGAATCGTTGCGGAACAGTTTAAACCAATGTCTCTTTAGGAAATCGATCGTTGGTCGCCCAAGGAG
>JBOHJE010000096.1:0-5016 GCA_050728375.1 Methyloceanibacter sp.
CGCTTGGCTTCTTCAAAGACGTGAACATCGAGACCGAGCCCGGCAGTTCACCCGACCGCGTCGTTCTCGTGGTAACGGTGGTCGAGCAACCGACCGGCGAACTCTCCTTCGGCGCGGGCTATTCCACCAGCGAAGGCGTTATCGGCGATATCAGCATCACCGAACGCAACCTGATGGGTAAAGGCCAATATGTCCGGCTCGGCTTCTCGGGCAGCCTTGAGCGCGCGCAGGTCGATTTCAGCTTTACCGAGCCGCATTTCCTCGACCGCAATCTCGCGGCCGGCTTCGATCTGTTCCACAAGGAAGTGGATCTGCGCGACGTCGCCTCGTTCAGGCAACGTGACACGGGCGGCAATTTGCGGTTGGGCTTCCCCATCGCCGACAATACCCAGCTCGGTCTGCGTTACCGGCTCGAGCAGGAAGAGATCTACGACGCAACCAGGAACGCCTCGCTGGCTGTTAAGGACGCGGCTGCCGACGGCGCGGTTCTCGTATCGAGTGTCGGCTACACCATTGCCTACGACACGCGAAATCTTCCGCAATCGCCGTCGAGCGGCGTGTTCGCCTCGTTCTCGCAGGATCTCGCTGGCGTCGGCGGCGACGTGAACTACATCAGGTCGGCGGCGGATGCGCGCGGCTACTATCCCATCACCAACAAGGTGACCTTGGTCGGCCGCGTTCAGGGCGGCGTGATCGAGGGCTGGGGCGGGCAGGACCTGCGTCTGACGGATCTGTTCTTCAAGGGCGGCGAGACGATCCGCGGCTTCGAGCGGGCGGGCTATGGCCCGCGCGATGCGTGCGAGGATTCCATCACGGGCGCTCATGTCAACAACTGCCGGCGCGACTCCCTGGGCGGCAAGGTGTTCTGGGCAACGACGGCCGAGGTGCGCTTCCCCTTCCCATTGATTCCTGAAAACCTCGGCATGCAGGGTGCCGTGTTCGTCGATGCGGGTTCTCTTTTCGATCCGAGCGAGCGTGCGACGGAAGCGGTGGCCGAGGAGGGCAGCTTCATCTTCGACAGTGACCAGGTTCGCCTGTCGACCGGCTTCAGCATCATCTGGCAGTCGCCGCTCGGCCCGCTCCGGGCCGATATCGCCCACGCCCTGCTCAAGGCCGATTTCGACAAGACCGAAATCTTCCGTTTCGGCGCTTCAACAAACTTCTAACGGAAGCAAGTTCGGTTTATGGCTTGCCGCGGTGGTCATGTCGCGGCGCTTGCCGCTGGGAATCCGATGGAACACCCCGGTTTCTTCGAGCGCGCCGGTCCTTTCCCCTTGCGCGCCGTCGCCGAAGCCACGAATGCCGAGGCGCCCAGCGGCGCCGATCTCGGTGGCGAGATCGTGGATGTCCGCCCGCTCGACAGCGCGGGGAAGGGCGATCTCTCCTTTCTCGACAATCCCAAATATCTGCCATTGCTCGGCGCCACGAGAGCCCGCGCCTGTCTTGTTTCGCCGAAATTCGCTAGCAAAGTGCCGTCCGGTACGATCGGCCTCGTCACCCCGGAGCCGTATCGTGGGTTTGCCAAAGCACTCGCCCTGTTCTATCCCGACGCGCTTGAGCCCAAGGCAGCGATCGGGCCTGGACCCGACGGATCTGACGGCGTTAGTCCGAGCGCCGTGCTGGAGCCCGAATCCAAAGTCGAGCCTGGCGCCGTGATCGGCCCCGAGGCGTATATCGGCCAGGGCACGACGATTGCTGCCGGTAGCGTAATCGGCTACCGCGTGCATGTCGGCAGGGACTGCTATATCGGGCCGAATGCCACGGTGACCCATGCCCTTATCGGCAATCGCGTCACCATCCATGCGGGAGTCGCCATCGGCCAGGACGGCTTCGGCTTCGCCATGGGCCGGGCCGGTCATCTCAAAGTGCCGCAAATCGGCCGCGTCGTCATTCAAGACGGGGTGGAGATCGGCGCCAACACCACCATAGACCGAGGAGCCTTGCGGGACACTATCGTCGGCGAGGGCACGAAAATTGATAATCTGGTTCAAATCGGGCACAACGTGGTGATCGGAAGACATTGCATTATCGTGGCGCAAACCGGTATTTCAGGCAGTTCCGAGCTCGGTGATTTCGTGGCTCTGGGAGGCCAAGTCGGGGTAGTTGGCCACGTCAAGATCGGCGCTGGCGCCCAGATCGCCGGAAGCAGTAATGTGCGGGGAGACGTGCCGCCTGGCGCCCGCTGGGGCGGTACTCCGGCCAAACCCGTCCGATTGTGGTTCAGGGAGATGACCCTATTGCGGCAGCTTGCGGAGCGTAAGGATTTGAAGCTTGATCAAGGCCAGGGCGGGACGGGCGAGTAGCCAGAGAGCCGCAGCTGAAGGAGCCTGTCCCAATGAACGAGAGCGGAGTTAAGCCGAAGCCGGATACGGCGGAAATCGCCGATATCATGAAGCTCCTGCCGCATCGCTATCCATTTCTCTTGGTCGACCGCATCGTCGACATGGATGGCGATCGCTCGGCCACGGGAATCAAGAACGTGACGGCCAACGAGCCGTATTTCCAGGGGCATTTCCCGGGCAACCCGGTCATGCCGGGAGTGCTTCTCGTCGAAGGCATGGCGCAGACGGCCGGGGCGTTGTGCATGCGATTCCTCGACGAGTTCAAGGAGCCGCCGCTCGTCTATTTCATGGCCATCGACAAGGCGCGCTTCCGCCGGCCCGTGGTGCCCGGCGACACCATCCACTATCACGTCCAGAAGATGCGCAATCGCGGGCGCGTGTGGCGCTTCCGCGCACAGGCGCTAGTTGATGGAAGCCTCGTCGCGGAGGCCGAGGTCAGCGCCGTGATTGTCGAGAAGTAGCCAGGCGCTTCATGGTCAACATCCATGCGACCGCCGTGGTCGATCCCGGCGCCAAACTTGGCGCGAACGTCGAGATCGGGCCCTTCTGCGTGGTAGGGCCCGGCGTGGAGTTCGGCGACGGCGTCCAGCTCCATGCGCACGCCGTTGTGACCGGCCGCAGCAAGCTCGGCGCGGGGTGCCGCGTGTTCCCCTTCGCCTCGGTCGGCACGGCTCCTCAGGACGTCAAATATCATGACGAGCCGAGCACGCTGACGATCGGCGACAAGACCACCATCCGCGAGCACGTAACCATCAATCCCGGCACAGAGGGGGGACAGATGGCGACGCGCCTGGGTTCCAATTGCCTGTTGATGATCGGCGCTCACGTAGCCCATGACTGCCAGATCGGCAACAACGTGACGCTCGTGAACGGCGTCACTCTTGGCGGTCACGTCTCGGTGGGTGAGGGGGCCATTATCGGCGGACTGTCGGCGGTGCATCAGTTCGTCCGTATCGGCGCCTATGCCTTCGTCGGGGGCATGTCCGGCGTAGCCGCCGATCTCATCCCCTTCGGCATGGCGCTCGGCAACCGCGCCAATCTGAGCGGCCTCAACATTGTGGGCTTGAAGCGCAACGGCTTCCCGCGCGAGCAAATCCACGAGCTCCGTCAGGCTTACCGCATGTTGTTCTCGAGCGAGGGAACGCTGATGGAGCGGCTCGAGGATGTGGAAAGCATGTTCTCCGGCAACCCGCTCGCCAAGCAGATCATCGACTTCATCCGAGCCGATTCAGACCGCTCCTTCTGCGTGCCCAACAACAATGCCAACGCACCGAGCCGCTGATACCTCAACATTGGCTCAAGCCGCCAGGATCGAGGGTGCGCTCGGCATCATCGCCGGCCGGGGTCCGCTGCCCTGCGTGATTGCTGAATCGGTGTCTGCACGCGAGCTTCCGCTGCATATCGTGGCGATCCGCGGCGAGGCCCGCGACGAGGTCGAGCGATTCCCGCATACTTGGATCAAAATTGGCGAGATCGGCAAGATGTTGACCGCTCTCGACCAGAATGGTTGCCGAGACCTGGTGATTATCGGCGGCGTAGCGCGGCCGGATTTCGCCAACGTTAAATTCGATCTGGGCGCGCTCAAGACGTTGCCCTTCCTGCTCAGCCTCGGCAAGGGCGGCGACGACAACGTGCTGTCGCGGGTTGTCCGCTTCTTCGAGGACAGAGGCTTTCGCGTTCTCGGCGCGGGCAATGTCGCACCGGAACTCTTGGCCGGCGAGGGGAAGCTTGGCCGCAAAGCGCCTTCTGCCGAGGACAAGGCAGATCTCGACATGGCGTTCCAGGTCGTGCGGGAGCTTGGACGCCTCGACGTCGGTCAGGCGGCCGTCGTCATCAAGGGCCATGTGGTGGCGGTCGAAGCTGCCGAGGGCACCGATGCCATGCTGGAACGCTGTGTGGAGCTGCGTAAGCTCGGCCGTACGCGAGCAGGTTCGCGCGCGGGCGTCATCGTCAAGGCGCCGAAGCCGGGTCAGGAAGAGCGCGTCGATCTGCCGACCATCGGGCCCGAGACGCTCAGGAAGGCGGCGGCGGCCGGACTCGCGGGCCTCGCTGTGGCAGCCGGCCGCGTGCTCATGGCCGAACGTGAGGCCACGATCGAAGCTGCCGACGAAACCGGCTTGTTCCTGCTTGGCGTGCCCTGGACTAACTAACAGCGCCGCTCCATAGACACGAACGCCCGCTCGGTCGCGCCAGTATAGAGCTGACGCGGCCTGCCGATGCGCTGCATCGGATCCTCGATCATCTCCTTCCATTGGGCGATCCAGCCCACGGTACGCGCGATGGCGAACAACACCGTGAACATCTCAGTGGGGAAGCCCAACGCTTTGAGCGTGATCCCCGAATAGAAGTCGATATTGGGATAGAGCTTCTTGTGGATGAAGTAGTCGTCCGACAGCGCGATGCGCTCGAGCTCCAGCGCCAGCGCCATCTGCGGGTCGTTCTCCTTGCCCAGGTGCTTGAGCACCTTGTGGCAATGCTCGCGGATGATGGTCGCGCGCGGGTCGAAGTTCTTGTACACGCGATGGCCGAAGCCCATCAGGCGCACGCCCGACTGCTTGTCCTTGACCTTGCCGAGGAACCCCGCGACGTTCTTCACGTCGCCGATCTGGTCCAGCATGCGCAGCACCGCCTCGTTGGCGCCGCCGTGCGCCGGGCCCCACAGCGCGGCGATGCC
>JBOHJE010000097.1:0-14230 GCA_050728375.1 Methyloceanibacter sp.
CGATAGCGCCTCGTCAAGTCTTTCCATCGGCAAGGTCACTAAGCGCACCACGAAGCGCTTGCACAAGCTTCACGTGCTGACGTGCGGGAAGGTCGCGCATCTTGTCGGCGACGGCGAGCACGCGGCCTCGGATCGAGCGGCAAGCGGCGGTCCATTTCGCCTCGACATCGGCGACCGGCACGTTTTCGCCGCGTAGCTGTGCCGCGCGTGCCTCTGCCAAGCTTGCCTGTGCTGTGCCGTTCCGAGCCGGGCACGCGCCTCTTGCGCCGCCTCACCGCCCCTTGCGGCGGCTTCTTCGCGTAGGTGGTGGCAGTAGCTCGGCACGCTTTCGATCAGCCACGTTGCGCGCTTGTCGCCGCGCTTGATGATGCCGCGCGCCGCAAGCGCGGTAAGCGCGGGCTTGCCGACACCGAGCAGCCGTTGAAGCATAGATGTCGAGACGAGGTTGTCCATGCCGCGAGTCTACCACGCGGCGCGAGCTTTACGGCAAAGCCGCTGCATTGCGAGGTGAAGCGGCTAACCGCCGTCACCGTCGAGATCGGCGCCGACGACGATCAATCTTCATCCTGCCAGCGATCTTGGAAAAGCGTGAAATTCCGGGCAGCAGCGCCCCCGCTGTGGCTTGGGCCGGGGAAGAACCTAATTCGGGCTCGATCAGTTCGTTCCCGACCTCGACCACGAGTTCGCCGTTGAGGCCCACTACGAGCTTGCCGAAGCGTTGGACGGTGCTTCACTTTCACGCGTGAGAGGCCGCGCAGCGTCCCGTGCAGCCCTGTGCAGCCCCGAAAGGCGGTCGGGTAGTATCAGGGTGTGGCAGGGTGTGGGCGCGTCCGCGCGGGCATTTCATTCGGAGATATACGGAGATCGGCGGGAGACCTCGGCGCCGCGTTCGTGCCCGAGCCCGATCAGCCCTTTAGGGATGAAAAGGAGCACCACACCGACGCCGATAGGTTGGCGCGCCAACCATGTCTTAGCCGCTCACGCGGCCAACGGCATAACAGCCGCCATGGCGTCGGCTAGGCTGTGTCGGTAGACCGGCTTGGGTAGGATCGGCGCTCCAGGCACCTGTTCGCGGATGCGCTCGACTGTGGCCGGATCAGTATTTGCAGTGACGAAAACGACCGATGCGCCGCAAACCTCTCTCACCCACCGAGCAGTCTCTATTCCTTCGCGGCCTCCCGACAGGCAAACGTCCATCAGAACGATATCGGGCTGATCGCGCATTGCGAGTGAGCGGGCCTTACTGTCGCTTGGCGCTAGACCACAAACGTCGAAGCCTAGGTCCGACATGGTATTTTTCAGGTCGAGGGCGATCATGACCTCATCCTCGACGATCAGCACGCGAGCGCGCCGTGTAGGCGAACGTTTTGACATTTTGGGTTCCCTGCTTTCCGCCTCTATAAGCGCGCGACTTAGATGTTTGGTTCCCAATTCTTTTCAAGGATGCGCTTCCTCGCGGTCGCCGAGCGCGTTTGGCCGCGCCCCGCCGTGGTTGTGGAACGTCAGACGGCGAAGACAGAGCGCGCGCAAGCCGTCGGGCGCGACGCGGGCAATGATGCGGCCGCCGTGCGCTGGCTGGAAAAACTCGATGAAGCCCATGCGCGACAGGCGGGCAAGCTCGGGGCCGATCTCGCGCCCCATTTGGATGGAGCCGCTGGCACCCATGCTGGCGAGAAGGTCGAGCGCATCGCCGGGAAGCGAGACAGCGGCGTGCAGCGTCTCGCCGGACAAGCCCCACGCGTTGCGCAAAAGGCGCGCCTCTTTCTCGCGCGCGATCCGGCGCGATCTTGCCTCTTGGCTTTCCGGTGTCTGCTTGCGCGGCATTATCAGGCCGTCATCGGTGGCGGAGCCTCGTCGGCAAGCCGGGCTTCGAGCGCCACAAGCGCATCGTTGGAGATCGCGCCGCCAAGCTCGGTCCCGCCGATCAGCACGACGACGCAATTGGTGAAGCCTCCGGCCATGTCGCCGGAATAGACGGCGAGGATATCGCCCGGGTCGATGCTGCGCGGGCCTTCTGCCGTAAAGATCACCATAATTCTCCACAACATAAAGCGCCGTCGCGGACTATCAAACCTCCCGCATGATGCGCGTGGCCGACCTCGGGAACGAACTGTCGATCCTCCTTGCGATCCGCATTAGGTTGCTTGTGCGCAATCTTCGCCGGATCGCCAACCGGGCATGGCGGCAAATCGGCAGGTTGTATCAGGCGGAGAAGACTACAACCGGCGGTAGGCTTCTAAAGAACCAGCTGTGCCAAGCATCGCCTCATTTTTTTGCGGTTTTCTGCTGTTGTGACGAGTGTGACGTGACTCCTCCTTATCGACGCCTACGCGCGCGTGTGGCGTGGGTATACAGAACTCACGTCACATGCGTCACAACGGCGGTTTTCGGCCATTTTTACCTACCGATCCCAATACGGCGACGGTTCGTCTGCTGGCCGGTTGATCTTTAGCCCACGGAAGCCACGCGCTCCGGTCCCGCCGGCACGCTCCGGCACGAAGCCGCGATCTTCAAGGTTTTGCGCGAAGCGTTTTTTCGACCCGACAAACTCGCCGGAGCGCTCGCACCACGCCTTCCACGAGGCGAACAATGCCGACGAGGGTTCCCACGAACTGCGATCCCGCTCACAAGCGTCGTCGATCCACGCGTTCACGGCGTCCTCGCTGGCAAGATATGCTTCTGTCGCCATACGGACAGCTTCGGGCGGTGCGAGTCCTTGCTCGCGCCAAGCATGGAAGCCCTCGATCGCCCATTGCAAGATGCCCGGCCACTCGGCCTTTAGCTTCTCGTCGAGCTTGGGATCGCGCTCGCTTTCGGGGATCGTCACCGTGAAGGGGATCAGGTGCATGCGCCGGCGCATCGCCTCGTCAACCGAACGCAAGCCCGGCTTGTGATTGCCAGATATCAGAAGCTTGAACTGCGGCATGTAGGTGAAATGATCCCACCGCATGAAGCGCGCCGTGATCCTGTCGCCCCCGGTCAAGTTTTTGATTCTCGCCTCAGCCCAACGCCGTCCCTCCTCCGTCTCGTTCGCGGTGACGAGGCGAGCGCCGCGCAGCATGGCAAGCTCGGTTTCGTGTTGCGGCAGCTTCTGTTCGGTGAAGGTCTGCATTGGCGCCGTCACGGCGTAATCGCCGAGCGCGCCCGAAAGCGCGTAGACGAACCGGCCCTTGCCATTGCCGCCCTTGCCGTAGAGGAAGAACAGCGCGTGCTCCTCGATAGACCCGGTGAGGCAATAGCCGGCCATGCGTTGCAAGAAAGTCTGTAGCTCCACGTCGCCGGCGGTGACGCGATCGAGGAAGCTATGCCACAGCGGGCACGCCCCGCCGGGCGCGATGGCGGTTGCCTTGGTGCAATACGCCGCCGGGCGCGGCACAGGTTTGCCTCCGGCGCGAAGATCGATCGCGCCTTCGGGCGTGTTCAACAGCCACGGATCGGCGTCCCACTGATCGACGGTGGCGGCAATGACGAAATCGGCCTTCGTCATTTCGACGACGGCGTTTCTTGTCTTGGTGCTGGCGACGGCTTTGGCGACGCGATCGTTTTCAACGACGGCCGCCACCTGCCGACAGGTCGCCCGCGCGGCGCTGTAGAAGGTGCTCGTCGTGTCCTCGATCCATAGACCGCTCGGCTCGCGCCGATACCACTTGTTCCACTTGAAAACGTAGCGATAGCGCTCGCCATACTCCTCGACGAAAAGCTCGGCCAGAGCGTCGTCGGAAAGTTCGGGCTGCCGCACTTCGTCGAGATCGTGCTCGTGCCGGCCGTTCCGCCCGTTCACCTTCGGCTCGTCGAACTCCTCATCTTCGGCGAAAGGCCCGAACGGTATGTCGTCATCGTCGAAAGGGTCGAGCCGCTCGGATGTTTTGTGTTTGGTCATAGCTCTACGCTCCCGTGAGCATGCGAACCGCGCGCCGGCGAGCGCGCTCGCTAACGACCGCGACAGGCTTCCCGGTGAGATCGTGGCGCGCGTGCCCACCGGCGAGCACGATCAGATAGTAGCGGTGGCTCGTCCAGATTTTCAGCCACCGCGACAGTTTCGCCGGATCGGCGCCGGGATGCCGCGCGAGCAACGTTTCACGCGTCCCGACGGCGAGCGGCTTGGGCTTGTCGCTGAGAAAGACGGGCGGCAGCACGTCCGGTGGGACGCCGAGCAACAGGCTCAAGTCGCGGCGCATGAGGTCGGCGAAGCGTGTGTGAGCGCCAGAAAAAAAGCCTTTTCCTGCCAACGGGGTTGATAAGGCGCGTGTGTGAAGCTAAGTCTTTGGTATTACTTGGACGGGCGACGCCCGTCACTCCCGCCACCTTTCCACTTTTTCTCGCGTTCAATCACGCGAAGTCCCGCGCACGTTTGTGCGCGGGTGCGTCAAGTCATGCGCAACGCAGGGCGCATAGCAGCGTCAAAATTCCACGCGCGCCGCCTCAATTAATCTCAACGTCGTGCGCCTCGGGTCATGAAATGAGCCGATTCCCAATCCGAATCCGCGACATACACAAAGAACATCCCTCCCGAGAACAAGGAGCACTCTCATGCGGATTCTTCTCGTATCGCTTATGTCCGCCTTCGCCGTCGCGGCAGTCGCCGATGCGGCTCTTGCCAGGGTCAAGTTGCCCTACCGCCCCACCATGTACTGCGTCCCGACAGTGCTGAGGCAAGCGGTCGAGGACATTGAGGGCAAGTTCGGCCCGGTGCAGATCATCTCCACCCACCGTCCGGGCGCGACGGTGGCGGGAACGGGGCGCCGCAGCAAGCATGCCGATTGCCGTGCCGTGGACTTCAATCCGCCGGCTGGAAAACATCAGGGGGTCGTCGCTTGGCTTAAGGCCAACCACAAAGGTGGAATCGGCACCTACTCTTGCGGCATGCACCACGTCCATATCGACAACGGGGCGCCAAGTCGCTGGCACAAATGTACGGGTGGCACCAAGATGGTGAAGCGCAAGAAGTCTGGCACAAACTCCGCCTGGCGGCGCGTTAAGCACACAAGACTAGGGGCCGGCGAATCGTCGTCCGCCCGTCTCACGTTTGAATGAATCTCTGTTGAAGGGGGGCGACGAGGGGCCGCCTTGCTATCGCTATGGCGTTGCGCTAAGCCAGCAACGGGGCCCAACAGAGGAAGGCGACCGTCGCACCACAGAGAATTCCATGGGCCAGTTGCTTCAGGATTATCTGCCGCTCGTCATCTTCATCGGCATCGCCTTCGTGATCAGCACGATCTTGCTCCTCGTGCCGTTCGTCATTGCGGTGCGCAAGCCAGATCCTGAGAAAGTCTCCGCCTATGAGTGCGGCTTCGATGCCTTCGACGACGCGCGCATGAAATTCGACGTCAGGTTCTACCTGGTCGCGCTTTTGTTCATTATCTTTGATCTGGAGGTCGCGTTCCTGTTCCCCTGGGCCGTGGCCTTCGACCAGATCGGCGCATTCGGTTTCTGGTCGATGATGGTGTTTCTGGCGATCCTGACGATCGGATTTATCTACGAATGGCGGAAAGGCGCACTTGAATGGGATTGATCCCTCACCCGGTGCTCGACAAGGAGGGGCGGGCAGGGAGCGTCACCACGCCGGGCGCCACGAGCTTCGGTGTGTTCTCGAACGAGCTCGCCGACAAAGGTTTCCTCCTCACCACGGCCGACGATCTCATCAATTGGGCGCGCACCGGCTCGCTGATGTGGATGACCTTCGGGCTGGCTTGCTGCGCCATCGAGATGATGCAGGCTTCGATGCCGCGCTACGATCTGGAGCGGTTCGGTTTCGCACCGCGTGCCAGCCCCCGGCAGTCCGACGTTATGATCGTCGCCGGCACGTTGTGCAACAAGATGGCTCCCGCATTGCGCAAGGTCTACGACCAGATGCCCGAGCCGCGCTACGTCATTTCCATGGGATCGTGTGCCAATGGCGGCGGCTACTATCACTACTCATACTCGGTGGTTCGCGGTTGCGACCGCATCGTGCCGGTGGACATCTACGTTCCGGGTTGTCCGCCGACGGCCGAAGCGCTCGTTTATGGCGTGCTGCTTCTACAGAAGAAGATCAGGCGAACCGGCACCATCGAACGCTGATATGCCGCTCTGATCCTGGAGCTCTCATGAACGAAGCCCTCAACAGACTGGGCGCCCACCTCACCAAAAACCTCGGACCTAAGCTTCTCGAGTTGAAACTGGGGCTCGGTGAGCTCGCTATCGAGGTCGGGCGCGCGGATATCCCCGCTGTCATGCAGTTCCTGCGGGACGACAGGAATTGCCGGTTCGGCTGCCTGATCGACGTCTGCGGCGTCGACTATCCCAAGCGGGGGGAGCGGTTCGACGTAGTCTACCACTTGCTGAGCCCCTGGCTGAACCACCGCATCCGCGTGCGAACCAGGACGGACGCCACGAATCCGGTGCCCTCCATTGTCGGTGTCTTTCCGGCGGCCAATTGGTTCGAGCGCGAGGCTTACGATCTCTACGGCATCCTATTTTCCGGGCACCCGGATCTTCGCCGGATCCTCACCGATTATGGATTTGAGGGGTACCCCTTGCGCAAGGACTTCCCGCTCACGGGTTTCGTCGAGATGCGCTACGACGACGAGCTGAAGCGGGTGGTCTATGAGCCGGTGAACCTTCAGCAGGAATATCGGAGCTTCGATTTCTTGAGCCCGTGGGAGGGCATGGACACCGCGATCCCAGGCGACGAGAAGGCGGGCGGGGCGCCGGACAAGGGAGGCGAGTCATGAAGCCGACCCTGAAGGCCGGGCTGAAGCACAGCTTCTGTTACACCGTGCCGCAAACCAAGACCGTGCCCCAACTCTATTTGGAATCGCCGCAGCTTGCCGCCATGCCCGAAGTCTTCGCCACGGGCTTCATGGTCGGGTTGATGGAGTGGACCTGCGTGCGGCTGCTCGAGCCTCATCTCGACGAGGGCGAGGGCAGTCTCGGCACCCATATCGACGTCTCGCACAAGGCGACAACCCCTGTGGGCTTCACCGTGACGGTGGACGCCGAATGCACCGAGGTACGAGGCCCGCGCGCGCTCTTCATGATCAGCGCTCACGACGGGGTGGACGAGATCGGCTCAGGCACCCACGAGCGGTTCATCGTCGGTTGGGACAGGTTCAATCGCGGCGTCGCCGCGAAACAGGCAAAAGCCGCGAGCAAGGTCGACGCATGAGGTTTTCCTCCACTCTTGCCACCCGCTCGTCATGCCGGCCCTTATGCCGGGCACCCACGAAATTCATCGCGTCCAATGACCACGCGGATGGCCGGGACCAGCCCGGCCATAACGAGGTTGGTTAGATGGCAGAAACCGAAACCAGGACAGCGGAAACCGACAGCGGCAAGCGCGAAGGCGACGACCGGACCTTCATCATCAATTTCGGTCCGCAGCATCCCGCCGCGCACGGCGTGTTGCGCCTCGTGCTCGAACTCGACGGCGAGGTGGTCGAACGCGTGGACCCGCATATCGGCCTGCTCCATCGCGGCACCGAGAAGCTGATCGAGTACAAGACCTATCTTCAGGCGCTCCCCTATTTCGATCGCCTCGACTACGTCGCGCCGATGAACCAGGAGCACGCCTACTCGCTTGTCGTCGAGAAGCTGGTTGGTGTCACAGTGCCGAAACGGGCGCAGCTCATCCGCGTCCTCTATTCGGAGATCGGCAGGCTCCTCTCCCATCTCCTAAACGTCACCACCCAGGCCATGGACGTTGGCGCGCTCACCCCGCCGCTCTGGGGCTTCGAGGAGCGCGAGAAGCTCATGGTCTTCTATGAGCGGGCCTCGGGGGCACGGTTGCACGCATCCTATTTTCGACCCGGCGGCGTACACCAGGATCTTCCGCCCAAGCTTGTCGCTGACATCTACGCATTCTGCGACCCGTTCCTGAAGGTATGCGACGACATCGAGGGCCTGCTCACCGATAACCGCATCTTCAAGCAGCGCAACGTCGATATCGCCGTCGTCAGTCAGGAAGACGCCTGGGCGCATGGCTTCACCGGCGTCATGGTGCGCGGATCCGGCGCGGCCTGGGACCTTCGCAAAGCGCAGCCCTATGAATGCTACGCTGAGCTAGAGTTCGACATTCCGATCGGCAAGAACGGCGACTGCTACGACCGCTATCTCGTCCGCATGGAAGAGATGCGGCAGTCAATTCGCATCATGAAGCAATGCTGCGAACGCTTGACCAATGAGCACGGCCCAGTCACCGTGGAGAACCACAAGATGGTGCCGCCGCGGCGCGCGACGATGAAGGGCTCCATGGAAGCCCTCATCCACCACTTCAAGCTCTACACCGAGGGCTATCACGTGCCGGCCGGCGAGGCCTACGCGGCCGTCGAGGCCCCGAAAGGCGAGTTTGGCGTGTATCTCGTCTCCGACGGCACGAACCGGCCGTATCGCTGCAAAATCAGGGCGCCGAGCTTCGCCCACCTCGCCGCCATGGACTTCCTCACTCGCGGCCACATGCTTGCCGACGTGTCGGCCGTGATTGGGTCGATCGACATCGTTTTCGGTGAAATAGACCGCTGACTGTTGCGGTGCACAATACACCCGTGGTGTATGTGGATTGGAAGATGACGACGGGTTGTGCGTGCGCCTCTGAGTACACGCAACCCAGTCTGGGCCCTAATGCGAGATTGCAAGAAGAGAGACGATGAGCCTCCGCCGCCTCGCCGCCGAGCAGCCTGAAGGCTTCGCCTTCACGCGGGACAATCTCGAATGGGCAAATGCCCAGATCGGGAAATATCCGGAAGGCCGTAAGGCTTCCGCCGTGCTCGCCCTTCTGTGGCGCGCGCAGGAGCAAATGGGCGGCTGGCTCCCCGAGCCCGCGCTTCGCTATGTGGCCGACATGCTCGGGCTTGCCTATATCCGGATATACGAGATCGCGACATTCTACACGATGTTCAACCTGGCGCCGGTCGGCCGATACTATGTGCAGGTCTGCGGCACGACTCCGTGCTGGTTGAGGGGCGCCGACGCTATCCAGGCCGTGTGCCGCAAGCATATCGGCGAGGCGGGCCATGTCAGTGCGAATGGGATGTTCTCGTGGACGGAGGTCGAGTGCCTCGGCGCTTGCGTGAATGCCCCCGTGGCGCAGATCAACAAGTATTATTACGAGGACCTTGATCCTCAGAACTTCGACCGGATTCTCAAAAGCCTGAAAGCCGGCCGCGACATTGAGCCCGGTCCTCAGACCGGCCGCCAGGCTTCGGCGCCGCAAGGAGGACCCAACACGCTCATTGACCGCGATCTCTATGCGACCGAGCCCGCGGACGAAATGCCGGGCGCCACCGAGACGGCTGTCTTGGATCGCAAGGCCAAACGCCCCGGCGCCGCCGCCAATGTGCGCGAGGCGGCCGTGGCCCAGCGTCCGCTCGGCAAAGGCCGCAAACCGAGGTCGCGCTGATGCTTCAGGACAAGGACCGCATCTTCAAGAATCTTTATGGCCTGCACAGCTGGCGGCTTCCGGCCGCGCGCGCCCGCGGCGCTTGGGAAGGTACGCGATCGTTCATCGAGCGTGGCCCAGAGGGCATCATCGAGGAGGTGAAAGCCTCCGGCTTGCGCGGCCGCGGCGGCGCGGGCTTCCCGACCGGGCTCAAATGGTCGTTCATGCCGAAGCAGTCGGATGGCCGTCCGAACTACCTCGTCATCAATGCCGACGAGTCCGAGCCCGGCACCTGCAAGGACCGGGACGTCATGCGTCACGACCCGCATCTACTGATAGAGGGCGCTCTGCTGGCCGGCTTCGCCGTGCGAGCGCATGTCTCCTACATCTATATTCGCGGCGAGTTCATCGCCGAACGCGATGTTCTTCAGGCGGCGATCGACGAGGCGTATGAGGCGAAACTGATCGGCGCAAATAACGTCAACGGCTGGGACTTCGATCTCTATCTGCACCATGGGGCAGGGGCCTATATCTGCGGCGAGGAGACGGCGCTGCTCGAGAGCCTCGAAGGCAAGAAGGGCATGCCGCGCTTGAAGCCGCCTTTCCCCGCCAATGTCGGCCTCTACGGCGCGCCGACCACCGTCAACAATGTCGAGACCATCGCCGTCGTACCTGACATCTTGCGGCGCGGCGCCACCTGGTTCGCCTCGCTCGGCCGCCCCAACAATTCGGGCACCAAGATTTTCTGCATCTCGGGCCACGTGAACACGCCTTGCAATGTCGAGGAGGAGATGGGAGCCCCCTTGCGGGAGCTGATCGACACTTACGCCGGCGGGGTACGCGGCGGCTGGGACAATCTGCTCGCGGTGATCCCGGGCGGCTCCTCGGTGCCCTGCATTCCCGCGAGCGAGTGCGAGGACCTGCCCATGGACTTCGACAGCCTGAAGGCGCTGAAGACAGGTCTCGGCACCGCTGGCGTGATCGTGATGGACAAGTCGACAGACATTATCCGCGCCATCTCGCGGCTCTCATATTTCTACAAGCACGAGTCCTGCGGCCAGTGCACGCCTTGTCGCGAAGGCACCGGCTGGATGTGGCGCGTGCTTGAGCGCATGGCTAAGGGGCAGGCCGAGAAGGCCGAGATCGATATGCTACTCAATGTCAGCTATCAGGTGGAAGGCCATACGATCTGCGCCCTGGGAGACGCGGCCGCTTGGCCGGTCCAGGGGTTGATCCGGCATTTCCGTCACGTGATCGAGGCACGCATCGACGCGCAGGCCGCGCAACCCGTCGCGCCTTCGGTTCCAATCGCGGCGGAGTAGGGCGGTGCATGCAGTGGCTCTGGGAAAACGCGGTGACGCTCGGGACGGTCGTGATGGCGATTGCCGCCATCGCCGCCCTGATCTACGCGCATCTACAGATCTCGGAGAACAAACGGGCCGAGCGCCGGGCCAACGCCTCGGGCTGTGGAGAGAGACGCTGAGGCTCGGCTTCGAAAATCCGAAACTGTCGGACCCGATGCTTAAGATCGCCGAGTTCGACTATGAGGCCATGACCGTGGACGGCAGCAAGGAGGCGTTTCAGAAATACGAGTTGTTCGTGGACACCGTGCTGAATGCCAGCGAGGAGATTTTGCAGGTGCTGCCGACGAAAGAATGGGTTGCCGCGGTCCGCATCCAGCTCAGGCAGCATCGCGATTATTTGCTGTCGCGTCACTTCCAGACGTCGGGATATCTCGAACAGTACACGCCGAAATTCCGCGGGATATCTCGAACAGTACACGCCGAAATTCCGCGCCTTCATGCAAGACGCCCTGAACGAGACACCAAGGTCCCATGCCTAAGCTGATCATCAACAGCCGCGAGCATGAGGTGCCGGACGGCATCACGCTGATTCAGGCCTGCGATCTCGCCGGCCTCGAGATCCCGCGCTTCTGCTATCACGAGCGCCTCTCCATCGCCGGCAATTGTCGAATGTGCCTGGTCGAGGTAGCGGGTATGCCGAAGCCCGTCGCCTCCTGCGCCATGTCGGTCAACGATCTGAGACCGAACAGGGATAGCACCCCGCCGACTATTCTCACCGACTCCGAGACGGTGAAGAAGGCGCGCGAAGGCGTCCTGGAGTTTCTGCTGATCAATCATCCGCTCGATTGCCCGATCTGCGACCAGGGCGGCGAGTGCGATCTCCAGGACCAGACCATGGCCTACGGCTTCGATGCCAGCCGGTTCCAGGACAACAAGCGTGCGGTCGACGAGAAGTATCTTGGGCCCCTCATCGAGACCTTCATGACGCGCTGCATTCACTGCACCCGCTGTGTACGCTTCATGAGCGAGGTAGCCGGAGTGGAGGAGCTCGGTGCCATCGGCCGCGGCGATGACATGGAGATCACCACCTATCTCGAGCGGGGCATGATGTCGAACCTGTCGGGCAACGTGGTGGATCTCTGCCCCGTCGGCGCCCTGACCTCCAAGCCCTATGCCTTCGTGGCTCGACCCTGGGAACTCAGGAAAACGCCGTCGATCGACGTCATGGACGCGCTCGGCAGCGCCATTCGGGTCGACACGCGCGATCGGGAAGTGCTGCGCATCCTGCCGCGCATCAACGACGCCATCAACGAGGAATGGATTTCCGACAAGACCCGACATGTCTGGGACGGCCTGCGTACGCAGCGGCTCGATATGGCCTATGTGCAGCGGGAAGGCATGCTCCGGCCCGCGACGTGGGAGGAGGCTTTCCGGACCATCGCCACGCGGCTCGAAGGCCTCGACGGCGCGCGGTTCGCGGCGATCGCGGGCGATCTCGCCGCTGCCGAGGAGATGTTTGCGCTGAAGCTCTTGGCCGAGGGGCTTGGTTCGTCTCACATCGATTGCCGGCAGGATGGGGCGAAGCTCGATGTGTCGCTCGGACGCGCAACCTATCTCTTCAACTCGACGATCGCCGGCATCGAGGAGGCCGATGCTTTTCTCCTAATCGGCACCGACCCCCGTGTCGAAGCGCCGGTGCTCAACGCCCGCATTCTCAAGCGCCTGCATCAATGCCAAGGAAAAGTCCCCATCGGCCTTATCGGGGCCGAGGTCGACCTTACCTATGGCTATGACTATCTCGGCGCCGGCCCCGAGACGCTGGCCAAGATCGCAAAGGGATCTCACGATTTCCTGAAGGCGGTCGGCGACGCGAAACGGCCGATGGTGATTGTCGGCCAAGCCGCGCTGGCGCGGCCCGACGGTGCGGCTGTCCTGGCGCTCGCTGCAAAGGCAGCGACGAAGCTTGGCGCAATCAGGGCTGAGCTTTCCTGGAACGGCTTCAATGTCCTGCACACCGCGGCCTCTCGGGTTGCAGGTCTCGACCTAGGCTTCGTCCCGGAGAAAGACGGTCTCGATGTCGAGGGCATTCTCGACGGAGCCTCGAAGGGCGAGATCGAAGTGGTGTACCTGCTCGGCGCCGACGAGATCGACATGGCGCGGTTGGGCGATGCCTTCGTTATCTATCAGGGCAGCCACGGCGACCGCGGCGCGCATCGCGCCAACGTGATCCTCCCCGGCGCTGCCTACACGGAGAAAGACGGGACCTACGTAAACACGGAAGGCCGGCCGCAGATGACGGCGAGGGCCATCTTCCCGCCGGGCGAGGCGCGCGAGGATTGGAAAATTCTGCGCGCACTGTCGGTCGCTCTCGGGCACGCGTTGCCATTCGACTCCATTCAAGAGCTTCGCGCGAAGATGTTCGGCGCGTGCCCGCATCTCGCCTTGCTCGGCCTGATCGAGCGGGCCGAGGCTGCCGCAATCGATCTGCTCGCCTCGCGCGCTGCCAAGCCCGGCAAGGAGCGTTTCGGGACCGTGATCGAGGACTTCTATCTGTCGAACCCAATCGCACGGGCCTCCTCGATCATGGCGAATCTGAGCGCGATGCATACTGGAGGAAACCAGAAAGCGATCGGCACCGATGGCTGAGTTCTGGACGGATTACGCGCTGCCGATCTTTCTCATCGTCGTGCACAGCCTCGCCATTCTGGTCATACTCCTGCTCATCGTGGCGTTTCTGCTCTATGCAGACCGCAAGATCTGGGCCGCGGTACAGATGCGGCGCGGTCCGAACGTGGTCGGCCCCTTCGGTCTGCTGCAATCGTTCGCAGACTTGCTCAAATTCGTCTTCAAAGAGCCGATCATCCCGGCGGGCGCGAACAAGGGAATTTTTCTCATGGCCCCGATCGTCACCGCGGGGCTCGCGCTGTCGGGTTGGGCGGTGGTGCCAGTGGACAAGGGCTGGGCCGTCGCCGACATCAATGTCGGTGTTCTCTTCATCTTCGCCATCGCCAGCCTACAGGTCTACGGCGTGATCATGGCGGGCTGGGCGTCGAACTCGAAATACGCGTTTCTTGCTGCGCTACGCTCCGCCGCCCAGATGGTGTCCTATGAGGTCTCGATCGGCTTCGTCATCATCACCGTGTTGCTCTGCGCCGGCTCGCTTAATCTGAGCGCGATCGTCGAGGCGCAGGACCGCGGGCTGGGCCTATTCGGCTGGTATTGGCTGCCGCTTTTGCCCATGTTCGTGGTGTTCTTCGTCTCGGCCCTGGCCGAAACCAACAGACCGCCTTTCGATCTGCTCGAGGCGGAATCTGAGCTCGTGGCCGGCTTCATGGTCGAATACTCCTCGACCCCCTATATGTTGTTCATGTTGGGCGAGTACGTCGCCATCGTGCTTCTGTGCGCGCTCGGCACGGTGCTGTTTTTGGGCGGTTGGCTGCCGCCATTCCCGGTCGCGCCCTTCACCTGGATACCAGGCGTGCTATGGTTTGCTTTGAAGCTCGGCTTCTTATTTTTTCTAGTTGCCATAGTCAAGGCCATGGTGCCGCGCTACCGCTACGATCAGTTGATG
>JBOHJE010000098.1:0-8017 GCA_050728375.1 Methyloceanibacter sp.
CATCAACTATCACGAAACGCAGTTGAACCTACTGAACCACATCGGCCTACAGAACTACGGTCAGCTCCAGGCGCACGCGGCCAACGATCTTCCGCAGAACGAACCGGAATGATGGAGGCGCAACAGCCGACTTTCATTCTCGCCGAGGCTCCTGCTTAGATGGTGCTGGCGCTGCTTGATGGGCCACGCCTCGCGCCAGCCGCGGGCGGCGCGCCGCGGCGACTCGTGGTGTTCCTCCACGGCTATGGAGCCAACGGAAACGACCTGATCGGCTTGGGGCGCGAGTGGGCGCGGGAGCTTCCCCATGCTGCGTTCGTCTCGCCGCACGCCGGCGATCCCTGCGGCATGTCGCCCATGGGACGCCAGTGGTTCGATCTGTCGCTCGGCGACATGACGCTGATCTCGAACGGCGTGAAGCGGGCGGCACCTGCTCTCAACGCCTTTCTCGATGAAGAGCTGAAGCGCCACAATATACCGGGCCAGGCGCTCGCCCTCGTCGGCTTCAGCCAGGGAACCATGATGGCGCTCGCCGTGGGGCTCGGCCGCAAGCCCGCTCCCGCCGCCATCGTGGGCTATTCAGGTGCGCTTGCGGCGGTCGAGTCCTTTCCTTCGCCGGGGCAAAGTCCGGCGATACTGCTCGCGCATGGCGATATGGACGAGGTGATACCGGTCGACGCCATGCTGATCGCCCGCGATCAACTCGCGCAAGCCGGCCTTCCCGTCGAGTGGCATATCGCACAAGGCATCGGCCACGGCATCGACACAGAGGGCCTGCGGCTCGGCGGCGCCTTCCTCCGCCAAGCCTTCGCGGCGGCCTCGCCACGATAGATAAAAGACGGATTTCAATTGGCTCCTTTTGGCGCGTGTCACTGGACCTCGTCTCAGGCGAGCCAGGGATCGTAGGTACCGAAGGTCCAGAGATGGCCTTCGAGATCGCGGCAGGTGTAGTCGCGGCCACCATAGTCCTGCGACTTGAGGTCGAGCACGATCTCCGCCCCGGCCGCCTTGGCGCGGGCATAGTGAGCGTCGGCATCCTCGACCACCACGTAAAGTCCCTGAGTGTTGACGAGTTTTGGGGGCGCCGGCGGCTCGACCATCTTGCTGTAATCGGTCTCGGCATCGCCAAGCATGATCATTCCGTTCCCCAAGGTCAGCTCCGCATGGGCGATGTGGCCACCCTCGCCGGGCACCACCATCTTAGTCTGAAAGCCGAACGCCGCGCATAGCCAGTCGATCGCCTTGGCGGCGTCGCGGTAGCGAAGCGCAGGCACGATCTGTCCACCCTGGGTCCGCCTCACACCATTCACCATTTGCTCCTCCCTTACGCCGGCAAGCCCGCAAGCCGCGGGCAGCTAAAGTCTAGCAGTCGTTGACAACCCAAGCCACAGCATGTGGGGCCCTTCACAATCCCGACACGTCCCTATAGTATGCCGCCGCATTAAGGAGGATGGGCCCGAGTGCGACGGGCAAGTTGAGGATCTTTCGACCTTGAACGTCGCAACCGCATCGGCCGCCCCCGGCACGTTTCCGGCGCTTGTGCTGAACGCCGACTACCGGCCCCTCTCTTATTATCCGTTATCGCTGTGGGGTTGGCAGGACGCGGTGAAGGCGGTGTTCCTCGATCGCGTCAACATCGTCTCGGAATACGACCGCGCGGTTCGCTCCCCCTCCATCGAGATGAAGCTGCCGAGCGTGGTGTCGCTCAAGACCTATGTGCGCCCGGCGCTCTACCCCGCCTTCACCCGGTTCAACGTGTTCCTGCGGGACCGGTTCACCTGCCAGTATTGCGGCGACGATCAGGACCTGACTTTCGATCATCTCATCCCGCGCTCCCGCGGCGGCCTCACCCGTTGGGAGAACGTCGTCGCCGCCTGCGCCCCCTGCAATCTCATGAAGGGCGGCAAACTGCCGGAGCAGGCGCATATGTGGCCGGGCCAGAAGCCCTACCGGCCGACCGTATTCGAGCTTCACCGCAACGGGCGCCTTTTCCCGCCGAACTACCTGCATGAGAGCTGGCTCGATTATCTCTACTGGGATACCGAGCTCGAGCCGTAAACCCGCCCCTCAATACCTGATGGTGAGCCGCGTCAGCCAATCGGGCGACACGTCTACCAGGAACGCCTCGAGGCGCTTGTCCACGCCGGTCACCACCAGCAAGCCGATCGCGATCAGCAACACCCCTAGCAGTATCTTGCCGCTCTTGATCGCCTCCATCAGACCGCCGCGCCAGCACAGCATGGCTTCCCGCGAGACGAAGCCGAGCAGCATCAGCGGCAGCGCGGCGCCGACCCCGAAGGCAAGCATGGTGAGCGCCACTTGCGCGAGATCCTCGCCCTTGGCCGCGAGCACCGAAGCAGCGCCAAGCGTGGGGCCGACGCACGGCGCCCAGACCGCGCCAAGTAGGAGGCCTAGACCGAACTGTCCCGGCAGGCTCATTGGCGTGAAGGCGCCTAACCGATCGTCCACCCAGTTGCCAACCGGGCCGGCTGCCACGGCGAATTGCTGCTGAAGCCGCGGCACGAGCAGAACGACCCCAACCGCGATCAGCAGCATGGCGCATACGGCCCGGAAGACATTGGTGTCGAGGCCGATGGAAAAGCCGATGGTCGCGACGAAGAGGCCGATAGCCGTGAACGAGAGCGCCAAGCCGACGGCGAGCACAAGAGGCCCGAGCCGGTGATCACTCTGCGCCGTGCCGAGCACAATCGGCAGGAGCGGTAGCACGCAGGGAGAAAGGGCCGAGAGGACCCCTGCGAGCATTGCAATCCAAAGGGTTGCAGTCATCTAAACGGCCTCGCGAAAGGCTAAAGCGCCTGGTCGAGCAACGCCTTGATGGAGCCGGCGCTGGTATCGCCGGCCGACCGGCCCTTCTCCTCGCTACCCTTGAGGACGACCAAGGTGCTTTGTGAGGTCGCGTTCAACTCGCGCACGGCATCCTTCTGCGTGTCGAAATCGATCTTGAACACGACCAAGTCTTTGAACTTGGGATCCTCGGTGAGTTGCTGAAGGATCGGCTCCTGTGCCTTGCACACAGGACACCAGGGCGCGAACACGTGGACCAGGATCGGCTTCCCCTCTTTCTGCGCGTCGGCGAAGGCAGCTTCCGTGAACGGCGTCCACTCGGCCGCCAAGGCCGAAAGGGAGCCAACCGCCATGACAAGAGCGAGGAGTCCGGCGAAAAGAGCGCGATGGAGATGCATCTTTCATCCTCCCATATTGTGCCTTGGGTGTAGCAACACCGGCATTGCTAAGGCCAGTCACCTCGCTTGAATTTTACGTGACCCAGTCTAGCGGGTCCGAGTGGCGCCGAAGATAGCCAGGGCGCCGAGCAGTAGCGAAATCACAGCATTCCAGCCCGCGAAAGACAGCCCGAGGAAATGCCACGGAGCCTTGTCGCAGCGGACCACGCGCGCAGTCTCGAGCTGCTCCGAGAGACCGCCCTCACCCCATTCGAGCTCGGCGCCCCCTGCGCAAGTCTCGGGGCCGGACCACCACTTCCATTCAACGCCGCTGTGGTAGCTGCCAAGCCCCGCATTGATGAGGAAGGCAAGCGCGATCAGCACGAGCAGGATCCGCGCCGAGCCGGTCGCGCCAAGCCGCGCCGCGATCCATGCGGCGGCCGCGGCCGGCACCCCGAAATAATAGGCGTAGCGCTGCTGAAGGCAGAGTGGGCAAGGCGCATAGCCGCCCAGATGATCGAAGGTGAGTGCGGCAAGAATGGTGGCGACCGTGATGAGGAAGATCGCACCGCTTATGACCATCACCGGTCGTGGATGTCTCGCCAAAGCCAGCATCGGCCGCGCCCTTGCTCAGAAAGCGTATTTGGCGATCAAAAACCCGCCGACAATGGCCGCGAGGAAGGCCGTCGTCACAAGCGTCAGCCGCTTCTCGATGAAGCCGCGGATCGGCTCCCCGTAGATCCGCAACAGCTCTGCTTCGAGGAAGAAGCGCGCGCCCCGCGTGATAGTGGACAGCACCACGAACATGAAGAAGTCGTAGCCGGCGAAGCCCGAGGCGATGGTCACGATCTTATAGGGGATGGGCGTCATGCCCTTGATCAGGATGATCCAGGCGCCCCACTCGGCATACGCCGCGCGGAAGGCCTCGACGCCCTCGCCATAGCCGTAAAGCGAGATCAGCCATTTGCCGAGCGTGTCGTAGAGAAAGGCGCCGATGGCGTAGCCGAGAATGCCGCCCAGCACCGAGGCGATGGTGCAGACCAGCGCATAGAGCCGCGCTTTTTGCGGCTGCGCCAGGGCCATGGGCACCAGGATTACGTCGGGAGGAACCGGGAAAAACGAGCTTTCGGCAAAAGAGACGGCCGCCAGCGTAGGCAGCGCCTGGCGGCTCTCGGAAAGCTTGATGACCCTGTCGTAGAGGCCCCGCAACATGCCGCCTGCTTAACGGGGGACCGCCTCCTTGTCTATTGTCTCGATACTATCCGCGCGCGATCTGCCGCGGCACGCGGCTGCGCATGCCTCGAGCCGCGAATTGTTACCAAGAATATTTTCAGCCGGGACGCGTCATTCCGATGAATGCGATGGTCGTCCCGTCGGGGGTATTACGCTTCACAATATCCGCGATGCACCTTGTTTGATGTATCGCGTTCCAGCCAAAGGTCGTGAAAGTTGATTCGGCAAAGACATGTTTTGAAAGCAGCGGATTGTCAGCGCCTGGGTGAAGGCATCGACCGTCACCTGATGGCGCTCGCTTCGACAGGGAGCAGTTGGTCCGAGGTGTATGCCGGCGCCCGGCAATTTCGTCATCTTCATTCTCCGTCTCAGGGAACTACCTTCATCAGCGCGACTTACCGTTCGTTGGCCGCCTCTTCGGTAGAATTTCGACATGAGTCTCACCCGGCGCACGTTTCTCAGATCTCTTGCCGCTACGGCACTCCTCCTTCGTGCCCCGGCTGGCGCTGAGCCGAGACCCCTCACCAAGCCGATTCCATCGAGCGGCGAGGCGCTACCGCTGGTCGGCCTCGGCAGCTGGATCACCTTCAATGTTGGTGAGGACCCGGTCGCCCGCGATGAGTGCGCCAAAGTCATGCGCGCGTTCTTCGCCGAAGGCGGCTGCATGATCGACTCGTCCCCGATGTATGGCTCCGCACAGTCGGTCATCGGCTACGGGCTCAGGAAACTCGGCTCTCCCAAGGTGCTGTTCGCCGCCGACAAGGTCTGGATCTCCTCCGGCGACGATGGGCCAGAGCAGATCGAGCAGTCGCGCCAACATTGGGGGATCGAGCGCTTCGACCTCCTTCAGGTCCACAATCTGCTGTCCTGGGAAGCGCATCTCGACACGTTGTTCGCCATGAAGGCCGCCGGCACGCTTCGCTATGTCGGGGTCACCACCTCGCATGGGCGCCGCCATGACAAGCTCGAGAAGATCATGCGGAAGCAGAAGCTCGACTTCGTGCAGCTCACCTACAATATCGCCGACCGCAAGGCCGAAGACCGGCTTCTGCCTCTGGCCAAGGACAAAGGCATCGCCGTCATCGCCAATAGGCCATTCCGGCAGGGCGCGCTGATCGCATGCCTCGCAGGCGAGAAGCTGCCGCGTTGGGCCGGCGAGATCGGCGCCGCGAACTGGGCCCAGTTTCTTCTGAAATTCATCGTCTCGCATCCGGCCGTCACCTGCGCCATCCCCGCGACCTCCAAGGTCTCGCATGTGCGTGAGAACATGGATGCGGCGCGCGCTCCCCTCCCCGACGAGACCATGCGCCGCCGGATGGTCGCGTATGTCGAGCAGTTTTGATGTCCGAATGGTGGACTTACCGGCCGGCGGACCTGTTGATGTTCTCGCCGGTGACCTTTTACCGGCTGTTCGAGCTCCATAACGCGGCAGTCTGGCCGGCGCAAATCGCCGCGCTGATCGCGGGCTGCGCCATCCTCGGCCTGATCCTCTGGCGCCCGCATGGGGCCGGCCGCACCATCGCCGCGTTGCTGGCGCTGGCTTGGGGATTTGTTGCCTGGGCTTATTTCGCGGACCGTTATAGCGGGATCAACTTGGCCGCTCCGTATTTCGCCTGGATCTTCGGGGCGCAAGCGGCGCTGCTCCTTCTGTCCGGCACCGCCGCCGGCAGGCTCATTTTCACCGCGCCGCTTGGGCCGTTGCAAAAGCTGGGTCTTGCCTTGCTCGTATTCGCGCTTCTTCTTCAGCCGCTGATCGGCCCGCTGCTCGGCAGGCCCTGGACGGGCATGGAGATATTCGGCATCACCCCGGACCCGACTGTGCTTGCCACGCTTGGCGCCCTTGTGGCCGCCGATCGCCTCCGCTGGGAGTTTCTGCCGATTCCGTTGCTTTGGTGCGCGGTCACCGGCGCGACCCTGTGGACCATGGGCTCGCCCGAGGCGCTTCTGATGCCTGCCGCCGTGCTAATCGCCCTGGCGCTTGCGGTCCTGAGAGGCCTCGTTAAGCCGCACCGCCGCGCCCCCAATTGACGGAATGCATCGCGGTTGACCGCGCTTTCGCCTTACCCCATGTTCCGGCCCGTGCCCCAGTGGCGGAATTGGTAGACGCGGCAGACTCAAAATCTGTTGTTCGCAAGGACGTGCTGGTTCGAGTCCGGCCTGGGGCACCAGAAAATTCCATAAAATCAACGCATTAGCGGGATTGGCGTCAGCCGATCAGGTGGAGACGGCCCACAGCAACTCTCGTGTCCACGCTGTGTCCGCAAAATGCGGCGCCGGGGGCCTCGGAAACTACTTCAGCAACTCAGGTAGGGAGGACTCACTATGGAAGCGATAGGCGACTCCATCGCCAGGTTCTTTGCGGACATGGCCCCGCTGTTCGTGTTCGCAATCCTGATCGTGGTTGGATCAACCGCCGATAAGGTCAACAAGATGGCCCGCGAGCTTAAGGAGCTTCGCGAGCAAGCAGCTCGACCACCGTTGGACTTATGACGGTATCGCGGCGCTGACCCAGCAGCTCGATCGCTGAGAATATTCACCGCGACGCCTCTCGCGGGTTATGGCATTATGCGCGCGACGCCCCGGGTCTGCCACCCGAGGCGCCACGACTTGCCAAACGCAAACCCGTGGAGGTTAGCGAATGACCACAGCCCCCATAACATTGAATCCCGTGCTTGGCACTCGTCAGCCCTCCGCAACCTATGGAGGGATGAATGATCCAGACGAATTCACCGCAAGAATGGGTCGATGCGGCGATGGCCTGCGGTGCCGATCCGCACTGCACGCAAGGCATCTTCGACACGCACGCTCGCATAACCGATCCGGTTTGGTGGATAAGCACCAGGACGCATGACGTCGATTGGGACAAATACCCCCACGCTTATCCGGACGAGTGGAAGGCAGAGATATTTGCCATCCTCGACGGCATGGGACGTTGCTACCGCGCGGAGGAGGTGCGGTCATGAAACAATTTGCTGGTGACCTGGCAGCCATCGAGGGCTTTCTCGAAAGTGCCACAGCCCATTTGAGGGCAATCAAGATAGCCCCGTTGGGAGTGGCGACGAAACGCCAGTGTGGTCGCACTTGAAGGCGCTGACCGAGCAACTCGACTTCGCTCATAGTCAGTCCTCCATCGTCTTTCGGCTGCGCTTCCCGGACAACGACGATTCACAACCTCCCGATTATCGGGCGCACTGACTCGGGACAGGAGATGCAGATGCTAATGCAAAAGTTAGCCTGTGACGTCGCGCTTCTGTTTGCCGCCGCTGAGGTTCACGAAGACTGGGAGGTGCTCGTTGATGAGAAGGGTGAGCCGACCGGCGTGCGCCGAAAGGCCTCGGACGGATGGCCTAACACTCCTAACGAGCTTGCCGAGTGGTTCGTTGAAACGTTCCCTGAGCGAGCGGCTAGGATTTTGACCTCTGACATAAAGACGGTGCCCTAAGGCCAGGAGATGCGGGGCGTCGGCTTCGGCCGGCGTCCTTTTTCGCCGCTGTATTCGTCAAAGCGCTGACTCTGCAATTGACTCGATATTCATACTGGCATCAAATCGAAGCAGACGGGGTGTGTGGATAGGAGGCGCCACATGCCTGGTGATCCTAATCAGT
>JBOHJE010000099.1:0-8488 GCA_050728375.1 Methyloceanibacter sp.
ATCCACCTTGGTCGGGTCCTTGCCCGAGAAGGCGCCGCCGCCGTGCGGCGCGGCTCCTCCATAAGTGTCGACGATGATCTTGCGTCCCGTGAGGCCAGAGTCCCCGTCGGGACCGCCGATGACGAAACGCCCGGTGGGATTGACGTAGAACCTGGTGTCGTTCCCGATCCAGCCCTTGGGCATCACCTCGTCGACGAAGCCGCGCACGATCTCGTTGATGCGATTCTGGCTCACATCCTCGCCGTGTTGGGTGGAAACCACGATGGAATCCGCGCGTACCGGCTTGCCGTCCTCGTAAGCTAGCGTGACCTGGCTCTTGGCGTCGGGACCCAGCTCAGGCGCGCGGCCCGAATGCCGTGCCTTCGACATCTCGTGCAGGATGCGGTGGGCATAGAAGATCGGCGCCGGCATGAGCGGCTCGGTCTCGCGGCAGGCATAGCCGAACATAATGCCTTGATCCCCGGCACCCTCGTCCTTTTTACTCTCGGCATTGGCGTCGACGCCACGGGCGATGTCGGCGGACTGCTCATGCACGTAATATTCGAACTCGGCGTTCTTCCAGTGGAAGCCTTTCTGCTCGTAGCCGATCTCGCGCACTGCGCGGCGGGCGGCTTCCTCGATGGTCTCGGGCGTGACGGTCTCTGGGCCGCGCACTTCGCCGGCCATGACGATGCGGTTGGTTGTCACCAGCGTCTCGATGGCCACGCGGGAGTAGGGATCCGCCGCCAGATAGAGATCCACGATGGCGTCTGAGATGCGGTCGCACACCTTGTCGGGGTGGCCTTCCGACACAGACTCACTGGTGAAGAGGTAGTTTGCCCGAGACACTTCGCACTCCCTGCTGGCTGGTCGGCCAGGAGCGGCCGCGCCCGGTTCTTGCAACCATTAGGCTGGAGGTCAAGTTCCGGGAATCGGTCGTGTCAAATCAGGCAGTGTCGTCGCCTGAGCTCAAGGCGCGGACCAGATCGACCACGCTCTTGCGGACCTTCGCATTGCCGATCTTGACGAATGCGCGGTTCAGCTCGAGGCCCTCGCGGCTATTCAGAAACTCCAGAATAAAGGCCTCCGAATCCGGCTCGGCCATCCCGGGACCGCGGATTCCATCGCCGCTATGCGGTGCTTCCTCGAAGAAGAACTGCACGGGGACATCGAGAATTTTGGAGATATGGAACAGCCGGCTCGCGCCGATGCGGTTCACACCCTTCTCGTATTTCTGCACCTGTTGAAAGGTGAGTCCCATACTCTCGCCCAAACGTTCCTGACTCATGCCCAGCAACATGCGGCGTAGTCTCACCCGGCTTCCCACATGCGCGTCCACCGGGTTCGGCTTTTTACCTGCCATTCGCTCA
Organism: Methyloceanibacter sp.; assembly: GCA_050728375.1. Lineage (GTDB taxonomy): Bacteria > Pseudomonadota > Alphaproteobacteria > Rhizobiales > Methyloligellaceae > Methyloceanibacter. The sequence goes on from JBOHJE010000099.1 coordinate 1,350, forward strand.
CTCGTATTAGAGTCATGATCCCCAAAAAGAGAAGCTGACCGAAAATGTTGACGAAAATTTTCCCATTCGAGGTATTGTTCATAGGGGGCTGCCGCACGCTGCGTCAAGCGTGCTAGGGCCGCACCTCCGCCTTGCGGGGCGCCCTCGTTAATAGAACCACGCGGCAAGTAATCCACGCCATGATCAAAAGCGCGAGCACACAGATTTCGAGAGTAGTTCCGTACGCGGCGAAAGGAGTCGAGGGGCCCACTCTGGGTAATTTTGTGTCCAGGATGCCTTTCTCGCCGAGACCGATCTCGCCGAGAATCCGTCCGTAGGAATCGATCGTCGCCGAGATTCCGGTATTGGCTACGCGGACCACCGGCAAGCCCTGCTCGACGGCGCGGACGCGGGCCTGTTGGAAATGCTGATACGGTCCAGCGCTCGAGCCGAACCACGCGTCGTTGGTGACGTTCAGAAGCCAGCCCGGCCGCTCGGCGTCATCGGTGACGTCGTCGGGGAAGATGATCTCGTAGCAGATGAGCGGACTTGCCGGCGGCGCGCCCGGAATCGGCAAAAGCCGCGGACCTTTCCCGGCGCTGAATCCGCCGCGCACACCCGTGAGCTGCATGACGCCGAGGCTTTCGAGAAAATCCTGGAACGGCAGATACTCGCCGAACGGCACGAGATGGATCTTGTCGTAGGTGCCCAGGACTTGGCCGGAGTCGCCGATAACCAGCAGGCTGTTGTAGGTGCGCTGGGCGCCGAGCGTTCCTTCCGCGTCACGTTCCTCGGTGAGCCGCGCCGAGCCTACGAGCAGCGAGGTCCCCGACGGAAGGGCGTCGCCCACGGCCGTCAGTGCGTCCGGCGTGTCGGCGAGAAGGAAGGGCACGGCCGTCTCGGGCCAAATGACGAGGTCGACATTCGCAAGGCCCGGGGACTTAGTGAGATCAAGATAATCGTCGAAGATTTCGGCGCTGTTCTCGGGCCTCCACTTATTCGCCTGATCGATGGCCGCCTGAACGATACGTACCCGCAAGCCGGTGTCGCTGACTTGGGTGGTCGCGAGTCTGTTCTGGCCCCATAGATAGCCGAGGCCGAAAATTGCGAGCAGGACGGCCGCAAGCGCCGCGCTCGCGCGCCTCGATGTCGGGCGTGAACCTTCCGGCGCCCAGACCGAAGCGGGTGCGGCGAACAGAAGAACCGCCACGAAGCTGAGCGCGTACACGCCGAGTAACGCTGAGAACTGCATCAACGGCCCATTCGAGAGCATCCCGTAGCCGATCAGATTCCAGGGTAGACCCGTGAGCACGTGCCCCCGGGCGTATTCGGCAAGCCCGAAGGCAATGGCCAACGCGAATATTCGGCCCGCGCCGGGGAGCCACATCAGCATGGCAAGGGCGCAGGCGGCGGCGAAGTAGAGCGCCATGCCCCCGGGCAGGATGATCATTGCAAAGGGCAGCAGCCCGCCATGCCGCCACGGCTCCACGAGAAAGGCTTCGGCGACCCAATAGAGCCCGGCCAGAAAATAGCCGAAGCCGAACCAGAACCCGGTCAGGCTCGCGCATCTCAAGCGCGAGGCGAAGGTTTGGTGCCGCGTCTGGCAGCCGTCGAGCAGCCAGAGAAGTGCTCCGAAGGTGAGAAACAGCACAAACCATGCGTGCACCGGCGCAAAGGAGAGCACCGAGACCGCGCCGAGAAGCGCCGTCAGGAGTGCCCGGCGCGCGCCCTTCAGTTCCGCAAACCAGGTAGCGGCGCGGGTCAACTCTCGGCGTCGGAATTTTTGGAGGTGGCGGGCAGATGAATGCGGAGCTTCTTGAGGCGACGCGGACCGGCGTCGAGCACCTCGAACGCCACGCCGCTCGGGTGGCGCACGGTTTCGCCCTTCTCGGGGATGCGGCCGGCGATCGAGAACACCAGGCCGCCCGCGGTGTCGATATCTTCGTCCGGGTCGCCCGTAACGAGCTCCGTGCCGAGGCGATCCTCTAGATCCTCGATCGGCATGCGCGCATCGGCAACCAGACCGAGGCGCGGATCGACGCGGATCATCGGCTCGTCCTCGACGTCATGCTCGTCGGCGATCTCGCCGACCACCTCCTCGACCAGATCCTCGATCGACACGAGGCCGTCGGTTCCGCCGTACTCGTCGACCACGAGAGCAAGGTGGAGCTGGGTCGTTTGCATCTTGAGCAGGAGATCGAGGACCGGCATGGACCCCGGCACAAAGATGATCTCGCGCGCGATGTTGATGGAGGTGATGGTTCGCTTCAGGTCGACCTTGCCGAGATCGAGCCCATTCTCCGGCACCGTCTCCGCCGCCGACGTGATCCACGACATGAGATCGCGGATGTGGACCATGCCCCGCGGGTCGTCGAGCGTCTCATGATAGATGGGAAGGCGGGAGTGCTCGGCCTTTCTGAACACGTGCATCAACTCGTCGATGCTGACCGTGTCTTCGACGGCGATGATGTCCGCGCGCGGCACCATCACGTCCTCCACCGTCAGGGTGCCGAACCTGAGAATGCGCAGTAACATGCTGCGCTCCTGCGCGGTGAAGCTATCGCTCTCGCTGCGGGCGAGCGCATCCTCGATGAGCTCGCGCAGATCCGGCTCCTCGCCGAGGCCGAATGTCTGGAGCAGACGCTCAAACCAGGACTGCTCTTCGTCGGCGCGTCGCGCCTGTTCCGCTTCGAGTTCCTGATCGGCCACCGGGCCGCCGCTGCTCATGTTGATACCTCCGTTAATCTAGCCGCTTCCTCGCCCGCATAGGGATCGGGAATGCCCAGCGCCGCCAGCGCCTGTCTCTCGCGTTCCTCCATCTGCTCCGCCTCGGCGTCGTCCATGTGATCGAAGCCGAGGAGGTGAAGCACGCCGTGGACCACCAAGTGGGTAACGTGGTCGCCGAGTTGGATGTTCTCGTCGCGGGCTTTAGTGGCCGCCGTCTCGTAGGCGAGAGCAATGTCGCCGAGGTTGCCCGGCTGAGTCTCATCGCCGGCCGGAAACGCCAGGACGTTGGTGGGCTTGTCCTTGCCGCGCCACGTGCGATTGAGGCCGCGCATTTCGGCGTCGTCCGTCAGCAGCACGGTGATCTCGCAAGGGTCTGGCCTGCCGGACCCGGCGGCGGCGAACGCAGCCACCCCAGCGCGCTCGACGAGAACGTCGGTTATGGCGCGCCACGCGTCGGCGTGCCGGACGACCTCGATGACAAGCGTTGGGTTCGGCCGCGGCTTCGCGGTGTTGCGCCTAGGGTCACCTTCAGACATTGCGGCCACCCTTAGGCGGTGCGGCCTCGTAAGCCTCGACGATCCGGCCCACGAGCTCCCGGCGCACGACATCGGCCTTGGTGAAGGCGACATGGTCGATCTCGTCGATGTCCTCGAGAATGCTGATCGCCTCGAGCAGACCCGAGTCCTGGCCCGGCGGCAGATCGACCTGCGTGGGATCGCCCGTCACGATCATCTTACTGTTTTCGCCGAGCCGCGTCAGGAACATCTTGAGCTGAACTGGCGTGCAGTTCTGCGCCTCATCCAGAATGACAATAGCATGGGAGAGCGTGCGGCCGCGCATGAAGGCGAGCGGTGCGATCTCGATGACGCCGGTGGCAAGGCCACGCTCGACGCGCTCCGGCGCCAGCACATCGTAGAGCGCATCGTACAGAGGCCGCAGATAAGGATCGACCTTCTCGCGCATATCACCGGGAAGGAAGCCGAGCCGCTCGCCGGCCTCGACAGCGGGCCTCGACAGGACCAAGCGATCGCATCTGCCGTTTTCGAGGCAGGCCGCGGCAAAGGCGACTGCAAGATACGTCTTGCCCGTTCCGGCCGGACCCGTGGCGAAGACGAGGTCGTTGCGCTGGAGCGAATCGAGATAGGCGCTTTGCGCCGGCGTGCGCGCCGTGATCAGGCGCTTGCGCGTGCGGATCTGCTGCGCGGTCGGCACGGTCGTGTCAGGCTCGATGTCATCGTTCGACTTCGCGGTGCGCGCATGGCGGATGGCGCCGACGACCTCGCCGACACCGATCATCTCGCCTTGCGCAAGGCGGCCATATAGCTGCTCGAGCACGGACTTCGCCGTGGCGCAGGAGGTTTCGGGACCGCGCAGGCTCACGGCGTTACCGTTCACGACCGCCTCCACGCCGAGGCGATCCTCCAGCACGGCGAGATTTGCGTCGTAATCGCCCAGGAGATCGCGCACGAGCCGGATGTCGCCGAAAAACACGACGATCGGCTCTCCGCTACCATTGGCCTGCGCCCCCGTCTGGGGTTTCGCTGCTGCTCCACGCCCGCGTGCCAATGAAGCTTTCCGAAGGCTGGCCTTGCTGGTCACACGGCCGCCCGAACTGGCTCGCGCCATTCAAACCCCGAATTGATGACACCGGTAAGACTGTTCGGTCCGGCGGCCAGGATGTCAACCTCTGCGAGAGTGCCAATGAGCGCCTTTGGCCCTTCGACGTAGACGGCCTGTAGATAGGGTGAACGCCCAGCGATCTGCCCGGGTTTCCGGCCGCTACCTTCGAAGAGCACCGTGAGCCTGCGGCCGACGGTCTGCCTGTCGAAGCTGTGGCGGCTTTCTCCGAGCAAGGCTTGCAGGGCGGCCAGCCTCTCCTCTTTTACGGGCTCCGGCACCTGTCCCTCATGGCTTGCGGCCGGCGTGCCGGGCCGGGCGCTGTATTTGAAGGAGAAGGCTTGGGCGAAGCGGCCCCGGGCGGCAAGCCCCAGCGTCGCCTCGAAGTCCTCGTCGGTCTCGCCCGGGAACCCGACGATGATGTCCGTCGACAGCGCGATGTCGGGGCGCGCCGTACGCGCCTTCCCGATCAATTCCTCGTATTCCGCGGCAGTGTGCTTGCGGTTCATGGCTTTCAGGATGCGGTCGGAGCCCGCCTGGAACGGCAGGTGCAGGTAAGGCATGAGCTTGGGTTCATCGCCGAACAAGGCAATCAGCTCATCGTCCATGTCGCGCGGGTGGCTCGTGGTGTAGCGCAGTCTTTCGATCGAGGGGATCGCAGCCAGCCGGCGCAACAGCCTTGCGAGCTGCCACACGCCGTCCCCTGCCTCGCCGTGATAGGCATTGACGTTCTGCCCGAGCAGGGTGATCTCGCGAACGCCGCGCGCTGCGAGCCGCTCGACCTCGGCCACGATCTCGGCGGGTGGACGCGAATATTCGGCGCCCCGCGTATAAGGCACCACGCAGAACGTGCAGAATTTGTCGCAGCCTTCCTGCACAGTGACGAAGGCCGAAACCCCCCTCTTGCCCTCGGGGCGCGCGGGCAGATGCGCGAACTTGTCCTCCGCCGGGAATTCGGTCTCGACCATGCCGACCCCGCCTGAAGCCGCCGCGGCGACAAGATCGGTGAGGCGATGATAGCTCTGCGGCCCGACGACGATATCCACAACCGGCGCGCGATTGATGATCTCGCGCCCCTCGGCTTGCGCGACGCAGCCTGCGACGGCGACCATCGTCTCGAGGCCCGCGCGCTTGCGGCGCTCCTTCGCCTGGCGCACGCGGCCAAGCTCCGAATAGACCTTCTCGGCCGCCTTCTCCCTGATGTGGCAGGTATTGAGGATGACGAGGTCGGCCTCCGCGGCATCTTCGGTGAGCTGGTAGCCCGCAGGCTGAAGCGCCTCGGCCATGCGCTCGGAATCGTACGCATTCATCTGGCAGCCGAAGGTTTTGATCAGGAGCTTCTTGGGCGGGGTTTGCGCCATGCCCCGTTTGTTGGGCACGCGGCTGGCTTCGTCAAGACCTCGGAAAGCCCCGCGCATTCCCCGGCGCCCCGTCTTAGAAAGCAAAATGGGCCCATTCAGGGGTCGAATGGAGATGCGCGACGGCGGATGGACCGGGCACCCGGTGCCCACGGCGCCCAAGTCTCATCAGTCGAGCCACAATGAGGCGAGGCTCACGCCTTGCACTCGGCGATGCCTTTCATCGCGGCCCGAGCCTCCGCCTTCGTCTTGTAGCCTTCAGCGCCAAGCATGGTGAGCGTGTGGCCGTCCGGCTTCGCCGAGACGATCGAACACTTCTGGTTCTTGGTGTTCTGGGCGACATAGAACCCAGCCGGCGAAAGCGGGGCTCACTAGGCCTGCGACGACCAGGCTGGCGATCAGGTACTTTTTCATGGCGGACTCCTTTCCCGATTGGGGACGATCATCCTTGAAGATTTCCTCTCCAAGTTGGCTGAGAGTTTCTCCTCCATTCCGGCCTCTGTTTGGCCGATCCCCGCGCAAGAACGTCGCGAGGCTTAGTGCCGCGCGACACGGAGCCGTCTTGGGGAATGACGCGGCCGCTTGGTATTCATCGCCGGCATTATCCGAGAACTTCCTCGACCGTTTCCGGAGCCGAGGCGGGCCGCAATTGCTCGAAGGTGCATTGCCGGGGCGCCTTGTCGGGGCGGAAGCGCACGAGCTTGGTGCCATGCCGGAACCGGTCTCCGGTGACGTGGTCGTAGCGGACCTCGACCACGAGCTTCGGCTGGACAGGCTCCCACTCTCCGGTGCGCTCCGTGCTCCACCGGCTCGGTCCTCCGGGCGCCTTGCCGCTGAATCCGGGCTCGGCGGCAAGCGCTTCGAGCACCTTGGTCAAGGCCGGGCGCTCGGCGTTTGTGATGGTGGCGGTGAAGCCGACATGGTCGAGCTCGCCTTCCGCGTCGTAGAGGCCGAGCAGCAGCGAGCCCACCAGGCGGCTGCCGGCGGCATAGCGGAAGCCGCCGACCACGCAGTCCGCAGTGCGCAGCCGCTTGACCTTGAGCATGGCTCGCTCGCCCGGCAGATAGGCGCCGTCCAGAAGCTTGGCGATCACGCCGTCAAGCGAACCGCGCGCCTCTTCGAGCCAGCGGCGCGCGCCCTCATCTTCCGACGTCGACGGCGAGAGCTTCAAATTCTCCGTGTCGCCCGCTGCCTTGTAGAAGCTTTCAAGCGCCTCGCGCCGGGTCGTGAGCGGCGCCTCGATGAGGCTCTTGTTCTTGGGACCGAGCAGCATGTCGAACAGGATGAGGATGGCGGGGGTCTCGACGGAAAGCTTCTTGATGCGGCTTTCGGCAGGATGAATGCGCTGTTGCAGGGCATCGAAGGAGAGCGTGCCGTCGAGCGAGATGGCGAGCTCGCCATCCACCACGAAGCATTTCGGCGGCAGCGCTTTCAGGAAGCTCACGACCTCCGGGTAAT
>JBOHJE010000100.1:0-7863 GCA_050728375.1 Methyloceanibacter sp.
GGGCCGTGTGGATGGCCTGGCCCGCAGACGCCGCCGAGTGGAACGGCGATCTCGACACGCCGCGCCGCGAGGTGGCGGCCTTGGTGCGCGCGCTGAGCGAAACCAGCCGCGTGAGGCTTTTGGTTAACGGAGCCGAGGCCGAGATCTCCGCCCGCGCCGCCCTCGGCGACGCCGCCGAGATCGTGCCGGGCGCCTATGGCGATATCTGGCTTCGCGACACCGGCCCGATCTTTGCGCATGGCGAGCGCGGCGCTCTGGCCCTTCGCTTCAAGAACAACGGCTGGGGCGGCAAGTTCGACCTGGTTGGCGACGACACGGTCGGCGACGACATCGCCAGACACGCCGGCATCGAGATGCGCCATTTCGATTATGTGCTTGAGGGGGGCGCCATCGACCATGACGGCCAAGGCACCGTGCTCACGACGCGGCCGACGCTGCTCAATGCGAACCGCAACGGCTGGACCAAGGAGCAGGCGGAAGACACTCTCACCGACGCGCTCGGCGCACGGAAGATCATCTGGATCGACGACGGACTCGCCAACGACCATACCGACGGCCATGTCGACAACATCGCCCGCTTCGTCGGCCCGGGCCGTGTGGTCTGCCAGTCGCCGGCCGGTGCGGACGATCCGAACGCGGAAGTTCTCGACGCGATAGCCCGCCGTCTCGCCTGCGAGACGGATGCGTTGGGCGGCAGGCTCGAGGTCCTCCGCATCCCGGGACCGGGCCGCGTGCTCAACGATCACGGCGAGATCGCGCCCGCCTCGCACATGAATTTCGTCATCGCCAACGGCTTGGTCGTGGTGCCAGTCTATCGCACGGCGACCGCCATGGCGGCCATCGATGCGTTGCGCGATGTGTTTCCCGGCCGCAAGGTGATCGGCCTCCCCTCGCATGGTCTTCTCGGGGCGGGCGACGACGGCGGCGGCTCGTTCCACTGCATCACCCTTCAGGAGCCGGCCTAGATGGGGAAACGCACGATCGCCGTCGCGGCTGTTCAGGCGGCCTTCGGCCCGGACATGGCCGCCAACATCGCCAAGGTCGAGAGCCTGATTCGCGAGGCCGCCGGTCAGGGCGCGCAGGTGGTGCTGCCGCCCGAACTGTTCCAGGGCATCTACTTCCCCACGCGGCAGGACCCGAAATGGTTCGACACCGCGCACCCGGTGGGGAGCCATCCGGCGGTGCTCGCTCTCGCCGAGCTTGCCGGCACGCTTCGCGTCGTCATTCCGATCTCCTTCTTCGAGAAGGACGGCCCGCGCCACTACAACAGCATAGCGATCGCCGACGCCGACGGCGAGATCCTCGGGGTCTACCGCAAAAGCCACATCCCCGACGGGCCCGGCTACCAGGAGAAATATTATTTCCGCCCCGGCGACACCGGCTTTAAGGCGTGGCGCACGAAACATGGCGTGATCGGCGCGGGCATCTGCTGGGATCAATGGTACCCGGAAGCCGCGCGCGCCATGGTGCTGGAAGGCGCCGAGCTTCTTCTCTACCCGACGGCCATCGGCTCGGAGCCCTACGAAGAGGCGGTCGACACGCATGAGCGGTGGCAGCGCGCCATGCAGGGCCACGCGGTGGCGAACGCCGTGCCGGTGATCGCCGCGAACCGCATCGGCCTAGAGGAGAATGACGGGACGAGCCAGAGATATTACGGCTACTCCTTCGTCGCCGACCATACGGGCGAGATCGTCGGCAGCCTCGGCGAGGACGAGGAAGGCATGCTGGTGCGGAGCTTCGATCTCGACGAGATCGCTAGCTACCGCGCCGATTGGGGCTTCTTCCGCGACCGCCGCACCGACCTCTACGCCAAAAGCCTGACTTGAGGCATACCCGCTCTCTCGCTCAGAGATAGCTCAGCCACCAATCGCGGCGGCGCTGCTTGAGGGCCGCAAACCAGCGGCACGTCGGGTAGAGCAGGACGAGCACCACGAGCCAGACGAGATAGACGGCCGGGAGCCCGAGATCGACGCCAGACTCGCCGATCTCGAACTTGCCCGTCAACGCCAGACCGGCGGCGACCGCCAGCAGGTGGATGAGATAGATGTGCACCACATAGAAAAAGAACGGCACGCGACCGTAGACCGTCAGCCAGTCCGCGATGCGGCCTCGCGTATGCTCCTTTACCGAGAGCAGCATCAGCGCGGGGCCAAGCGTCATCATCAGGTAGAGCAGCGACGGCGGATATTTCTCGCAATTGATGAAGGACAGCACTGTGGCGAGCGGGCTCGCTTGTCCGGACCAGGGCCCGGGGTCGCCGTAAAGATTGACCGCGCGCAGCAGGATGAAGCCGAGCGTGACAGCGGCGCCTAGCCAGAACAGGACGTGCCGGCGCTCGCTTGGCTCCAATTGCATCACCGGGCCGAGCCCGTAGCCGAGCGCCATCACGCCGATCCAGGGAATGAGCGGATAGAGAATGTAGAAACTGAATTGCGGGTTGATCCCGATGCGCCCGGGCTCATGCAGGACATGCCAGAGCGGAGCGGCGGACCCCAGTCTCCCAGCTTCGGTGCCATCCAAGAGATTGTGGCCGGCGATCATGCCGAGGCCCAAGGCGAGGATCGCCCAACGCGGCAGGTAGATGATTGCGGCCAGTGCCACCATTGAGGCGCCGATGACCCAGATGATGCCCGCCACGGGGTCGTAGAAGAAGTTGGGATCGAAGGTCCAGCCGAACCTGATCAGCGTGAACTCGATGAGGATGAGCCACAGGCCGCGCGTTAGCAGAAAGCGGCTCACTTCTCCGGTCGTCTTGCCGCGCGTGGTGTAGAGATAGGCCGAGATTCCGGCGAGAAGGACGAAGGTCGGCGCGCAGAGATGCGTGATCCAGCGGGTGAGGAACAGGACCGGCTCGGTTACGTGGCGCGGGTTTAGCCCAGTATCGCTGAAATACTCCCGCGTGTGGTCGAGAGCCATGAGAGCCACGACCAAGCCGCGCATGAGGTCGATCGACTGGAGCCGGGGCCGCGCAGGCGCGGCAGGCGCAGGCACCGTAGATGCAGCGGCGGTGAAAACGTCCTTCCCGGCTGACGCGTGCATGGATCCGGCGGTTTTCAATCGGTACTCGCCTGCGTCGAAATTTCCTAGCGCAAAACGGCCCCATGGGCCTAACTCGTGCCGCGAAAGAATCAAAGCTGGCGTTTGAGGATATCCCGTGTCGTGGAGCGTGGCATGAGCCGACAGAAGCCGCTCATTTTTGTCGTGTCAGGCGAGATGTCCGGCGACAATCTCGCCGGACATCTCATGGCCTCGATCAAGGCCGAGACCGGAGGCCAGGTACGCTTTGCGGGCGTAGGCGGCCCGCAGAGCGAAGCCCAGGGACTTACCAGCCTCTTTCCCATGCACGACCTGTCCGTCATCGGGCTGGCCGAAATTCTTCCGCATCTGCCGCGGCTCATCAAGCGACTGAACGAGACGGAGGACGCGGCGCGCCGGCTCAACCCAGACGCCATCGTGACCGTCGATTCGCCCGGCTTTTGCCTACGGCTCGCGCATCATCTTCGCGACACCGAAATTCCGATCATCCACTACGTAGCCCCGCAGCTTTGGGCGTGGCGCTCGGGGCGCGCGCGGAAGCTCGCCAAGCGCATCGATCATCTCCTGGCGCTTCTCCCGTTCGAGGTCCCCTTCTTTGCGACTTACGGAATTCCCTGCACCTATGTGGGCCATCCCGCCATCGAAGCGGTCGATCGTGGCGACGGGCCGGCCTTCAGGAAGCGTCACGGCATACCGGCCGACGCACCGGTGCTGTGCGCCCTTCCGGGGAGCCGGGCGAGCGAGATACGGCGCATGCTTCCCGTTTTCGGCGACACGCTCAAGATCCTGAAAGAGAAGCATCCGGGCCTTCGTGCGGTCATTCCGGTCGCGCCGTCGGCGGCCGAGGAGATGAGCGCTGCAACGGTTGAGTGGCCGATGCCGGTCGTGCAGGTCACGGATTCCAACCAGCGCTTTGATGCGTTCGCCGCGTGCGATGCCGCCCTGGCAAAATCCGGAACGGTGACGCTCGAGCTTGCTCTCGCCAATGTTCCCATGGTGGTCGCCTACCGCGTCAGCGCCACGACCGCCTTCATCGTCCGCCGCATGGGCGTGAGCGTCGAGCACGCTTCGCTGGTCAACCTTCTCATGGGCCACGAGATCGTGCCCGAGTTCCTGCAAGAGGAATGCACCCCTGCCCGGCTCGCCGCCGCCTTGGACGAACTCCTGTCCTCTGCCGAAGCACGCGAGAAGCAGCGCCGCGGCTTCCGCGACGTGGTGAAAGTCTTGGGCGAGAAGACGCCACCCCCGAGCGAGCGAGCGGCCAAGGTGGTTATGGATATCGTGCGCGCGCGGTCGGCCTAACCTTGCGCGGCGCGCCGGCAGCTCGTGAGCTAGCTGCCCGCGGCCTTCGCGCCGGCTTGGAGGGGGGCGACCCGGTCCTGCACCTTCTCGAGTTGCTCGGCGATGCTCTTGTTGATCATGCTCGCCACCCGCAAGGCGTCGCACCCGGCATGGCCGTCGACCAGCGGCTTGCTGCCGCTCGCGATGCAGTCGAGGAAGGCTTCGATCTCGTTGCCGAGGCTGTCCTCCTGCGGAATCTCGTGCGTCTCGGCCGCGATCGCGGCGAGACCTTCGGTCATCGGATCGCCGCGCAAGCGATATCCCGAGATGCGGCGCTCGCCGAGATCGCAACTGAGATAATGGTTGCGCGCGAATACGCGCATGCGCCGCTCGGTCTTGTAGCTGACCCGGCTCGCCGTGACGTTGGCGACGCAGCCCGACTCGAAGGTGATCCGCGCATTGGCGAGATCGATGCGCTTGCCCAGAACCGGCGTGCCGACGGCGTCCACCTTGGTCACCGGCGACCCCACCAGGCCGATGATCATGTCGATGTCGTGGATCATCAGGTCGAGTACGACATCGACCTCGACACCGCGCTCTTTCCACGGCGCGATGCGGTAGCTCTCGAAGTAGAGCGGGTCGGAGATGATGTTGGCGAGCGTCCGGTAGGCGGCCGAGAAGCGCTCGATATGCCCGACCTGAAGGATCGTGCCGCGCTTCTCCGCGAGTGCGGTGATCGCGTTGGCGCTCTCCACGCTGTCGGTGATCGGCTTCTCGACCAACACATGGAGGCCAGCCTCGATCAAGTCCCGCGCGATATCGGCGTGTAGCGGCGTCGGCACCGCCACGCTCACGGCGTCGACGCGCCCCAGCGCGCTGCGATAGTCGAAGGCCGCCTCGGCGCCGAATTCCTCGGCCACGGCGCGGGCGCGCGCCTCGTCGGTATCCACCACCGCCACCAACTCCGAACGCGGATTGCGCGCATAGTGGTTAGCGTGGAAGCGCCCGAAATAGCCTGCGCCCACAACGGCGGTGCGAATCGGCTCTGCCATGGCGTCTAGCGAACTCCGCGCCGGATTATCGTCTCTATCGCTATCAGGATTTTCCCTCCAAGGCACCGCTTTGGATGCAACCCTACTCGGCGGCGACGCTCGTATTGGCCGAGCCGAGCCCGTCCCACACGATCTCGATCACCAGCTCTTGCGCCGCCGCGGTGAGGTAACCGTGCATGGGCAGGCTGATGACCCGCTTGGCCAACCACTCCGCCTGAGGCAGGCCTCGCGGCGCCGTGGGATAGCGACGGTAGGGGGCAAGTGTGTGCAGCGCGCTCGTGTAGTGGATGGCCGTCGGCATGCCGTGCTTGCGGCAAGTCTTGGCCAGCGTGTCGCGCGCCTCGGTAACGATGGTGTATTGCGCCCAGACCGAGGTGGCGCCGGGCATCAGCTCCGGCACCTTCACGATGGAGCCGAGTGCGTCGTTGTAGCGGTTCGCCGCTTCCTGGCGCGACACGATCTCAGCCGGGAATAGCTTCAGCTTCTCGAGTAGAATGGCCGCCTGGATCGAATCGAGCCGGCTGTTCAAGCCGATCTCCTCCGTCTCCTTCTGGCTCGGACCTTTGCCGTGATTGCGCAAAGAGAGAAGCAACTCGGCCTTGCCCTCGTCGTCGGTGAAGATGGCGCCACCGTCGCCATAACCGCCGAGAGGCTTGGAGGGATAGAAGCTGGTCGCCGTATAGTCGGCGAGCGTGCCGACCTTCTTGTTGTTGAGGCTCGCGCCGAAGCCCTGCGCCGCATCGTCGATCACGATCAGCCCATGAGCGTCGGCGATATTCTGGATGGAGAGATAGTCGGCCGGCTGCCCGAACAGGTCGACGGCGATGATGGCACGCGGCTTGAGCCCTTGCTTCTTGGCCACCTCGATGGCGCCTTCGAGGCTCTCGACATCCATGTTGAAGGTGTTGGTGCGCACATCGACGAACACCGGCGTCGCGCCCTTTAGCACCGCCACCTCGGCGGTGGCGACGAAGGTGAAAGCCGGCACGAACACGGCGTCGCCCGGTCCGATGCCCTCGGCCATCAAAGCAAGAAGCAAGGCGTCGGTGCCGTTGGCGCAAGAGATGCAGTGCTTGGCGCCGCAGAAAGCCGCCAACTGCCTCTCGATCTCCACCACAGCCGGGCCAAGGATGTACTGGCCGCTTTCGAGCACGGCCGATATGGCCTGCTCTACCCTGTCTCCCATCTGCCGCCGCTGTGCGGCCAAATCGATAAAGGCCGGAATAGACCCTGTAGGCTTGCTCATGCGATCTCCACCATGCGCCCTAACGCAAAGCGCGCCGAAGGCAAAACGTCAACCGGCTTCGGGGCCCGGCTTGGTCCCCTGGTCGAAACATCACGATTTTGGGGGATTCCCCTTAGGCTTCCTGTCGGCCCCGTCGCCGACTACCATAGCATGAATTTAGCGATTCAAACCTGCCCGGACACCGGTTAAGCCCTTGCCAGGCCAGGCTAAGGGGAGGGAGCTAATGCCGCAATCCTCAATTTCGGGGCATCCGCCCCATTCGCTTCGCGCTTGAACTTGGGTGACTTCGTGAAGCTGGGCTCCGAACGGCTGATCGCGTCGTCCCGCCTTAACGGCCTGCGCGTGGGCGTGGTCGCCAACCCGTCATCCGTCGATCACGCCTACCGGCACGTGGTCGACAGGCTCGGCGCCTCGAATGACTGGAGGCTCGCCGCGATCTTCGGCCCGCAGCATGGCTTCCGCTCCGATCTTCAGGACAATATGATCGAGAGCCCGCACGGCGAAGACAAGCGGCGGAACGTGCCGATCTTCTCGCTCTACAGCGAGACGCGCGAGCCGACCAAGGAGATGCTCGATCTTGTCGACGTCCTCGTCATCGATCTTCAGGACGTCGGCGCGCGCATCTATACCTTTATCTACACCATGGCCAACTGCCTCCGCGCCGCCGCAAAGGCCGGACTGCCCGTGATCGTCTGCGACCGGCCCAACCCGATCGGCGGCATCCAGGTCGAGGGGCCGATGCTCGAGCCCGGTTTCGAGTCCTTCGTCGGACAGTTTCCCATTCCCATGCGGCACGGCATGACGGTGGCCGAGCTGGCGCGCTTGTTCAACGAGCATCACGGGATCGGCGCCGAGCTCGAAATCGTCCCCATGGAAGGCTGGTCGCGCGAGATGTATTTCGACGGCACCGACCTCCCCTGGGTGATGCCCTCCCCCAACATGCCGACGCTGGACACGGCCATCGTCTATCCGGGCACGGTGCTGTTCGAGGGAACCATGGTGTCGGAAGGGCGCGGCACCACCCGTCCCTTCGAGCTGATCGGCGCGCCGTGGATCGACGGCGAGGAGATGGCCGCGCGCATGAACCGAGCCGGAGTCGACGGGGTCCATTTCCGCGCCGTGACCTTCGAGCCGACGTTCCAAAAGCATGCGCGCCAGACCTGCGGCGGCTGCCAGATGCATGTGACGTCGCGGTGGGACTTCGAGCCGGTCAAGGCCGGCGCCTCTATGCTGCGCGAGTGCCTCGGC
>JBOHJE010000101.1:0-5242 GCA_050728375.1 Methyloceanibacter sp.
GCCATCAAGTGCGGGCGTATCTCAGCCAGCAAATCGGTGACCGGAACCTACCAGGTTGATGCGGCCGAACTGTTCCGCGTATTCCCCGCAATAGAGGCGAACAATGCATTGAAACAAGACGCAACGCCTCGCGAACGACCTGAAACAGCCGCGCTTGAGGCGCAACTCACCGCTTTGAAGGACATTGGCAGCCTCTTGCGAGAGCAGATCGAGGACCTACGAAAGGATCGAGATGCTTGGAGAGGGCAAGCCGAATCCAACCAACGGCTGCTCATCGATGCGCGCCAGCGTCGAAGTATCTTTCGATGGGGCAGTAAAGCTCTTTAACCGTGGTCCTGAGTCAATAAGCTTCATTTTATTACAGCCATGCAACCTGCCGCTTCCGCAGTGACTAACTCATGAATGAAGCGGGTTCACAGGACCTGCGTTCGCGGGAAATATTAGAAGCTAAGATCAGCGTCACACGGAAGTTGGCTCCCTTCTGCGCGAACTGCTCAATGACCTTAGTAAGGACCGTGACGCGTGGCGAACTCAAGCCGAGACAGTTCAACACATACTGGTCGATGGCGGACCGTGCCGCGCATCCGGGCAGAGCCCAATGTTTGGGAGAGTCGCAGCTCTCGTTCCGGCGAACCTGATTCCCGTCCACCAAACAAACATTGAAGCTTTATTCCGATGCCTTCTGCCCACATTCGATGAACTGCCGCTTTCGAAAAGATAGGGCTCGCGCAACTACCCTTTGTCCCGCCGACATTCACCTCAGAGGAACGAGATTATCTGATCAGGACCATCGCCTTTGAAGCTTCGGGTGACGCTGAGAACGGCAAGGCTGCTGTCGCACATGTCATCCTGACACGGAAGAAAAGCGGCAAGTGGGGTGACACCATTAAGAAGTCGTGACCCATCCTTGGCAGTTCGAGTCATGGATGACACGGCGCGCCGAAAAGGAAAAGCTTACTCCCGAGGATCGTCGATATCGAAGTGGCGCTCAGATTGCTGACGCGGTCCTTGCTGGTCGCATACCTGATCCTACCGCAGGAGCAACTCATTTCCTCAATCCAACGATCGTTGCGCAGAGGCGAGGCACTTCCTTGCGGAGCTGGGCGACCGGAAATGGATTATCAATTGGCAGACACACTTTCTTTGCGCCAGATACATTGTTCTTTGCGCCAGATACATTGGCATCGGCGAGCGTCACGCGACCATCCGTAGTATCCTGTTGGCCGGGGGGTTCTCTGCCGGCCAATTGATTCCTCGCGAAGTCCGATCGAGATTGTCGAAACGGGCGCTCTCGTTCCGCTCAATTCCCATGACTAAGTGGCTACTTGGCTGAAATTTCGCCGCTGCCGAGAGCTTCATATTTGCTTGCTCCTCGAATCTGCCAGGCGTTGCCCTGATCGTTGCCCGAGCGGCCATTTTAGGACCGGTTTGGTTGTAACAGGCTGGATTTACTTATTAATTATGGTGGGCGGTACTGGACTCGAACCAGTGACCCCTGCGATGTGAACACAGTGCTCTACCAGCTGAGCTAACCGCCCGCAGTTCGCTGATGGCTCGGATTTAGCGATTGGGTTCGGGAGAAGTCAAGGAAGCCGGCCCGTCAATCCGTGGTCGGCTCCCTCTGATCCAGGCAAAAACGAAACTCGAAACGCGAAGCGGCCGGTGGAAGCGGGCCCGGGCGCCAATCGTCTCTACTGAGGCTGCTCCATCGGGTCGTCGGGGGCCATCTCCCCCTCCGCCGGCGCTTCTTCCATCGGCGCGCCTTCCATTGGGGCCTCCTCCATCGGCTCCTCGGTCGGCACCGGCTGGCCGACCACGCTCGTTACCTTGTCGAGGGTCGCGGTGGCTTCCTTGAACTTGCCCTCGGTACACAGCGCGTCGGCCTCGTCGAGGAGCTCGTTGAGCTTCTCGGCGTCGGCTTCGCTGATTTGCTGGGCCTCGATCTTCTGGTGCATGGCCTCCTCGGCATTTGCGAGGTTCTCGATGCACTCCATCTCGCTGTTCTCGACGGCCTGAGCCGCTCCGCCCATGAGGCAGATCAAGCAAGCGCCGATCGCGACACGTCTCAGCATTGTCATCTCCTTGAATGCCCTCGGTCCGACTCTCGAACCCTTACCGAACGATCCCGCTGCCAGCGCCTATCTGCGAGAGCGGCGGGATTCCGGATAAGCTCGATCTGCGGCGGGATTTTGGCGCCTACGCCCGTGCGGGTTGTGCCAGGGCCTGCACCATTTCTTCAAGGCGCGCCTCAAGCTCCCCGAAATGGTCGATGGCGGCGTCGCCGGGCCGGAGACTATTTGGCGCGGGGCCGTAGCCGAAGCGCGCCAGCACGAAGGGCTTGGCGGCCGCGGTCATGAAATTGACGCCGCTGTCTCCAACCAGCAGGGCGTCGCTAGGGCCTCCGGCCAGTTCAATCGTGCCCGAGCAGGTGGCCCGCGTCGGGCCTCGAGGCGGCGAAAGTGTCGCGCCCGGCCCTCGGCCGAGAAATAGCGCTCGAGGTCAAGCGCTTGCAGGAGTCTGCGGGAAATATGCTCGCTTTGGTTGGTGCAGACCGCGAGCGTCGCGCCCGAGGCGGCGCGCCGCTCGAGGGCCTCGACAGCGCTGGGGAAGGGGCGGCTCTCGACGGCGATGTTGGCCTCGTAATGCACCAGGAACTACGCCAGCATGCGGTCCACGTCCTCCCCGCCGCCCGCCCGGTCTTCCTCGATCATGACCCGCGCGCCGCGCCGGACCGCGTCTCGGATCGCCGACCGCTCGACCGGGGCATGCCCCCGGCGGGTCAGCACGTCGTTCAGGGCATTCGTCAGATCGGGTGCGGTGTGACTAACGTGCCGTCGAGATCGAAGACGATGGTGGCGTGTCCCAGCATGGCGCGCCTTGAGTCACACGTGCCTTGCAGGCTGGCGAGCGGCGGCGTAGAGAGCGGCCATGCAGCTCAAGGCGCCCTCCCTGGTCAAAGAGCAAGGGCTGATCAACGGCGTGTGGGTCGGTACGCCGAAACTCGAGGTCAGGAATCCCGCGACGGGGGCGTTGATCGGCCGGGTGCCCGATCTTGGCCAAGGGGAAACCCGCGACGCGATTGAAGCGGCGCACCGCGCCTTTCCCGCGTGGAGCGGCAAGCTCGCCAAGGAGCGCGCGGCCGTCCTCCGCCGCTGGTACGAGCTGCAACGCGAGCACAAGGAGGACCTGACGCTCCTGATGACCTCGGAGCAGGGGAAGCCGCTCGCCGAGGCGCGCGCCGAGGTCGATTATGCCGCCTCCTTCACCGAGTTCTTCGCCGAGGAGGCGAAGCGCCTCTACGGCGAGATCATCCCGACGCCGAAAAAGAGCGGGCGCGTGCTGGTGCTGAAGCAACCGATTGGCGTGGTCGGTGCTATCACGCCCTGGAACTTTCCGCTGGCGATGATCACCCGCAAGATCTCGCCCGCGCTTGCCGCGGGTTGCACAGCGGTGGTCAAGCCCGCGCCCGAGACACCGCTTTCGGCGCTTGCCCTTGCCGAGCTGGCGCTGCGCGCCGGGTTGCCGGCTGGCGTGCTCAACGTAGTGACGGGTGATGCGGAGGCGATCGGCGGCGAGCTTACGTCGAATCCAATGGTGCGCATGATCGCCTTCACGGGCTCGACCGAGGTCGGCAAGCTCCTAATGCGACAGTCCGCTGGCACCATGAAGAAGCTATCGCTTGAGCTTGGCGGCAACGCACCGTTCATCGTGTTTGACGACGCCGATCTCGATGCGGCGGTCGCGGGCGCGCTCGCCTCGAAATTTCGAAACTCGGGCCAGACCTGCGTCTGCGCCAACCGTATCCTGGTGCAGGATGGCATCTATGAACGCTTCGCGGAGACGCTCGCGCGCGAGGTCGCCAAGCTGAAAGTAGGCGATGGGACGGAAGCCGGCGTGACTCAGGGGCCGCTCATCAACGAGGCGGCGGTGGAAAAGGTCGAGGCCCATATTTGCGACGCGGTCGCCCACGGCGCACGCGTGATCGCGGGCGGCAAACGACATGCGCTTGGGGGCACCTTCTTCGAGCCCACCGTGCTCGTCGAGGTTAGGGCAGACATGCGGCTTGCGCAGGAGGAGACTTTCGGCCCGGTCGCGCCCCTGTTCCGCTTCAGCGAGGAGAAGACGGCGATCGAGATTGCCAACGACACGCCGTTCGGGCTCGCGTCCTATTTCTACACGCGCGACCTTTCCCGCGCATGGCGCGTCGCCGAGGCGCTGGAATATGGCATCGTGGGCGTGAATGAAGGGATCGTTTCGAATGAGCTTGCGCCGTTCGGCGGCGTAAAGGAGTCCGGGCTCGGCCGCGAGGGCTCCCATCATGGTGTCGAGGAGTTCGTGGAGCTCAAATACGTCATGATGGGCGGCCTCGAGGGGTGAGGGGGAGAGCTTTGTCGAAGGCTGATGAATTCAAGGAGAGCGCCGCCCGCGCCGCGCTCGATCTTGTCGAGAACGGCATGCGGCTTGGGCTCGGCACCGGCTCCACCGCCGCCCGCTTCGTCGCGGGCTTGGGCGAGAGGGTGGCGGCGGGGCTCGACGTGCTCTGCGTGCCCACCTCGGAGGCGACGCGCCTTCAGGCCGAACGGCTCGGCATTCCGCTCACCACGCTGGACGAGACGCCGCAGCTTCATTTGACCGTCGATGGGGCTGACGAGATCGACGATGAGTTGCGCATGATCAAAGGCGGCGGCGGCGCGCTGTTGCGCGAGAAGATCGTGGCCACTGCGTCGGACCAGATGGTCGTCATCGCCGACGAGAGCAAGGCGGTCGAGAAGCTCGGAATGTTTCCGCTTCCCATCGAGGTGGTGCGTTTCGGCCTGCTCGCCACGATGAAGCTCATCGCGGCGCTCGCCGCCGAGGCCGGCTGCGAGGGCGAGTTAAGGATCAGGCCCGGGGCGGCCGAAGCGCCTTTCGTCACCGATCAGGGCAATCTCATCGTCGATTGCGCTTTCGGCAACATATCGGAGCCCGAGGTGCTCGCCTTCGCGCTGAAGCGAGTGCCGGGAGTGGTCGAGCATGGCCTGTTTCTCGGCCTTGCGGACATGGCTATCATCGCGGGCCCCGCCGGGCTAAGGGCGCTCCGACGCGGAGGAGCGTGAGCGTGCCCGAATACGACTACGATCTATTCGTGATTGGCGCGGGTTCCGGCGGCGTGCGCGGGGCGCGCCTCGCCGCCGAACTTGGCGCGCGCGTCGGCATCGCCGAGGAATATCGCATCGGCGGCACCTGCGTGATCCGCGGCTGC
>JBOHJE010000102.1:0-4207 GCA_050728375.1 Methyloceanibacter sp.
TCTATGCCGATGAGGTTGACGCGATGGAGTACATCGAGGGCGACCCGGTAAAGCTCGCCGAGCGCCGCACGATGACCTACCGGCGGCGGAAGCTCGTCGCCGGATCATCGCCCAAGCTGGAATCCACATCGCTGATTTGCCGCCTCTATGCGGAAAGCGACCGGCGCATCTTCGCATGCCCGCATTGTGGCGAGCGCTTCGAGCTTCTTTGGCGGCATGTCCGGTGGCCCGAGTGCGAGCCCGTGAAGGCTTATGTCGACTTCGTCGCCGCGTTCGTCGATTGGCGCGGCATCTATATGAACCCCGGAGCCGGGCCATGATGACGATGACGGTTACGGAGCTTCGCGATCTTCTGCGCAAGCTTCAACAAGTGCGATGGGGCGGCGACAGGCGCGTGCGCTACGAGGCCAACGGCGTGGCCCGCGAAGTCGAGTTCCGGAGCGCTATCGAGTTGCGCCAAGCCGTTGGCGACCTTGAACGTGCTATCGCAGCGGCGGAGGGCAAACCCGCGCTGCAAGTCGTAAGAAAGGATGGTGAAGCCGTGAGGAATTTTGTTCAGCCAGGCGATGTCATCACGCTCATCGCACCCGACGGGGGTGTGCTGTCGGGGCAACCCTTCCTCGTCGGCAACATATTTGCCATTGCCACAACCGACGCCACAGAAGGCACGACCGTCGAAGGTGCACTCGTCGGCTGCTTTGAACTGTCCAAGGCGAGTGGAGACATCAGCGCCGGTGACCGACTCTTTTGGGACGACACCGCCAAGGTCATCAAGAACGAGAGCGCGGCGGGCCTTTACCCCGTGGGCGTCGCCATCGTGGCGGCAGCGGCCGATACACCGACCGTGCGCGCTCGTCTCGACGGCATCGCCGTGGAAGCCGTGCCAGAAACTTGATGTTTGGAAAAGAGAAAGCCGCCGCCCAAGCTTTGGAGACAAGGGCGACGGCCGGAGGAATTAAGCTTGCGAAACCAAGATAACTACCCGCACCAAATACCACAACCCCCTCAACACGGACACGACTCGCTCGTCGCCGTCAGCGTCGGCGAACACGCCACGCTCGATCCGAAGCCGAAGCGCGAGCGGAAGCCGCGCGACGCGACGCTGATCAAGAGAACCGAGAAGGCCGCAGGCCGTCCGGCGGGCGGTATGACATATCACCCGGACGGCTCGCGCACGGTGCAGATCGGCGAGATCGCTCCGGAACCGATCGACGAAGGCGACAACCCTTGGGACGAGGTGCTCCATGGCGATCGTTAAGCTGAAATACGTCTACCCCGACAAAGACCGGCAGGGGCGGCGCCGTTGGTTGCTGCGCATGCCCGGCCGCAAGGCAGCGACCCTCGGGGGCGCCTATGGTTCGCCTGAGTTCATGGCGAACTATCAGGCGGCGATCGAATGGGCGGAGCCGACGCCAAAGAGAGGCACGGGCAACGTCAGGCCGGGCAGCCTCCGCGCACTCGCGCTCAGCTACTTCAACTCAGGAACGTTCAAGGGCCATCGCCCTGAGACGCAGCGGTCACAGCGCGGCATCATCAGCGCGCTCGTTGCAAAGCATGGCGACAAGCCGTGGGCGCCGATCCAGCGGAAGCATGTTCAGGCCATGGTCGATGAAAAGGCCGAGTTGCCCTCCGCCGCGCGCAACCTCCTCGCCGTCATGCGCGCGCTTGGTGAGCACGCCATCGCTATCAAATGGCGCAAGGAAGGCGACAACCCCGCCCTCGACGTGAAGCGTCCGAAGATCAAGGGCAAGGGCTTCCGCACGTGGACCGAGGAACATTGCGCTAAGTTTGAGGCGAAGCACCCGCTCGGCACGCGAGCACGCCTCGCTTATGAGCTATTGGCCTGCACGGCGCTACGCCGCAGCGACATCGTGCGCGTCGGCCGCCAGCACGTCCGCAAACTCGATCAGCCCGTCTCCGCTGGACCCTTCACGGTCACGCATGAACTCGACCTAGGGCAACAGAAGACCGATGAAGACGTTGGGGGTCTTCTCGTCTTGCCGTGGCTACAGGCGGCGATCGACGCCCTCCCCGCCGACAACCTGACCTTCATTGTCGCCAAGAACGGTAAGCCGCTCACCAAAGAGAGCTTCGGGAACTGGTTCCACGACTGCAGCGTCGAGGCCGGGCTACAGGCGGCGGTTGTTGACGCAACGGCAAGCCAAAAGGATTAGCGGCGCATGGCTTGCGGAAGCGCATGGCGAAGCGGCTCGCGCACCTTGGCTGTGGCGACGAGTGGATCGCCGCCGTGCTCGGGCACAAGGATACTAGGCAGGTGAAGGTCTATACGAAGGGCGCGAACAAGCGACGGATGGCTCGATCGGCACTCGTCGCCCTCCTCAGCGCGGAACAGGCGGGAACACCAGACCTACACACGCCGGGACAGCTTTCACACACGGGGCCGCAAGCCCTTACAAATAAAGGGACGTAAAATGAAGGTGGCGGGAGTGACGGGACTCGAACCCGCGACCTCCGGCGTGACAGGCCGGCGCTCTAACCAACTGAGCTACACCCCCTACCGGGCCGCAAATCCACGGCCGGAGGCGATCTTCAGCATGTACGGCCTTCGATTCCCCAAGTCAAGGCGAGGCCCGTCCCGGCGCCGGAAACCTAGCAGCGTGCCGACAAGGCGTCCCTTATTGCGGCTCGCTGCTGCCGGCTTTCCCTTGGGCGAGACTGGCGAGCATCTCCTTGGCAGCCGGATCGCCGAGGCTTGCCGCCTTGTCGATAAGTTTTTTGCCCGCCTCGGGATTCAGGCCGACTCCATAAGTCCCATGATTGTAGAAATTTGCGAGCAGCAGCATGGCGCAGGTCGAGCCGGCCTCGGCCGCGCGCCGGATCATGCGAACGCCAGCGATTGAGTCCTTCGACACGCCCTTCCCGGTCATCAGGCTCATGCCGTAGAGCATCATGGCGTTCGGATTTCCAACATCGGCAGCCTTGCGCATCAGGCCGGCACTCTCTGCCTCGGGCGAGATCAAGGCAAGCGCGAGCATCGCGGAACTGTTGCCCTCGGCAATCAGCGGCTCGAGGAGCTTCGTTGCCTCGGCGTTCTTCTGTCCCGCGATGAAGGCAATGGCGGCACCGAGCTTGAACCGCGCCTCATCGGGATGTTGTTTCATGGCTTCGGTGCAGGCCGGGACCGCGCGATAGAAATCGACGCTGCGGAAGGGATGACTCCATTCCTCAGGGCCGAAGGTCGCGAACGGATCGGCCGCGAGGCGGTCAAAAAGCGCCTCAGGGTTCTCGTCGGTGAATATTGTGTCGAGGTCCAAAGGCTTCGCCGAAAGGCCCCAGAGGGGCAGCGAGCCGAACAGACCACAGAGGAGAAACACGGCTAACCGGCGACGTATCGATACCTCCACGAACTACGGCACTGGTGGGCGGTGACAGGCTCGAACTGCCGACATCCACGGTGTAAACGTGGCGCTCTACCAACTGAGCTAACCGCCCTTTGGTCGTAGCGATAAAGGACGCGGTGGTCGCTGGCTATAGGCAAAGCTAGCAAATAAGAAGGGCGAAGCCTCACACAAGAGCGAGGCCCCGCCCCACAGACTCGCCCGGCTCAACGGTCAGCCGTTGACAGCCTCTTTGAGCGCCTTGCCGGCGCGGAATTTCGGCACGCGGGATGCCGGGATCTGCACCTCGGCGCCGGTGCGCGGGTTGCGACCCGTAGAGGCCTTGCGCTGAGCAACCTGGAAATTACCAAAGCCGACGATGCGAACGGTATCTCCGCCGCGCAAGGCTTTCTCGATGTTCTTGAACGTCGCGTCCACGGCCTTCTCGGCCGCATCCTTCGACAGCTCGGATTCCTTCGCCACCTCGGCGACCAATTCAGCTTTGTTCACGGGTTCCATCCCTTTCGCTCGGGCCGAATCGCAGGGCGTAGTCAACCCTTAGCCCGCTTGGGTACGCTCCGATTCACAAACAAGTGGTGTATGACTGGATCAAAAAACCCGGAAAATCAACAAAAATGGTCCGCCTCTGTGGACAGGGCCGAACCATGCAATTAAGGCAAATCGACGGCAGAAGGAACCTGCTGCCGCCGAGAGTAGTCAATGAGCCCTAAGGCCCGGAGAGGCCTTCTCCTCCTTCGGAGGCACCACTTGGGCCTCGCCCTCCTCTTCCCACACAATAGGTTGGGGCGGCCGGGGGAAGGCGATTTTCAGGACTTCTTCCATGCGCGAGACCGTGCAGTTATCGAGGG
>JBOHJE010000103.1:0-4955 GCA_050728375.1 Methyloceanibacter sp.
TCATGGGACCGTCCGGCTGTGGCAAGACGACCATGTTGAGGATCGTTGCCGGCCTCGACGCCAGCTTCACGGGCGACGTCGGCATCCCTGAGGGGGCACGCATCGGGCTCATGTTCCAGGACCCGCGTCTGCTGCCGTGGCGCACCGTGCGGCAGAATATCGAGCTCGTCGCCGCGCCTGATTTTTCCGATAAAGATCTGGAATCGCTTGCCAATGCCGTCGGCATTGCCGACATGTTGCCGCGCTATCCGCAAGAGCTGTCGCTTGGGCTGGCGCGCCGGGTGGCTCTGGCTCGCGCCTTCGCCACCAAGCCGGACCTGCTGCTGCTGGATGAGCCCTTCGTTTCGCTCGATGAGCGGACTGCCGATCGGCTGAGGCGCCTCTTATTGGACGTATGGTCGGCGCGGCCGACCACGGCGATCCTCGTCACCCATAATGCCCGCGAGGCGATCATGCTGGCCGACCAGCTCGTGTTGCTCGCGCCGAGACCCACCCATGTCGTCGCCGTCGAGACGATCGATGTCCTCCAGGCCAAGCGGGACCACGACACGATCGAGGCGATCCACGCGGATCTCCTCCGTCGCTTTCCTGGGAACTTCTTCGGGACTTGATGCGCAGGGCAGCGCCTCACGCGGCTGCCGCCACCTTCCGCTGCTGGATGCCGCGTGCGGGATCGTAGGCCCAGACTGACAGGGCCAGGAACACGAGCGTGCACCCTGCCACGATACCCAGAGCCTCCCAGTTCACCTTCAGATAGAAGGCAAAGCGGATCAACTCGACGGCCCAGGTGAACGGGTTGTAGAAGCACACGTAATAGAGCGTGAGACTTCCTTCGCGCATCTTCCACAGCGGATACAGCGCCGACGAGGCGAAGAACATCGGGAAGATCACGAAGTTCATGATGCCGGCGAAGTTCTCAAGCTGCTTGATGGTCGACGACAAGAGCATGCCAAGCGCGCCGAACATCATGCCGGTCAGAATCAGCGCCGGGAGCGCCGCCAGATAGCCCCAGGGCGGTAGCTCGACGCCGCAGAAAAAGGCGACAAGGAGGAAGGCATAGACCTGGAAAAGCGACACCAGCACGCCGGCGAACAGGCGCGACATGAGCAGGAACCAGCGCGGCAACGGCGTGGTGAGCAGGACGCGCATGGAACCCATCTCGCGGTCGTAGACCATCGACAGCGAGCTTTGCATGCCCTGGAACAGTTGGATCATCGCGAGCAGGCCCGGCGTGATGTACACGTCGTAGGTGATGTAGGTCTCGTAAGGCGGAATGATCGAGATGCCGAGCGCCGCGCGGAATCCGGCGGCGAAGATGATGAGCCAAATCAGGGGCCGGACCAGCGCCGCGAAGAACCGCTCGCGCTGCTGTAGGAAGCGCAGAAGCTCGCGCCAAACGATGCCGTAAAAGGCCCGGGCGAAATGCATGAAGTTCATGCGGCGACATCCTCTTCGGTGTCGCCGCCGATCAGAAGCCTGAATGCCCTGCCGAGATCGCCCGCCCCGGTTTCCGCCACGACGTCCCTGGCTTCGCCGCGAGCCACGATACGCCCGCGATCGAGCACCAGTAGATCGTCGTCGGGCTCGACCTCGTCGAACAGATGGGTAGCCCACAACACGCCAATATTCTCGGTCCGCGCCAAGCCATGGATGTGCTCGACGATGGCGGTGCGGGTCGGCACGTCGAGCCCGATGGTTGGCTCATCCAGCAAAAGCAGATTCGGGCTATGCAGGAGGGCGCGGGCGATCTCCACCCGGCGGCGGTGACCTCCATTCAGCGAGCGCACGCGCTCGCCGATGCGCTCCTCCATATCCAGCGCCCTCAGCGCCCGGTCCATGCGCTCGTCGGCCTCCTTCCGCTTCAGCCCTCTGAGAGCCGCGAAATAGCGCAGGTTCTGCCTGACGGTGAGATCGATATCCAGGGTCGGCTGCTGGAACACTACGCCGAGCGGACCGAGCGCCTTGGGACCCCACTCCACGGCAGAACGGCCGGCAATCTCGATGCGGCCGGAGGGGGCGTCGAACAGGCGGGTGATCAAGGAGAAGAGCGTGGTCTTACCGGCGCCATTCGGACCGAGCAGCGCCGTCACCTTCCCCGGATAGACGTCGAAACTGACATCGTCGAGAGCCTGCTTCGAGCCGTACCAATAAGAGATGTCCTTGACCGTGAGTACGGGAACGCGGCTTCGTTCGTCCCTGGATGCTTCTTTTTGCATTGGCACTCTCGGGTAAAGGGCAACTCCCGGCCCGCTCCAGAGATAGCCTTGCTTCGTCCCCTTCACAACCCTTTGCCTTCCTTCCTTATTGCCCAGGCATGATGGCTGGAGGGCAAAGCTCAGCCCAAAGCTTCTCGCCGGGCAGCGCCCGCGAGGCATGAGGTTTGCCCTCAGGTTGACCCGAGGGGGGCGGCGCGCCAAAAGGCGCAACCGGCTCAAAGCCCCTTGTGGCGCCGCGCGCTCTGGCGAGGTGCCGGCAGATGTTACATAGACTTTACGGTCGTCAGCCATGCTCCTGGCAGGGACTTTTAGTGGTCCCGGGCTTAGCCGGTGCCGCCCGAGTGAAGGTCTTGCGAAGACCAACCCGCAGGGCACCGCTCCCGCCTCAACGACGCCTCGCGAAGCGCCTCTCAACGGACGAGGTAGTACGGAGGTGTAAGCGAGATTCGGGGATTGCGCGGGGATAGGCCGGACAAGTCTGGTCGTGAAGCGGGATTCGTTTTGGCTCGATGGAGGTTCACACGAGCACAAAAAAGAAGCCGCCCCGAAGGGCGGCTTCAATTTCTTAGAGTTCCGAGCTGTGGTTTATTAGAAGAAGATCACGCCACCGACCTGGAACAGATCGTAGTCCTCGAAGTCCTGGCCGACATTAGCGCCGGTCGTGGTGTTGACCAGGTCAACATCGAGCTCCAGGTGCTGCCACCTTGCATAGAGATGCATGGCGGCCGAGTCGATCTCCTGCACGGCGCCTAGTCCGTACCGCTGGACCTCAGAGCCCGTGACGGCCACCGTCGCGTTGTTCACGCAGACCGGAGCGACGCCAACGAAGCCCTGAGCTACGGAAGCGCCGCCGCCACCGTTCAACGCACCGCCAACGGCGCAGACGTTGCCCGAGGCACCGCCGAACTGATCGTTGTACTGTGCGTACTCGGCGAACAGCACGGTCGCGCCCAGCGGGTTCCAGGTCCGCTTGATACCGCCCTTCAAGTACCAGACGTCGCTATCGCTCGCAGGTGCCCTAACGGCATTGACAGTGGAGGGATCGAAGCTGGCTTCCTCCTTCTGATACAAGCCATAGATGAACAGGCCGGACGGAACGTGCATGGCCGACGCGCCAACCTGGAAGAGATCGCTATCCAGCTTGAACCCGTTCAGGCCACCGCCGCTGAAGACGTAGTTCTCGTCTTGCGCCTTGGTATAGCCAGCGGCTGCCGACACTTTGATGTTATTCCAGTCGGCCGCATATTTCAGAGCGACGTCCCAGATGCCGTCTTCGCCATACGACGTCGACGCACTGAAGCCGCCGAAGGTCGGCGAGTCATACCGAACGGCATTGTAGGGAACGCCGTTGCAGTCCGCGCCGATACCCAGACCGGAAGTGTTGCAGGTCAGGAAGGATCCCCACGTCCCGGGAAGGATGCCCTTCTCACTTCCGACGCCACCCTTCGCACGGAGACCGAAGGCGGAGCCTTCGAACATCACCGCGTTGGACTCGATGATCGTGCCCGACAGGTCGGGAAGCAGGGCCACGTTATCCGTCGCCTGGCTCAAGAGACCCCAGTTCAACGTGCCGTATTTGTCGCTCTTCACCCACATATAGGACAGCAGCGCGTTGACGTTGGCGTTGCCGGTAACGGTGGCAGCGACTCCACCTTCCGTGTCGTCGTTGACCTGGTTGGCCAAGAAGCCGAACGACGTGCCCGGCGCTTCGATGCTCATCGTATAACCGCCGGACCACCCGGGAGCGATCGTGGCAGAGCCGGAGAGCTGGAAGTGGCTCGATAGGGTTGTGCCCTTGTCGCCGACATACATTTTGCTCTCTTCGCCGTCGTCCCACCAGTTGGCCGACTTGGTGACCCAACCGGAGATCGTCAGCGAGACCTTCTTGTTGCCCTTGCGGACGGTCGTCGCCTCAAGTTCCGCCACCCGCTCCTCGAGATCGGCGCAGCAATCGCCGCCAACGCCGAAATCCGCAGCTTTTGCGGGGCTATGGCTCAGGACAAATCCCCCGAACGTCAAGCCAAGTGCGGCTGCGATGGCGATGCGGCTGGATGTTTTTGTCAGTCCCCCAAACATGTCCATCTCCACCTTCCCTGATAAATTGCCTAATCCAAACTCTCGCTTCGAATTAGCCTCTCGGCACCCGCTTCGGCGAAATCCCGCCATAGTGTGGACAGAAATCCCCCCGACAGAGAGTTCTAGTTCTGCTTATACGCGTTCCGGCCAGAAGGTAAATTGCTATCAAAGCGGGCGGGGTCGTTTTTGGCCTTCTTGTGACATTTCCGCCACGAAAACCCGGGCCTTGAGGCAAGGGAGGCAGGCCGTCTCATCGTGCCGAAAAACTGTGCATTGTCAAGATGTTGGCTTGAGGTCTCCTGCCGCTGCGGAAAGTCTCTTTTTGGATGATCAAAGCGGTCGAAGCGAACATCGACCGGGCACAGAATTGCCTAATCCGTGTTCAAACTTCGCGCACGTTAGAGCAGGTATTGCCGAGACTGATTCTGCCCCCCGAAGGTTTTGCTTCGGAGTTGTTCCTGCGTCCTTTTTGGGCTCGCGAGTAGAAGATTCCTGCTCTAAAAGGCATCTCCTGCGGAGATCGCCGCCGCCAGTGGAGCGAATCGAGCATGAACGA
Organism: Methyloceanibacter sp.; assembly: GCA_050728375.1. GTDB lineage: Bacteria > Pseudomonadota > Alphaproteobacteria > Rhizobiales > Methyloligellaceae > Methyloceanibacter. Next base: position 4,849 of record JBOHJE010000103.1, read on the forward strand.
ACCCATCCAAAACCACAGGCTCAAGGGTCTTCGGGTTCTCGTCGTGGAGGATGAGGCGCTCGTGGCGCTTCAACTCGAGGATATGCTGGCGGAGTTCGGCTGCGCGG
>JBOHJE010000104.1:0-8544 GCA_050728375.1 Methyloceanibacter sp.
CCCCTACGACTGTTGCGGGCCAGGCCAGTTATGGGTTTCAGCCTGTAGGTCGCTGCACCATCGATAGAGCGCGTCGTAGATCATCATCCCATGACGCAGCATCTCGTGGTCGTCGGGGAAGTTCGCGGAGAGCCCGAGCGAGATGGCGAAGAGGCCGCCACATTGCGGGGTTAGCTCGTGCCGCGAGGTATCGGCTCCGCGGACGATCTTGGCCAAATGTTGGAGGGCAGGGTCATCGAGGCCATAATTCTTCAGGAAGGCATCGAAGGAGCTAAGTTCGCCATCGTGGCTGAGCTCGACCCCGGGCACGTCATAGGGGATGGCGCCCGTCTTTTCGGCAACGGCCAGCACCTGGTCCGGTGGGACGTAAAGAAACTCAGGGTCCTCATCGATAAACCGCTTGATTAGCCAAGGACAGGCTATCCGGTCGATTTTCGGGCGTTCTCGGGTTACCCACTTCATGGGCAAACTCCTACGGTTCAGCGGTCCGGGCAGGAGAGCTAACGTCATTGGTGATACGATTGTTTCATCGAGTCAATGCAGGAGATATGAATTAATATAGCTGCCGATGTCGAAACAGGAGATTGTGACACCCGTTAAGGCAAGCCGCTGGCTGCTGCTGATCCCACAGCTGCCGCCCAAGCCCGCCTATCTCCGCGTCAAGGTCTGGCGCCGCCTGCAGCGGCTTGGGGCCATCTCAGTGAAAAATTCGGTCTATGTCTTGCCGGCCAGCGACCAGGCACTTGAGGATTTCCAATGGCTGCTGCGCGAGATCGAGCAGGGCGGCGGTGAAGGCATGATCTGCGAGGCCAATCTGATCGACGGCCTGAACGATCAAGAGGTGCGGGGATTGTTCGATCAAGCGCGCGATTCCGACTACGAGGAGATTGCCGATCAGCTCCGCACCTTTGCCAGCCAGACACGTCGTAAGCGCAGGATCAGTGCTGAGGAGCTTCCGGGGCTGAAGGGAAAGGTTTCCAAGTTCCGCCGTCGGCTTGCGGAGGTCAATGCCATCGACTTCTTTGGCGCGAAAGGACGAATGATTGTCGAGGGAGTCCTCTCCGAAATCGACAAGCGACTGGTCGAAGCGGACACCTTGGATGAAACCAAGCAACTTGCCGCTGACCAAAACGCATCGGAGCTCGTCGGCAAGACATGGGTCACGCGTAGCGGAGTTCACATCGACCGGATCGCGTGCGCGTGGCTCATTAGAAGGTTCATTGACCCGGAGGCACGCTTCAAATTCGTGGCGGTGAAGGACTACGTAGCCGAACCGGACGAACTTCGGTTCGACATGTTCAAGGGGGAGTTCACCCACGTAGGAGACAAGTGTTCTTTCGAGGTCTTGCTCGAACGACTTGGACTAGGCGACCCTGCCCTGCAGGCGATCGCAGAGATCGTGCACGACATCGACCTCAAGGACGGAAAGTTTGGACGCGAGCAGAACGCCGGGATCGCACATGTGATTGCAGGCATTTGCACGCCGCAGCGGGACGATATCGCGCGGATCGAGCGTGGATCTGCTCTCTTTGATGACACGTATGAATATTTCCGCAAAAAGCGGGTTCGATAAGCTGAGACGCCCGGTTTGAGTCATAGGCTGAAAAGCCAGCCAGAACCCGACATGTCCGGTTTCAATCGGGGAGGCGCCTCGAGAGCCCGTTGCGACGCTCTCCGGCAGCAATGGAATCCGACTCGCACTACGCGCCAACAAGTTGATCTACGTGCGATTACCCGCCCTCTTGCTTCCACAGTGCTTCCAGAAGCCGGATCGATACATAAGCGAAAAAATGGCAACGCCGCCAAGTCTTTGACTTGACGGCGAAATTTGGTTGCGGGGGTAGGATTTGAACCTACGACCTTCAGGTTATGAGTGGCACCGCGCCGAACGCCCATCGAGTAGGATTGGGGTCACGCTGCCCCGTGCCTCATCCCTGTGCAAGGCACGTCCGGCACGTTCCGGAGAGGCAGCGCTTGCCAAGCATGGCCGAAACTTCGGACCGGAGCAATCGTCGATTATGGCGAGGAGTAGCGCCGTGGTGTTACCTGAGCCGTTACCTATGACCAGAAATGGGGCCGGAATTCCGAACGTTAGGCACTTAAATTGGTTGAGTTATCTGGTAGCGGAGGAGGGACTCGAACCCCCGACACGCGGATTATGATTCCGCTGCTCTAACCAGCTGAGCTACTCCGCCATCAGGCTTCACCAGGGAGCTATCGGGTCCACTCGTAGCGCACGAACCGAACCGGCCAAGCCCCAAATGCGCCTTGCCAGCGCTTACTCCGCCAATTGGCTCTGGAGCCGGCGATATAGGGACCGCCAGTAATCGGTGTCAAGCAAGCGCCTGGCATGCACCAGGCCGCGCGCGACCGACCATTTGAGGCGCACCCTCGCCGGCTCGCCGATGAGCCGCGCGGGCCGAACCTGCCTTGCCTTGATCGCCGGCGCCATCTGGGCCGCGCGCTGCCGCACATAGCCATAGCCCGGCTCCTTTACGAAGCGGAGCATGGTGAAGAGGCCGAATGGGCGCAGCGCCCGGCGCTCGGCGAGACGAAGATCCTCGCAAATCAGCACGCGATCGAGCTCGAACAGGGAGTGCCAGCCGAGCAGATCCGCGAACGGCGCGAGCTTGCGCTCGAACAGGCCGCGCACGCCTTCCTCCTGGCTGAAATGATTGACCAGGATCACTTCGCCGCCGGCGGAGCAGACGCGCTCGAGCTCGCGCATGACGCGCTCCGGGTCCGGCACGACCGTCATGACATACATGGCAACGACCGTGTCGAAGCTCTCGTCGGGAAAGGCGAGCGCGCCCGCATCCATCTCGTGCAAGCCGTCGACATGGTCGAGCTTCTGGCGCTCGACGCGCCCCCTCGCCTTCTCCAGCATCTCGGGCGACAGATCGATGCCGGTGACGGTGAGGTGATCGCCGTAGCAAGGCAGCGACAGACCCGTGCCGACGCCGACCTCCAGCACGCGGCCCTTGCGGCTGTTGATGATCTTGACGGCGTGTCTCCGGCCGGCCTCGGCGACACGGCCGAACGTGTAGTCGTAGATCGGGGCCCAACGGCGATACGCATGGCGCACGGACGCCGTGTCCATCACGGGTGCTCTCGAAGCCAACGCTACGCTCTCCCAAGTTGAGGGCCGCTTATAGATGCGGCCTAACGTGACCCGGCCGCGATGGCCTCGCGCGCGCCGCTCGCAGTGGCCGCCGCAAAGCCGTCCTTGGCCAACCTTGCTCCTCCGGCGGTGGACTTAATCCAGCCGCCGCCGAGAAGCCGCTCCCCGCCACCACGCGCGGCATAAAACACGCAAGCCTGCCCCGGCGAGACGCCGTCTTCCCCTTGGGAGAGATCGACCGACACGCCGCTATCATCGAGCCTAAGCATCGCGGGCTGCAAGGATCCTGTCGACCTGATCCGCGCCAACACCTCGATCCCGCCGCTCGCGGAGATTTCGAATGGCTCATCGCCGAGCCAGTTCACATCGCGAAGCGAGATGCCCCGCGTGCGCAGGAGCTCCCGCGGGCCGACCACGACCTCGCGCCGCGAAGCGTCGAGCTTCACGACATAGAGCGGCTCCTGCGCCGCGACACCGATGCCTTTACGCTGGCCGATCGTGTAATTGATGATACCGCCATGACGACCGAGCACGCGGCCATCGACATGGACGATCTCGCCGGACTCGGCCGCGCCCGGACGCAAGCGTTCGATCACTTGCGTGTAGCGTCCGGTGGGAACGAAGCAGATGTCCTGGCTGTCTGACTTTTCCGCGACGGCAAGAGCGAATTCTCGCGCGAGCCTGCGCGTCTCGTCCTTGTCGCGATCGCCGAGCGGAAAGCGCAAGAACTCGAGCTGCTCGCGCGTGGTGGCGAACAGGAAATAGCTCTGGTCGCGGTCCTTGTCGTGAGCGCAGTGAAGCTCCCAGCCGTTCGCGCCCGGCTTGCTCTTCACATAGTGGCCAGTGGCGAGGGCCTTGGCGCCGAGGCCTTCGGCTGTCTCCAACAGGTCGTGGAACTTGATCTTCTGGTTGCAGGCTACGCACGGGACCGGCGTCTCGCCGTGTAGGTAGCTGTCGGCGAACTTGCCCATCACGGCCTGGGCGAAGCGTGCCTCGTAATTTAGCACGTAATGCGGAATCTGGAGCGCATCGGCGACGCGCCGCGCATCCTGAATGTCCTGACCGGCGCAGCAGGCGCCCTTGCGGCCGCTCGCCACCCCGTGGTCGTAAAGCTGGAGGGTGATGCCGACGACGTCGTACCCCTCGGCCTTCATCAGCGCGGCGACCACGGAAGAATCGACGCCGCCGGACATGGCAACGACCACCCGGGTGTCGGCCGGGCGTCCCGGAAGATGAAGACTGTTAAGCATTATTGGCTTCAATCGCCCCCGACCGGATCAAGCGCTAGCACGGGTAGCCCGGCGATGATCTCCGGTACCGGGCAGCATAGAGGTTGGGACTGGCCGGAAGATAGGCATGTGCCTCTTATTAAGCAAGGCAAAGACGCCTCCGCATACCCGCAGGGATCCGCGAAGCTGCTGTGAATTCAGCAAGTTTTGGCAATTTCCTTCCGGGTTCTTTTACCTCAGGGCTTAGTCAATTCTTAAACGGGGCTTGGTAGCGTCCAAGTAGAAATTGGCTCATCGAGCATGTGTGGTGTTGAGAACGATGACCGAGCATTATAGGCCGCGCGTCAGATACGTGATCGGACCCGACGGCAGCCCCCTGACCGTTGCGGATCTGCCGCCGAAGGATACCAAGCGGTGGGTTATCCGCCGCAAGGCCGAGGTGGTCGCCGCGGTGCGCGGCGGCCTGATCAGCCTCGAACAGGCCTGCGAGCGCTATACGCTCACGGTCGACGAGTTCCTGAGCTGGCAGCGGTCGATCGACAAGCATGGCCTCCCCGGCCTCCGCGCGACCCGCGTGCAAGCCTATCGCGGCAGCTAGCCGTCTCTCCGATTCGACTTTCAGGGTTACCGGGCTCGTCCCGGCCATCAACGTTTCTGCCCTGGGTGGCAGTTGCTGGGCGTCCGGCACAAGCCCGGGCCATGACGCGTTGATGTGCGATGAGCAAACGGCCGGCTGCCATCTGCACCATCGGCTATGAGGGCACGAGTGTCGCGAACTTCATCGCCGCGCTGAAGCGTGCGGACGTAAACCTGGTGATCGACATTCGCGCCGTGCCGACCTCACGCAAGAAGGGCTTCTCGAAATCTCTGCTCGCCGCGCATCTGACGAAGGCCGGCATAAGTTACCGCCATCTGCGCGGGCTCGGCACCCCGAAGCGCGGCCGCGAGGCGGCGCGGAGCGGCGACATCCCCGCCTTCGAGAAAATCTTCCGCGACCATCTCGAGGGACCCGAGGCATTACTCGATTTCGGTGAGGCCTGTGCGCTCGCCGAAAGCGAGCCGGTCTGCCTGCTCTGCCTCGAGCGCGAGCCCGAGCATTGTCACAGGCTGATCGTGGTGGAGCGCATGGCCGAGGCGACGGGCCAGAAGATCCGGCAGCTCTTTGCGGAGCTCGACCGAGCGCCCGCCTAGCGTGACGGCCGACCGCGCGTTTTACTGTTGGGTCGTCTTCGACGCTTCGGCCGGTTCCGTAGTGGCCGCGGCAGGCAAGGGCGGCGGCATGATCTTGTTGCAATCGCGCTGGCCGCCTTTCCAGCGTTCGATGTCGTACTGCATCTTGGCCGCTGCCTCAGGGGTCATCCTGCGGTTCTGGGTCGTCACGATCGTGAACGGCCCCTCCTGCTTGAAATCGATGACGTAGGTCGAATAGCCCGGACGTCCGAGCTTCAGTTTCTCGTGGATGGAGATCTTCACCTTCGCCCCGTCGGGACTGACATCCGCCCGGTAGACATGATCAGGAAACAGCGGATCGCTCGGATTGAACCAGCAGGTCTTTATTCGGCCGCCGAGGATCACATAGGCATCGACGGGTTTGGCCGAGGCGATCGACATGCGGCTCGCCTGGGGCACGGTGCCGACGCTCTCGTCCGGCACCTGGCTCGTGCTCACCGAAGCCGAACGGCCGCCGCAGCCAGTAAGACCGACTGCCAGCAACAACAGCACAAAGCCCGATTTCAGAATCCTAGACAAGGTTGCCCGCCCAAGCACGCTCGACCGTCACTCACGAAAGTTCACATATTGCAGCGGCTGATCGACTGAAAGTCCCTTGATGTGCTGGATCACCGCCTGGAGGTCATCGCGCTTCTTGCCGGACACCCTGAGCTCGTCGCCTTGGACGGTGACCTGCACCTTGAACTTGGCGTCCTTGACTTCCTTCACCAACCGCTTGGCGAGATCCCGGTCGATGCCCTGACGAATGACCGCTTTCTGCCGCACGGCCTGGCCGGCAGCCTTTTCGACCGGTTTATAGTCGATCACACCTGCGTCGATTTTGCGGCGTGCCAGATGCCCCTGCAACAGCTCGTGCATCTGCTTGAGCTTCAGATCGTCGTCGGCATAGACGGTGATCTCCGCCTCTTTGCGCTCGACGCGCGCCTGCGAGTTCTTGAAATCGTAGCGCTGCGCCATCTCGCGTGTCATGTTGGCGAGCGCGTTGTCGACCTCGGCGAGGTCTGTCTTCGAGACGATGTCGAAAGACGGCATGACAAGCCCCTTCCCGTCTTCTTCTCAATTGTCGCGAAGATGATAGCACCTGGAGCGGCCGGGCCTTAGGCCCGGCTTCGCCCCCTCGCCCGACCCGCGGAAGCCTAGCCGGCCACGCGCTGCGCCCCGACCAGCTCCGCCTGGGCCCCCTGCTCCGGCCGGAGCCGCTCGTCGCGCTCCTGAAGCAGCTCGATCTTCCTCAGATCCCCGCAGGCCTCCTCGAGATCACCCCTTGCGGAGGCGAGCTTGGCCTCGAGATCGGCCGCCGAGGCCGCCAAGTTGTTGCGCCGCTGGATGGCCGCCTTGGCGAAGGTCGGATAGGCATAGTGGTTCACGTCGGAGACGCCGGAACGTTCCTGCTCGATGGCGATCTGCCGGTCGAGGTCGGAAGCCATATGATTAAACTCGCCGATCATGGACTCGATCTCGGCGACCTTGCGGCGCTTCTCCTCGACTTCGAAGCGCTTCAGGCGGATGACTGCGTCGCGTGACTTCATGACTCGATACCCTTAGCGTGCTCAGACCTCGTTACGGAGATTCAATATCTATGCCATCCGCGCGGCGCTTGAGGGCGAACGAGTCCTCGAGACGGCGCCGGTATGGAAGGCGGTTCCTATGGCCAATCCGGCCAACGGAAAGGTGCAGGCGAGGCCGCGCCGCCGCTGCCCTGCGCGAGCTAGGTCGCCGAAGTTATTGCCGAAAATACGCAAACACCTGCCTCAGAGCGAACCAAAAGCCTGCGAGGACCGAGCCCTCTGCCCCTCACCGGCCTATCATCGGTCAACAGGGCTTAAGGGGCGGTAAACCATATGGGTTGCATTTAACCGATGCCGGGACCGGCTTGGTGTAGGGATGGTTAGCAGGCGTGGTTAGCGCTCGCCTTAGGCTTAGCTTTTGTTAACTATTGCCCGTTAATTTGTTGATTCGGATTAACCAATTGGGCGGGGCGTTTTGGGTCAGGGGATAAGCAGGACGAGAAGACGGGGGATTTGAGAATGCGGGTTCTTCTGATCGAGGACGATAGCGCCACCGCGCAAAGCATCGAACTGATGCTTCAGTCGGAAGGCTTCAACGTCTACAAGACCGACCTGGGCGAAGAGGGTGTCGATCTCGGCAAGATCTACGACTACGACATCATCCTGCTCGACCTGAACCTTCCCGACATGAGCGGTTACGAGGTCCTGAAGACCTTGCGCGTCAGCAAGGTGCAAACCCCGATCCTGATCCTGTCCGGCCTCGCCGGCATTGAGGACAAGGTTCGTGGCCTCGGCTTCGGCGCCGACGACTATATGACCAAGCCCTTCCACAAGGACGAACTGGTCGCCCGCATTCACGCCATCGTGCGCCGCTCCAAGGGCCATGCCCAGTCGGTGATCCAGACCGGCGGCCTGAAGGTCAATCTCGATACCAAGACCGTCGACGTTAACGGCCAGCGCGTGCATCTGACCGGCAAGGAATATCAGATGCTGGAGCTGCTCTCGCTCCGCAAGGGCACCACGCTGACCAAGGAGATGTTCCTGAACCACCTCTACGGCGGCATGGACGAGCCCGAGCTCAAGATCATCGACGTGTTCATCTGCAAGCTGCGCAAGAAACTCGCCGCCGCGACCGGAGGCAAGCACTATATCGAGACGGTCTGGGGCCGCGGCTACGTGCTGCGCGACCCGCAGGATCCTGGCGTGGTCGCCACACCTTCTTCCGGTATCGTCGCGGCCTGAAGCAGCCGCAATTCTGCCTTAGCGCTTGAACCGCTGCGGGCGGTTTGCTGCCTGCGTATCTTCGCAGCAGAGACCAGGCGCGCGCCTCCTGCTCGATCGACGTCAAATTCTGCTCGCCGGCGCGGCGGTCTGCGCCGGCTGCGGGGATACCCCCGCGCGGGCGCAAGCCCCCGACGCTGCCGCCGACGCCGAGTTTCGCCGCGCCATAGAGCGC
>JBOHJE010000105.1:0-3289 GCA_050728375.1 Methyloceanibacter sp.
CCTGTTTCGACTGTGGCCTGGTTTTGCTCCGCCGCGTCAATCGTGGCTGCCCGACGGTGGCCGGCGGATTGCTTGAGCCGATAGCTGTCGCCGTTCATGGTCAGGATATGAACGTGGTGGGTCAGCCTGTCGAGCAGCGCGCCGGTGAGCCGCTCGGAACCAAACATCGGATACTGCCGCCATTCTCGACGGGGTGGTGTCTCATTTGACGGTTATCGACCCGCGTCACGGCCTTGCGGGTCAGCGTCTGGAGCTCGTGTCGTCCCGTTCTGCGCGCGGTCCGGCTTTCGTCGTTGTTCGACTGCCTGACGGACGCCGCCGCTCAATCCGGCGCTCGGTGACCGACCTTGCAATCGCGTCACCGGAAGAACAAGACGCGTCGAAATCGTTGGCCCGCATCAACGTCCGAACGCTGCTCACATTGATGCACCATTTGAACAGCACCTTGGCCTCCCGTATCGAGGAGGTGATTCGCGATGAACATACAGTCGAATCTGTACCGCGTAGCGTCCCAGACCCTCACCGAACTTCCGAACCCGGGCATGACAACACTCCCGAGCCTTTGGCTCAACTTGCCGGGGGAGACGCAGAAGCAGATCGCGCAGAGCCTCGCGCGACTTCTCTTGCGGATGCGATCGAGGGGCGCGCCGACAGCGGCGGATCGGCATGTTGAGAGCATCGAATAGACCGGACGAGTGCGTCACTGCTGCGCATCGCGGCAAGCTCGCTTACATTTACGTCCGCCAGTCTTCCGTGAACCAGGTGCGGCATCATCAGGAAAGCACGGAACTGCAATACCGTCTCGTCGATCGCGCGGTCGCTCTTGGCTGGCCGCATGAGCGTGTGCATGTCATCGACGAAGATCTTGGCAAATCCGGAGCCGGGACCGTCGAGCGGGTGGGCTTCAAGAAGCTGATCGCCGAGATCGGACTGGGGAATGCCGGTCTTGTCATCAGCCTCGATGCCTCCCGCCTTGCTCGCAACAACCGCGATTGGCATCAACTCCTCGATTTGTGCTCGCTCTTCGGCGTCATCATTGCCGACGGCGAACGTCTCTACGATCCCGGCGCTTACCATGACCGCCTGCTGCTCGGTTTGTCCGGCATCATGAGCGAAGCGGAGTTGCACCAGATCAAGCAGCGTCTCCATCAGGGCGAGCGTCAGAAGGCGGCGCGTGGTGAGCTACGCCTTCCCGTTCCCGCCGGAGTGGCGCATGACCGCTCGGGCGAGATCATTCTCAATCCCGATGAGCAGGTGCAGGCAAGGCTCGGTCTCGTCTTCGCCAAATTCCGCGAGCTTCGCAGTGCGCGGGCCGTGATGCGATACCTGCGAAAGAACGATTTGCCGCTGCCCGTGCGTCCCGTCCTCGGCCCGGCGCCGCATGATGTCGTGTGGCGCCAGGCCGATAGCTCACGAGTGCTCAGCATTCTCCAAAATCCTGCCTATGCCGGAGCGTATGTCTATGGCCGCCGGCGGGTGGAAGGCGGGCGGATTCGCCATGGCGTTTATCGCCCGAGGACGACCAAGGTCGCCATCGCGGACTGGGAGGTTTGCCTTCAGGCTGCCCATCCTGGTTATATCGGCTGGGAGGAGTTCATGGAGAACCAGAGGCGACTGGCCAACAACATCAACCGCTACGAAGCCGGCCATTCGGGCGTGCCACGCAAGGGAGCGGCACTGCTGCAGGGTATCGCTGTTTGTGGGCGGTGCGGGCGCCGGATGAGCCTGCGCTATAGCGGCCCTGCGGGCGACTACCCCGTCTACACGTGTCGCGCCGACCGCGATCAAGATGGGGGGCCGCTATGCCAGGAAGTGCGCGCGTTGCCTATCGATGCGCATGTCGAAAGCATTCTGCTCGAGGCCTTGACGCCGGACAAGATTGCCATCGCCATCGCCGCACTGGGCCAGATCGAAGAGGAGACGCGACAGCTTGAGCGGCAGTGGGCGCTGCGGCGCGAGCGGGCGCGCTATGAGGCGGAAAGAGCGCGGCGTCAATATGATGCGGTCGAGCCGGAGAATCGCCTGGTGGCGCGTTCACTGGAGCGCGTCTGGGAAGAGAAGCTTCGCGCCGCCGAGGCGATCGAACAGGATTACGAACGGTGGCGGCATGACGAGCCCCTGGTCTTGAACGAGCCGGATCGCGAGGCGCTGCAAAAGCTGGGCGAAGATCTGCCCGGCATCTGGCACTCCCCTTCCACAACGGCGGCCGAGCGCAAGGGTATCCTGCGCCTCATCATCGGCGAGGTCATCCTCGACCAGAAGCGCTTCCAGGGCCAGGTCTGGTTCAAGATCCTGTGGCAGACGGGAGCGACAAGCGAGCACTCTCTCCAAAGGCGGGTCCACACCTATGGTGACTACATTGATCTGGAGCGGCTGCGGAGCCGCGTGATCGAACTCAACGCCGCGGGCAAAATGGACAAGGAGATCGCGGCGACCTTGAACGCGGAAGGCTTTGTCGCAGCACGCGGTTGCGCGTTCAAAGGTGAGAATGTCTGGCTTCTGCGGACACGTTGGGGCATCCCCACCGTCAAGATCAACGGGACGAGCGCCAATCCCGACCGCTGGCCAGATGGAACCTACTCTGTTCAAGGGTCGGCCGCCGCTCTGGGCGTCACACCACAAACTGTCTTCGACTATCTCGCACGCGGCTGGCTCAAGGGGCGGCAGCTCACGAAGGGGCAGCCGTGGCAAATCGAACTCTCAGACGATCAGATCAACACCCTGCGGACACGGATCGCACGCACCAGGCGATCAAGGAAGGAGGCATCATGACAACTTCGGTGATCCCACCATCGCAGATGCCATCCTCGATCGCCTCGTCCACAACGCCTATCGCATCGAACTGACCGGCGAGAGCATGCGAAAACATCGCGCCATCGCCACAGCGCAAAACCCTCAGGCTTGACCCGAAACGATACTCGAACCAAACATCAACAACGACCCAGATGATCTCCAAAGGTGGCCGGCTTCAGATCGGAATCCCGGCCGGAATGAAATCGGAATGGGTGGCCGGTGGTTGATCGGAATCACTGGCCGGCTTCGTCGGAATACGCACCCTGACGTAGCGAACCGTCGGCCGTTGCGACAGTCCATAGAAATGCTCGAGCCGCAGCGTGTCGGTTATCGCGGCACTCGGCGCGACCGCGCGGTTCCCCGGTAGGGCTGTCAAATAAAGGTTGCACGATTTGAGGTCGGGGGCATCATCGAGATGGTATTCATGGAGCTTGCGCTGCATTCGCGAGACGTAGAAGCCATGGCGCGCGGCAAAGCCCTGGACGCTGGCCAACAC
>JBOHJE010000106.1:0-26973 GCA_050728375.1 Methyloceanibacter sp.
CGCCGCTTCCACCGACCAGACGCCGATCGAGGTCTGGAAGTCGCCGTTCTGCACGTGCTGCGAGCATTGGGTGACGCATCTCAGGGACAACGGCTTCAAGGTGAGCGCCAACGACACGCGCTCTGCAGCGCTCGACCAGATTAAGCGTCAGGCGGGCATCGGCGAAAAGATCGCTTCCTGCCACACGGCGAAAATCGAGGGTTACGTCATCGAGGGCCATGTGCCCGCCCCCGACATCAAGCGGCTCTTTGCGGAGCGGCCCGACGCGCTTGGCCTCGCCGCGCCCGGCATGCCCATGGGCTCGCCCGGCATGGAGCAGCCCGACGGCGAAAAGGAATCCTACGACGTCTTACTGGTGAAGAAGGACGGCTCGACCGGCGTGTTCGCGAAGCATTGAGCGGCGCGAAAGCTCTCATTCCCTGCCGAACTTCGTTAGAGCCTCCTTGTAGTCGCGCATCGCCTTCTGCGCGAGCACGAGCTCTGGCTCGAGCGCGATCGTGTCCGGCGATTTCGGCTGCGGCTTTCGCGCGGCAACGATCAGGAGTGACAGTACGGCAATCGGCGTGAGGAAGTCCGTGACCATGATCGGTCCGGCATTGTCGGGCGCGAGATTGCCGTATTCGGCGATGTCCCGGATATGCCCGATGCCGGCGCCGACAAGGAAGCTGCTCGTGGCTATGGCAACCGCGACGCGCCCGTAAAAGCCCAGGAAAGCCGCATAAATACTCGCAAGTCCGAGGCCGAGATTGGCATAGCCCACCTCATACTGGAACGGGCTCGGCTCCCAGCCGACGGCGGCGGCGGACCGCTCGGGGAAGAACACGTGCCCGACGAAGGCCCACAGGCTCCGGACGCCGAGCGGGAAGAAAAACAGGTAGCGCAGCAACGGTCCAGCGCGAAGTCGCGCAGGATCGGCCGCGGCCCGCCCCATATGGCGATGCCTGCGGATAGCAACGCCAGCACCCAGAGCAGGATGGGGATGAGTGCAACCTGGGACATGGGTCTCTTTAAGCGCGCCACCGCCGTCTCGGTCTAGGGTAGTTTATCGCGAATCCGCAGGCGCCAGCCCAGCCTCGTCCACTTCTCCAGCAGCCAAAGCCAGCATCATGACCACGGCTTCCGATTCCGGAACCACGAAGTTCACGCCGTTGAGGCCGTGAAACGTGATCATCGCCAGAAATGCTATCCGCTTATTGCCATCGACGAGGGCGTGGTTGCGGGCCAAGCCGAAACCATAAGCCGCGGCGAGTTCCGCGAGACCTTCACAGCCATAGGCCGATTTGCTCCGAGGCCGGTCCACATGCCGATTCAAGCTGTCCCTGATCGCGCAGACCAGGAGGGCCGCCAAACTGCGCGAGCTGCTCTTCGTGAACGGCGATAGCCAATTCCACCGAACAGGGTTCTACAACCCGTACAACAAGACTAGTGCTTCGCGGCTCGTGTTCCGTCCATCGCCTCGAGCTCATCGATCAGCCCCTCGATCACTCTGAGCCCCATGGACCAGAAATGCGGTTCGGAGGCATCCAGACCGAACGGCCTCAGCAGTTCCTTGTGGTGCTTGGTGCCGCCGGCCGCGAGCATGTCGAGATAGCCTTCGGCGAAACCCTTGTCCGCCTTCTCGTAGACGGCATAGAGCGAGTTCACCAGACAATCGCCGAACGCGTAGGCGTAGACGTAGAACGGCGAATGGATGAAATGCGGGATGTAGGCCCAAAAGGTCTCGGATCCCGGCTTGAGCTCGATCGCCTGCCCGAGGCTCTCGCGCTGCACATCGAGCCATATCTCGCCGAGACGCTCGCTAGTCAATTCACCCTGGCGGCGCTCCTCGTGGACCTTGCGCTCGAAGGTGTAGAACGCGATCTGTCTCACCACCGTGTTGAGCATGTCCTCGACCTTGGCCGCGAGAAGCGCCTTGCGCTCGCGAGCACTCGGCGCCTGATCGAGCAGAGCCCGGAAGGTCAGCATCTCCCCGAACACGCTTGCCGTCTCCGCAAGCGTCAAAGGGGTCGGCGCCATGAGGGGCCCCTGCTTATTGGCAAGAACCTGATGCACGCCATGACCGAGCTCGTGCGCGAGCGTCATCACGTCGCGCGGCTTGCCCTGGTAGTTGAGCAGGATGTAGGGGTGCGCGCTCGGCACGGTGGGATGAGAGAAGGCACCTTGCGACTTCCCTTCCCTGACGCCCGCGTCGATCCAGCCTTGCGCGAAGAACCTTCCCGCGATGTCCGCCATGCGCGGCGAGAAATCGCCATAGGCGTCGAGCACCGTTCGTTGCGCATCACCCCAGCCGATCACCCGCTTGGGCTCCTCCGGCAACGGCGCGTTGCGATCCCAATGCATGATCTTCTTCTTGCCGAGCCACTTCGCCTTCATGGCGTAGTAGCGGTGCGATAGCCGGGGATAGGCTTCGCGCACGGCGGCCACGAGCGCATCCACGACCTCCTTCTCGACCCGATTGGCGAGATGCCGCGAATCGGCGACGTCGACGAAGCCGCGCCAGCGGTCTGAGATTTCCTTGTCCTTGGTGAGCGTGTTGGTGATCAGCGTGAACAGGCGGAGATTCTGCTTGAACACCTTCGCCAGCGCGTCCGCGGCCCCCTTGCGCTTCTTCTCGTCCTGATCGAGCAGCCGGTTGAGCGTGGGCTCGAGGCTCAGCTTTTCGCCGCCCACCTTGAACCTCAGCGCCGTCATGGTCTCGGTGAACAGGCGGTCCCAAGCGCCACGCGCCGTGACGGCCTTCTCGTGGAAGAGCTGCTCGAGCTTGTCCTCGAGCTGATACGGCTTGTCCTTGCGCAGATCTTCGAGCCACGGTCGGTAGTGGCCAAGCTGCGGCGCGGACATCGCCTTTTCGAGCAGTTCGTCATCGAGGCGGTTCAGCTCGAGCGGAAAGAACAGAAGCTTGGAGGAGATGGCGGTGATTGTCTCCTGGATGTCGCCAAAGAATTTCTGCCGCTTGGGATCGGAGGTGTCGGCCGCGTAGAGCAGGCTCGCATAGGAGACGATGCGCCCGAGCATGTCGTTGAGCGCCTCGAACTCCCGCACGGCCTGGGCCAGGGCCGCGCCGCCCTTACCTCCGTCGGCGCGTTCGACAAGCTTGCCGGCATAGCGCTCGTTCATGGCCTCGGCGGCCCGCCTCGAGGTCTCGAGGTCGGCCACGAGCTCGGCCGAGTCAGGGCCGCCATAGAGGTCCGCCAAATTCCATTCGGGCAAATCGCCGAGCTTCGACTTTGCCGAAGCGGCCATGCTGCGGTCCTTTAACTTGCCTTTCGTCGCCGAATCTGCGGCATGGAGGGGTCGCTGCGGCAAAACGATGAAACTTGGAAACTTCAACACGGGAGATCCTCGTTGGCCAGAACTGAACCTAGTTTGGGAACGCTCGTTGATACCCGCAAGGTTTAATCTGGCCCTGGTGACGAACTTTCGTGAGACGAAGCAGTTTGCCTCTTCGCTTCAAGGTCGCGAAGAAGAGCCGACGGACGGCCAACTCGGCTAGATCGTGCCAACCGGAGTTCTTTCAACTGGGACTTTATGAGGAGGGCGCTGCCCACGGCAATCGTGACGTTGGCGCCTTCAAATGGGGGATCCGGTGGCGTTGCCGCCGGCGGCTAGGTCCAATGCACAAATCGGCACGAGGAGCGGGCCAGGATAGAGGAGCGAACTGCAAATGGCAGTGGAACGCGATCAATTCTTTGCTGAACTGGAGGCACTCACCGACAGCGAAATCGAGGCGCGGCTTCCACTGTGGGATCATGAACGGCTCGCCTTGGTCGAGGAATACGTGAGCCTGAGAGAGAGTGCCAAGACCGCTGCCCATTCGGCGACGCGAACGACCACGGAAGCCGTGTTGGTAGCGGTGGGGTTGGCGCGGCGTGCCACGATGAAGGCAAACGTCGCGCTCATCCTTGCGCTAGGAGCCTGGCTCGCAGCGGCGGTAGCGGGCGTCATGGCCTATCTCGCGTTCCGGCCGTAAAGCGCCGTGCGTCGCGCCGCGGCGTGTACCTTTCCACTCGCCACCCTAAGCCACTGAGCGCCCTGCCCTTTCCCCGCCCATCTTCGAAACATCACTTAAGGGGATGTTTACCCTTCCAATGCACAATTTTGGCACAGCAGTAGCTTTGCTTAGGCCGCGTGTAAGGCTTGGAGCATTTCCTGCCCCGTTCGTAATCGCGTAACTGTAGCGAGTTTTGCGTCATGCCCAAGCGCGTCCTGGTCGTCGATGACGACCCAGCTCAACGTCGTATTCTCGAAGAGACCATCAAGCGGTTCGGCTACCACGTCGCCACCGCTGAGAGCGGCGACAAGGCGCTTGCCGCGCTGAAGGCCGACAGTTCGGGCGACATTTGCCTCATTCTTCTCGACCTCGTCATGCCCGGCACCGACGGCATGGCTGTGCTTTCCGCCATGAGGTCCCTGCCGCGCAAGCCGCCGGCGATCGTGCAGACCGCCCATGGCAGCATCGATGCTGCCATCTCGGCGATGCGCGCCGGCGCCGTCGACTTCGTGGTGAAGCCGGTGAGCCCCGAGCGGCTCGAAGTCTCCATCAAGAACGCGCTCAAGATCGAGGCTCTCGCCGGCGAGCTCACCCGGATCAAGGCCGCCTCGTCGGGCGAACTCGGCTTTGCCGACCTGATCGCCGGCAGCGAGGCCATGGCGCGGGTTCTCGAGCTCGGCCGCCGAGCAGCCAATTCGGGCATCCCCGTCCTGATCGAAGGCGAATCCGGCGTCGGCAAGGAGCTCATCGCGCGGGCCATCCGCGGCGAAAGCCCCCGTGCCGCCAAGCCCTTCGTCACCGTCAATTGCGGTGCCATCCCAGAGAATCTGGTCGAAAGCATCTTGTTCGGCCGCGAGAGGGCGTCCTTCACCGGCGCCGTCGACAAGCGCGCGGGCAAGTTCCAAGAGGCCGATGGCGGCACTCTGTTCCTCGACGAGATCGGCGAGCTGCCTCTCGACGCCCAGGTCAAGCTGTTGCGCGCGCTACAGGAAGGTGAGATCGACCCCGTCGGCTCCAAGCAGCCCGTCAAGGTCGATTTCCAGCTGGTTTCCGCCACCAATCAGAACCTCATCAACCTCGTCCATGACGGCCGCTTCCGCGAGGACCTGTATTACCGGCTCAACGTCTTCCCCATTTGGGTGCCCCCTCTGAGGGAGCGTCTCGAGGACGTGCCGGAGCTTGTCCGGCACTTCATCGCGCGCTTCGCGGCTGAGGAAGGAAAGCGCATCGACGGCATCGACGCCGACGCGAGCGCCATGCTGCAGCGCTATACCTGGCCAGGCAATATCCGCCAGCTCGAGAATGCGGTGTTCCGCGCCGTGGTGCTCGCCGACACACCGTTGCTGGCGGTCGACGAGTTCCCGCAGATCGCGGCCCATGTCGAGGGCTATGCCGTCACCGTGCCGCCCGCGCCCGCGCCGAAGGACCCGGTTGCCCGCATCGAAGGACCGGTCATGCTCGGCCAGTCGGCGGGCGCGCCGGCGACCATCCATGTGCCCTCGGCAAACGGCAAGGACGCAGTCGGTATCCCTGCCTTGAGCGATAGCGGCGAGATCCGTTCTCTCGAGGCCGTTGAAGCCGACATGATACGCCTCGCCTTCGGCCGCTATCGGGGTCGGATGACGGAAATTGCCAAACGCCTCGGCATCGGCCGGTCGACGCTCTACCGCAAGATGCGGGAAATCGGCCTCGAGGCGCGGCTCAACTAGCCGGGACTTGCCTCGCGACGCGCGCCCTCGAGAATTTGCACGAAAGCCACATCGGAAAGAAAAAAGCGGGATTGGGATTCCCTTTAACGGCACCGTAGTATGGCCAATGGCGGAGGGCTCGGGTTAGGGTCCCCGGCCTTGCTGAATCTGACGATTCGGCCTGAGGGAGCACGTCATGGGGCCAATTTTCCGAATTGCGTTGACCTTGCTTTTGGCTGCGACGTTGAGCACGCCGGCCTTCGCTGCCGAGCCCGATGCGCCAGATGCGCTGATCACCCGGGTGGAAGCCATCCGCATCGCCGTGCAAACCCACCTTTCCGCGAAATTCACCAACACGACCGAGCACAAGAAAGAAGAGAAAGGCGCTCTGGTCGAGTACTACTCCGTTCCCGACCAGAAACTGCTGTGGGTCGACGACAAAGGCCTGTCCGAGCGCGGCAAATCCGTCATCGCCGAAATCCAAAAGGCCGACGATTACGGCCTTCGCGTCTCGGACTATGAGCTGCCCAACGTCGCGGGCTTCAACGCGGATGAGGCGAACGCTACCCAGTGGCTGGCCGACGCCGAGATCAAGGTCAGCTATGCAGTCCTGGACTACGCCCATGACGCGCGCGGGGGCCGCATCAACCCCGTCCGCATCTCGCCGAATCTCGACCCTACGCTCGCGCTCCCCAATTCGCTGGAAGTGATCGAGTCGATCGCCTTCCGCTCCGTTCCCGCAGCCTATCTGCGGAGCTTCCAGCCGGCTCAGCCCCAGTTCGAGGCACTTCGCAAGAAGCTGCTCGAGCTTCGCGGCGGCAACGTCCCGGCCGAGGAAAAGCCGCAAGTCACTATTCCCGCGGGACCGGCGCTCAAGCTCGGCATGCAGGACCCTCAGGTCGCCCTGCTCAGGCAACGGCTCGACGTGCCTGCCGGGCAAGACCCCAACGCCTACGACGACGCCGTGCTCGACGCCGTTAAGGCCTTCCAGGTTGAGCACAACACCAAGCCGGACGGGGTGGTCGGACCCGGCACCCGCAGGCTGCTCAATGAGCCGCATCTGCGCCATGCCGGCAGCCCCGATCAGATCAACAAGATCCTCCTCAATATGGAGCGCTGGCGCTGGCTGCCGCAGGATCAGGGCGGCTTTTACGTCACCGTGAACATCCCCGAGTTTACCCTGCGCGTGGTCAAGGACGACGAGGTCATCCGCACCACGCGCGTGGTCGTGGGCAAGCCCGACAAGCAAACGCCAGTCTTCTCGAACGAGATGCGGACCATCGTGTTCGGCCCATATTGGAACGTGCCGACCTCGATCAAGGTTGAGGAGATCAGGCCGTTCCTTCGGCAGGACGCCGCGTGGTTCTTCGGCGGCGGCGGTTGGAACACTGCGGTCTTCCAGCGCCATAATCTCCGGATCAAATACGGGAGCCGCGAGGTCGATCCTGCGACCCTAGACTGGAACCGCGTGGACATTCGCAGCCTCCACGTCTACCAGCCACCGGGGCCCGGCAACGTGCTCGGCC
Organism: Methyloceanibacter sp.; assembly: GCA_050728375.1. Classification (GTDB taxonomy): domain Bacteria; phylum Pseudomonadota; class Alphaproteobacteria; order Rhizobiales; family Methyloligellaceae; genus Methyloceanibacter. The sequence continues at coordinate 7,206 of JBOHJE010000106.1, forward strand.
GGGTCAAATTCCTGTTCCCGAACAAGCACGACGTCTACATGCACGACACGCCGCAGAAGCACCTATTTGCGCAAGCGGTCCGTGCCGAGAGCCACGGTTGCATGCGCGTGCAGAACCCCGATCAGTTGGCCGCGCTCCTGCTGAAGCATGATCAGAACTGGAGCCAAGCGCGCACCATGTCGGCCATCGAGAACGGCTATGACCAGAATGTCGGCCTCCAGCATAAGATCCCGGTCTACGTCAACTACTTCACGCTGCGCGTAAACGACGACGGCTCGATCACGACCTTCAACGATCTCTACGGGCACGACCGCCGGATGGCGGCCGCCTTGTTCGACGGCCGGACAAATTTTGCGGCCCCGGCCGACGAGGTGGTAACCCAGTCGATCCCGACGAGATCTCGTGGCAACGGCGGCAGGCGCGGCCCAAATCCCTTCACTGATGCCCTGTCGGGGTTCGTCAACTAGCGGAATCGGCCGGTTTTCCGCACCCCAGGAAGGATGGCGCGGTTTCGGCACCCATCCCAGGCCCGAAGAGACCGTTAACCATGCCGCCAGTTGGTGGTTAAAGGTTAACGTCTTTGCCTTGTTTTTCACCCAATTTACCGACTACTCTTTCCTTAACGGCAGGCCTGGGGAGGCCCGCCCGCCGCTATTGGGCTGAGGGGCCCGAAGCTACGGGGTAAGCCGGCAGGTTCAAGGCCGGAACGGGAAGGCTGCGGAAGTCGGGGATGCGGATTCGGGGGTTTACCGTACGTCGCGTCATGCTTGGCGCCGGGCTGGCGCTCCTGGCCGCTCCGGCGTGGTGGCCTGCGACCGCGAATATTGCAAGTGCCTCCGGCGAGACCAGAACCCTTTCCCTCTATGAAATTCACACCAAAGAGACCCTGACCGTCACCTATAAGCGTGACGGCAAGTTCGACGAAGAGGGTCTCAAGAAACTCAATCACTTCATGCGCGATTGGCGGCGCGATGAAGAAACGAAAATGGATCCGGAGCTCATCGACCTCATCTGGACCCTTCACAAGCAACTCGGCTCGCAGCAGCCGATCCATCTGATCTCCGGCTATCGCAGCGCCAAGACCAATGCCTCGATGCGGAGCAAGGGCGGCGGCCAGGCCAAGAAGAGCCAGCACATTCAAGGCAAGGCCGCCGATATTCACTTCCCCGACGTCCCGATAAAGACCCTCAGAAACTCCGCGCTGGTCCACGAGGTGGGCGGCGTGGGCTACTACCCAACCTCCGGCATCCCCTTCGTGCATGTCGATACCGGCAATGTCCGCATGTGGCCGCGCATCCCGCGGCTCGAGCTCGCAGCCCTCTTCCCCAGCGGCAAGACCGGCTATCTTCCGGGCGACGGCAAGCCGATCACCCAGGCGGACTACAGGCTCGCGGCGGCCAAGGGTCTGGTGAGCAAGACCATGGTTGCCTCTGCCGTGCCACTCCCCACGCCGAAGCCCGGCTCACTCTCGGAGCCGGATTTCGTTGAGCCCGCCATACCGCAGGCGATCTTCGCCTCCTACACGCCCGGCACGTCCGCAGGGCTCTCAGCCGCGTCGAACCCCATTCAGCCGGCGGCCAAGGGCTTCATCTATGCGAGCGCCAGCGGGCCCGGATTCAACTTCCCGAGGCCTCGCCTTCTGCCCAAGGCGGACGCGCCTCCTCCCTACGAGAGCGCTGATTTCGTTGGCGCTCCGGAGGTCGACGACGACCACCCCGATGAGCTGAGCTACGTGCCCTTCGAGACCGCGAGCCTCATGACTGATAGCTCGGTCACCTACAGCCACACCATCGCTCCCCTCGTCCATCCCGAGCAGCAAGACCTCAAGTATCTGCTCGGCTACATGGACCAGCCCCTTGCTTTCACGCTGCGTCCAAGCTCGGGCTACAGCAGCCTCGCCGCCGCCCAGCAGTTCTCAGGCGCCGCCGTGAAGAGCCTCTACGCGGAGATGGAGCGGACCGGCGCAACGACCCGTCTCGCGCAGAGCACGCGCTAGCATCTCAATCTATTTTGGATGGAATAGTCGGGCGCCATCTAGGGCGGCCCGCGGCTCAGCGCTTCTTGTCGCCGCCGCCGAAACCGTAGGTATCTTCGAGCCAGCCGAGACCGGCGAGCAGGAACAACGCGAGCGCGACGGAGAGACCCACGATCGTCCACGCCGCGAGACCGCAGGCGATGCCGAGCGCTGCGGTGACCCAAACGCTCGTCGCTGTGGTCAGACCCGTGACGGTCTGAGTTTCCTTGTCCCGCAGGATCACCCCGGCGCCGATAAACCCGATCCCCGCCATGATGCCCTGTATGATTCCCTGCACCACGCGGCTTAACGCGTCCGGGTGATCGGCCAAGCCCTGAAAGTGGATGGTGGACACCGAAACCACAGCAGCACCCAGCGACACGAGACCGAGCGTCCGCATGCCGATGGGCTTGTTGGTGAGATCCCGGTTGATGCCGATCAGTATGCCGACAAGGACGGCAGCCCCGAGCCGCAAGGCGACATCGACGACGTCGAAAGCTGCCGTGTTCCCGTTCAAAGGCTACGCCGCCTCGGCTTCGGAATCCGCCATGCCCAGCGCGTGCAGATAAGTAGCCAGCACCGCCTCGGCCTCGCGCCTCTTGTTCTCGTCCTGCTTGCGCAAACGGATGACCGAGCGCAGCACCTTGACGTCGAAGCCGGTGCCCTTGGCCTCGGCGTAGACCTCGCGCAAATCGGCGGCGAGCGCGGCTTTCTCCTCCTCGATACGCTCGATGCGATGGACGAAAGCCCGAAGCTGGTCCTTGGCTGATGTCTGAAGTTGCACTTTGGCGACCCTCGGAGTTGGTGTGACGATTCGTTGAAGGCCAAACTTAGGACCACGACGTTCGGCGCAGCAAGGCGGACGCCGGGCTTATCCCGGTTATCCCTAGCCCCGAGACTGTCGAAGCGATAAATAGCTGATTTAGCTGGACTCTTACAGGCTCGGCAACTAGCGGCGCTCGGTCTGGAATTTCGCCTTCCAGGTCTCGTAAGGCATGCCGTAGACGATCTCCCTCGCCTCTTCCTTGCCGAGTGGAATGCCACGCTCGGCGGCCGCCTCGAGATACCAGGTGGAGAGGCAATTGCGGCAAAAGCCAGCGAGCTCCATCAGGTCGAGGTTCTGCACGTCGCTCCGTTCGCGGAGATGCTTGACCAGGCGCCTGAACGCCGCCGCCTCAAGCTCGGTGCGCGTCTTGTCATCCATGACCATCCGTCCTTTCCGCCGCGCTGCCGGCCCCGTCGGTCCAATCCGTATGAGGGCCGTGCCGCACGATCTCGTGCAGCCGCTCGCCCGAGCGGAGGACCTCGCGCAACGCCTCGGCGAGGCGCCCCGCCCACTCGGCCTGCGCCTCCTCCGAGAGGATCAGGTCTTGGCGCAGCTCGATCAGCGCCTGCGCAAGACCTCGCTTCGTGGCGTGGCGGTAAAGCGTATCCCCTTTGAGCTGACCAGAATAAGGCACGTTATCGCCGACCACGATTCCGGAGATAGTCCTCAGGCCTTTCAGCAGAGGCTCCGCCAGCCGCTTGTCCTTGTCCCAGAGCACCGCGACCGACCAGGGCCGCAGCACCCCCTTCCAGGCCTGGGTGAAGCTGTGGAGCGCGACCACGACCGGCGGCTTGCCGCTTTTGATGCCTGCGTCGATCGCGCGGTCGACCGCCTGATGGTAAGGCTGGTAGAAGCGGTCGATGCGGTCGGCGATGCCGGCAGCGTCCAGCCCGACATTGCCGGGCACTATCAGCCCATCCGAAAGCTGCATGATCAGCGTCGGGTCGTCGAGGCCGCGATTGGGATCGATTAGCAGCCGGGAGAATCGGGCGAGGATGGCCGGTGCGTTGAGCAGCTGCGCGAGCTGCTCGGCCACGCCCGCCGCGCCTAGGTCGTACGCGATGTGCCTGTGAAGATCCTCCGACCTCAGCCCGAGCGAGTTGTTCCGCTCGGGGATCGTGTTCTCCGCATGGTCGCACAGAATGAGGAGCCCGAGGCCCGGATCCCCTCCGATGCTTCGGTATGGCGTTTCGCCCGCCTCTTCTTGTACAAGTCCGTCCAGCTCAAATCAACGCGAGCTCGGCTCGCTGCCCCCCGATTGCGCGCCGGGCATCGCCGGACCAAGAAAAAACCGTTAGAAGAGTCAAGGTTGCGACGCAATTACCCATGATTTTGAGCCGTCTGCTGCTGGGCCGTCCTGCCCTTATAATCGCCCTTTCTGGTCAGAGAAATGCAACCAATTCGCTGCTACCTTTGGAATTCATTAACCGCGATTTCAGGGCCCTAACGACCATGCTTGCCTTCCCCACGACCCGCACCCGCGCGGAGCCGGTCTATGCCGTGCCCAAACGACCCGGGTTGAAGCTTGGGCTGGCCGCTTCGCTCGCGCTCATCGTCGGCCTCGGGGCAACCCCGGCCCTGGCCGACCTCAAGCTCTGCAATACGACGGCGAGCCGGGTTGGCGTATCCATCGGCTACAAGGACGCCGAGGGCTGGGCCACGGAAGGCTGGTGGAACATCGCCTCGCATACCTGCGAGACCTTGCTCAAGGGCGTGCTCATCGGGCGCTACTACTATATTCACGCGGTTGACTACGACCGCGGCGGCGAGTGGGCCGGAACCCTCTATATGTGTACCGACGACAAGTCCTTCACCATCCGCGATACCAAGGATTGCGTGAAGCGCGGCTATAAGCGCACCGGATTCTTCGAGGTCGACACCAACGAGGAAAGGGACTGGACCGTCCGTCTCACCGATCCAGAGGGTGAAACGAAGTCCCAATGAGGCGCAATCGCCGGGTCAAGATCGTCGCCACGCTCGGTCCTGCCTCCAACAACGAAGAGACGATGCGGCGCCTGTTTTTGGCGGGCGCCGACGTGTTCCGCGTGAACATGAGCCACACGGCTCATGACGGGTTGCGCGAAATCCATGCCATCGTGAGGAAGTTGGAGACCGAGTTCTCCAGGCCGATCGGCATCCTGGTGGACTTGCAGGGCCCCAAGCTCCGCATCGGCAAGTTCGAATCCGGCGCCATCCGGCTTACCGAAGGTGATGTCCTGAGCTTCGTCCGCCGCGAGTCCGTCGGCGGCCTCGGCCGCGTGCAACTTCCGCATCCGGAAATCTTCGAGGCGGTAAAGCAGGGACACACCCTTCTGCTCGACGACGGGAAGTTCAAGCTGCGCATCATCGAGGCGAGCGACGTTCGCATCGACGCCGAGGTGATGACCAGCGGCGTGCTCGGCAGCCGCAAGGGCATCAGCCTTCCCGACACCGTGCTGCCCTTGGGCGCGTTGACCGAAAAGGACCGTGCCGATGTCGAATGCGCCATCTCTCTTGGCGTTGGCTGGATTGCGCTGTCCTTCGTGCAGCGCCCGGAGGACATCGCCGAGGCCCGCAAGCTCGCCAAGGGCCGGTCCTCCATCATGGCGAAGGTCGAGAAACCGTCGGCGCTCAATCACCTCAAGGCGATCATCGACCTGGCCGACGGCATCATGGTGGCTCGCGGCGATCTCGGCGTCGAATTGCCGGTCGAGAAGGTACCGGGCTTGCAAAAGCAGATCATCCGCGCCGCCCGCAATGCCGGCAAGCCCGTCGTGGTCGCCACCCAGATGTTGGAATCCATGATCTACGCTCCGGTGCCCACCAGAGCCGAGGTTTCGGACGTCGCCACAGCCGTGTTCGAAGGCGCCGACGCCGTGATGCTCTCGGCCGAATCCGCGGTCGGCAAATATCCCATCGAGGCCGTCGAGACCATGGATCGGGTGGCCATCGAGGTTGAGCGCGATCCGCTCTACGAGGCAATCGTGCACGCCCAGCGCATCGATGCGGAAGCGACAGGCGCGGACGCGATCTCGGCCGCGGCCCGCACCGTCGCCGAGACGCTGAATCTTACCGCCATCGTCTGCTACACCGCCTCCGGTGCCACCTCCTTGCGCGCAGCGCGCGAGCGCCCGCACCAGCCGATCCTCGCGCTAACGCCGATTCCAGCCACGGCGCGCAAACTCGCCATCGTCTGGGGCTTGCACTGCGTGCTTACCGACGACCCGATCGATCTCGACGACATGGTGGCGAAGGCCAGCCGCATTGCCTATCAGGAGGGATTCGCGCTTCCCGGCCAGCGTGTCATCGTCTCAGCCGGCGTGCCCTTAGGGACGCCCGGCGCGACGAACATGCTGCGCATTGCATCGGTCAGCGACGTTACGGACGAATAGGCAGGATTTTGTAGCGGCCAAAAGGCGCGGGCGCGAGCTAGATGTCCTGGCCCTCGACGTCGCGTGAAAGCTGCTCGACCGCCTGACGCGCATCATCCAGGAACGGATTGATCTCCAGCGCCTTGCGATAGGCCGCAAGCGCTTCCTTCTTGGCGCCGATCTGCTCGAGCACCAGCGCCAGATCGTTGATCGCCTTGTAGCGCTTCGGATCGAGGTTCAGCGTACGGCGGAGATCTGACAGGGCCCGCTCATACTCTGACCGCAGCATGTGCACCATCGCACGGCGGTGCCAAATTTCCGGCTCCTTCGGTGCGATCTCGGTGGCGGCATCGAGGATCGAGAGGGACAGATCGAGATCGGCGTCCTTGGCGAACTGATCGGCGCGGCTCATCAGAAGATCGACCGTGTCGCTTCCCGACATGGCCCAAACCTCTTCGATCGCCTCGACGATGGGCTCCGCCGTGGATGCGTCATTCGCCGCCTTGAGCTGCTCGTAGAGTTGGGCGAGCAGCTTCGGCCGATCGATCGGTTCTCCGGGCTTCTGCTGGCCGAGTTGACGGTCGAGCTTATTCTCTTTCTTCTCCTGCGCCGATTGCGGCGGATCGGCTTCCTCGCCATACGGCTTCGTGTCCGGGCGAAGCATCTGGTCGGGCTCCGTCGCCTCGGGCACGTCCTCGCCGTTCTCGGTGTCCTCGTCCGGATCGTCCAGGTCGTCGAGATAGAGCTGGGCGAACGCAGCCGGCGGCGCCGTGACAACCGTCACGGCGATGACGCCGACGAGCGCGGCGAGCAGTGCCGCGAGACGAGCGTTCACGGGGCATGAGTTAGGCATGGCGGAAAGGTACGGGCTCGGCGCGCGCGGCGTCAAAGCATTTTCGGCGCGCGGGTCCAAACAGGCCAATTAGCCCTGGCGGGCCTTGAACCGGCGGTTGGTCTTGTTGATGACGTAAAGACGTCCCCGACGGCGCACCACGCGGTTATTCCGATGGCGGCTTCGAAGCGACCTCAGCGAATTCTTGATCTTCATGGCAAAGCTTCCATCGCTTGCGTGGAGTTGGGTCTGGGGCGGGCGTGATAATCGGCCGGCCTTGAAGTTGGGCGGACCATAGAAACAGCGCCGGCGCCTGTCAACTTGGCGAAGCGGGCTCAAAAGGTCCGACAAGCCCTGCCGGGCCGCCAGTTGACATGCGTTGCGAGATGCCCATATACTTAACCAAATGGTTAAGTATAGAGACGCCACTCTTGACCGCACCTTTGCCGCCCTCGCCGACCCCACCCGGCGCGCGCTCATCGCGCAACTCGGCGACCATGCCAGCGTTTCTGTTAGTGAGCTCGCCAAGCCATTCGCCATGTCGCTCCCGGCGGTCATGAAGCACCTCGATGTGCTGTCGGATGCCGGACTGGTCACGCGCCGGAAGGTCGGCCGCACGGTCACCTGTCAGTTGGCCGCCGAACCCATGGAGCACGCCGTGGACTGGCTCAGCCGTTATCAGCGCTTCTGGTCTGAACAACTCGACCGGCTCGCTGCCTTTATTGAGGAGGATCCATGCCCGCCCAAGCAAGCCTCGCCGTCAAGCCAAGCCTCGCCCTCAAACGTCATCTCGCTGCCACGCCGGAAAAGGTCTACGCCGCCTGGACGGACCCCGAAAAAATCGTGAAGTGGTTCGGCCCGGACGCAGGTCCTGTGAAACATGTCGAGGCGGATGTCAGGGTTGGCGGCCGCTACGCGGTAAGTTTTCACACCCTTGACGGCGAAGAGCACTACGTGAGCGGCGTCTATCGCGAGGTGACGCCCAACGAGCGGCTGGTGTTCACCTGGGCTTGGCGCACCATGCCCGAGCGCGAATCTCTGGTGACCGTCATCATCAAGCCGCACGAGGACGGTTCTCTACTCATCCTCATTCACGAGCAATTCTTCGACGAGCCCGCCCGCGATCACCATCGCGAGGGCTGGACTGGCTGCCTCGACAAGCTCGAGCGTTTCGTTGCGTAACAGGAGGATAAGCACATGGCCCAGGCAACTGCACAAACGCACGGTGAAGTCCCCACCGAAGACTGCCCGCAAGCCTCGCACGGCGTGTTCTGCTGGAACGAGCTGATGACGCGCGACATCGAGCGCGCCAAGGCTTTCTATCGCGACACGATCGGCTGGAGCTTCAACCCCGCGCCGTTGCCCGACGGCGGCACTTATTGGGTCGCCCACTATGGCGGCAAGCCGGTGGCGGGAATCTTTTCGATCGCTGCGCCCGAATTCCAGGGCGTGCCGGAAAGCTGGATGTCCTACCTCGCCGTCGACGACGTCGATGCCCGCGTCGAGAAGGCGCTCAAGGGAGGCGCGAAGCTGATGAAGCCGATCTTCGACGTGCCGGGCGTTGGCCGCATCGCCATTCTTCTGAAACCGGGCGGCGCCGGCGTCGGCTGGATGATGCCCGTGGCGCAGTGAAGCGGCCAGAACGTGTAACAGGAGTCCACCCATGCCACCTTTCCATCCGAGACTTCCAAGAATCGTGTCGAAAGCCGAGTGGCAGATCGCGCACGACAAGCTACTGGCCAAGGAGAAGGAACTCACCCACGCCCGCGACTCGCTCGCCTCAGAACGGCGCCGGCTGCCGATGGTGCGGATCGACAAGACGTATGTTTTCGAGGGGCCCAATGGCGAGGAGGTCACCTTGCTCGATCTGTTCGAGGGCCGCCACCAGCTGCTTCTTTATCATTTCATGTTCGGGCCCAACCAAGACATCGGCTGTGTCGGCTGCTCGATGTTCGCCGACCACATCCCGAACCTCGCCCATCTTCACGCACGCGATGCGTCCCTCATCCTCGTGTCCCGTGCGCCGATCGCCAAGCTCGAGGCCTACCGCCGACGCATGTGTTGGACAGTTCCCTGGTTCTCCTCCTTCGGCAGCGATTTCAATCCCGACTTCGGCGTTGGCCCGGAGTGTCCTCGCTCGGACGAATACCAAGACGGCGAGGAGCACGGACTAAGCGTCTTGCTCCGCGACGAGGATGCGGTCTACCGCACCTATTTCACCTCCGCCCGGGGCGTCGAGATGCTGGGCAGCACATGGAGCTTTCTGGACCTGACACCGTTCGGACGACAGGAAACCTGGGAAGATTCGCCCGAAGGCTATCCCCGGTCAGAGCCGTACAAATGGTGGCGGCGGCAAGACGAGTATGACGCCAAGCCGGCGTCTGCGTGCTGCGGCGCGACCTGACGATTTTTCCAAATTTCAAAGGAGCGGCCTATGCAAATCGCGCCACAAAAGATCATGCCTTGTCTGTGGTTCGACACGGAGGCGGAGGACGCGGCGAAATTTTACGTCTCGATCTTCAAGAACTCGAAGCTCGGCGAGATCAACCGCTACGGCAAGGAAGGACACGAGATCCACGGCAGGCCGGCCGGCTCGGTCATGACCGTTTCCTTCGAGCTCGACGGCCAGCCCTTCGTCGCCTTGAACGGCGGGCCGCATTTTAAATTCGACGAAGCGGTCTCGTTCCAGATCCACTGCGACGACCAAAATGAGGTCAACTATTTCTGGGACAAACTGACAGCCGACGGCGGCCAGGGGGGGCCGTGCGGCTGGCTGAAGGACAAATTCGGCCTTTCCTGGCAGGTTGTGCCGAAGGCGCTTCTGGAGATGCTGATGGCCAAGGACACCGCGAAATCGCAGCGCGTGACGAAGTCATTTCTGCAAATGAAAAAATTCGACATTGCGGAGTTGAAGCGCGCCTACCACGGAAGCTGAGCGAACGACAAGCGTAGAAGGAGCAGTATCGTGACCACGATCGAAACGACAAGCGAGTTCGTCATCAGCCGCACCTTCAACGCGCCGCGCGCGAAAGTGTGGAAGGGCTGGACCGACGCCGCGCACCTTGCCGAGTGGTGGGGCCCCAAGGGGTTCAAGGCCACCGTCAAGAAGCTCGATCTGAGACCGGGCGGGCTCTTCCACTATTTCCTCAAGTCGCCCCAGGGACAGGACATGTGGGGCCGGTTTGTTTATCGAGAGATCATCCCCGGTGAGCGCCTGGTCTTTATCAGCTCATTCTCGGACGAGAACGCTGGCCTCACCCGCCACCCCCGGCATGAGGGCTGGCCGCTCCAGCTCCTGTCCACTATCACTTTCGACGAGCGGGACGGAAAGACCACCGTCACGGTGCGGTGGGAACCTTACGAGGCCAGCGGTGCCGAGAGGGAGACTTTCGCCTCAGGCCACGCGTCGATGCAGGGCGGCTGGACTGGAACTTTGGATCAACTCAACGGTCATCTCGAACACGTGAGCCGGGCTTATTCCCCAATCCGCCATCGTCACTGAGGAGGAACGCGATGAAAATGAACCCATATTTGACCTTCAACGGTACCTGCGAAGAGGCCTTCAAGACCTACCAGAAAATCCTCGGCGGCAAGATCGAGGCCATGATGCCCTTCGAGGGCACCCCAAGTGAGGCGTATGTGCCGGCGGAGTGGCGGAAGAAGATCATGCATGCTTGCCTCGTTTTTGGCGACAACAAGCTGATGGCCTCTGACGGCCAGCCCGACCGGTCCGAAACAATGCAAGGCATCTCTGTCGCGCTTCACCCGACTGAGCCCGCTGAGGCCGATCGCCTCTTCAACGCCCTCTCCGAAAACGGAAAGGTGATCATGCCGCTCGAGGAGACGTTCTGGGCGCAAAAGTTCGGCATGCTCGTCGATCGCTTCGGCACGCCCTGGATGATCAACTGCTCAAGGCCCATGTGACGGGCGAGACCAAGGGATTTTGCCAATGTCAGCCGAAGCGCCATCAAGGATTTTTGCTGAGGCCGAAGTAACCCTCACCCGCTTGATCGACACGCCGCGCGCGCGCGTGTTCAAAGCCTGGATCGGTCCGCAACAATTGGCTGAAGGGTGGGGCCCCGAAGGCGTTACCAATCCCGTTTGCGAGATCGACCCTCGGCCGGGCGGCAGGATCTGGATCGTCATGCGCGGCCATGACGGCGTCGACTATCCGATGTCGGGAAGGTTTCAGGAGATCGCCGAGCCGGAGGGGCTCGTTCTTACGGAGGTTGCTGAGGATAATCAGGGCAAGCTCTGCTGGAAGGGCTCACCACGGTCACCGTCACCGACGTGGGTGGCAAGACCAAGCTCGCCGTTAGAACGCGCGCAACAGCCATGACGGCAATGGGCGCGCTGAGATGATGAAAGGGATGGAGGCCGGCTGGGCGCAAAGCTTGAAGAGGCTAGCCGGCAGCCTCATGGCCAAAGGGAGGAGTCGCGATGAAAGCTGAGGTGCAGAAGGAACACCTATGGCTTCAGAAGTTGATCGGAGATTGGAGCTTCGAAGCCGAATGTCTGATGGGACCAGATCAACCGCCGATGAAGTCGACCGGCTCCGAAACGGTGCGGTCGCTGGGCGGGCTGTGGACGGTCGGCGAAGGTCAAGGCACCTGCCCCGACGGCACGCCTGTGACCAGCATTATGACACTCGGCTACGACCCGCAGAAGCAGCGCTGCGTCGGGACCTTCGTCGCGTCGATGATGACGCATATGTGGACCTACGACGGCGCGCTGGACGCGTCCGGCAAGGTTCTCACCCTCGACACTGTCGGCCCGAGCTTTGCGGGCGACGGAAGCATGGTGAAATATCAGGACGTGATCGAGTTCATCAATGACGATCACCGCGTTCTGAGATCACGCTCTCTCGCCGAAGACGGCAAATGGACGGAATTCATGACAGCGCATTACCGGCGCAAGGCGAGACAGGCCGCCTAGACGCCGCTCCAGAAGCAGGAGGGCGCTGCCGCCATCGGCGCCGCAGCCCCCTCCCCCTCCATTCGCGCGATCCCCGATGACCCTCACCCTCCATTTCCATCCCTTCTCCTCGTTCTGCCAGAAGGTGCTCATCGCGCTCTACGATAACGACACCGCGTTCGAGCGCGAGATCGTGAATCTCGGCGATCCCGCCTCTGCGGCAGCGTTCAAGAAGCTATGGCCGATCGGCAAGTTTCCGGTCCTGCGCGACGATGCGAGGGGCGAGACGGTGCCAGAATCCAGCATGATCATCGAGTATCTGGCGCGGCATTATCCGGGCCGGACGGAACTCCTGCCCGCCAACGCGGAGCTTGCGCATCGGGCCCGCAGGGGTGACCGCTTTTTCGATCTCTATGTGAACGTGCCGATGCAGAAGGTCGTCACAGACAATTTGCGCCCCGAGGAAAAGAGTGATCCGCACGGGGTGGAGCAGGCGTGGGCGCAGCTCTCAACCGCCCTCTGCATGATCGATCGGGACATGGAAGCCAAAACCTGGGCCATTGGGGACATCTTCACCTTGGCCGACTGCGCCGCCGCCCCTGCGCTGTTCTACGCCGACGCCGTGATCCCGCTGGAGCGCGAGCATAGGCATGCGGCCGCCTATCTCCGGCGTCTACGAAAGCGGCCCTCCTTCGCGCGCGCGCTTGAAGAGGCCAAGCCCTACCGCCAATTCTTCCCCATGAAGGACAGATCCCCAAATTGGGACCTCTCATGAGCAAGTTTTCTCCCGCAACCTCAATCCCAAGGAGTAGCGAGCGATGGCTTACATCGATGGATTCGTGGTGGCCGTGCCGAAGAAGAATATCGCGGCCTATCGCAAGCTGGCGCTGAAGGCCGGCAAGATCTGGAAGGAATACGGCGCGCTCGAGTTCAAGGAGTGCCTCGCGGACGACGTGAAGAAGGGAAAGCTCACGTCTTTTCCCCAAAGCGTCAAGCTGAAGCCCAACGAGGTCGTGGTCTTCTCCTACATCGTCTACAAGTCCCGCGCCGATCGCAACAGGATCAACAAGAAGGTGATGAAGGACCCGCGGCTTGCCAATATGGACATGAAGGACATGCCCTTCGACGGCAAGCGCATGATCTATGGCGGCTTCAAGACCATCGTCGATCTCTAGCCGCGCGACTTCCCCAAGCGACGCCTGCCGGCGAGCGTCAGCGGCGCGTCAGCCGGGAGGCATTACCACGCCCGCGAGCAACCCGGCCCGCAGAGCCTCAACCAAGGAGCCCCTCTAAACGATGAACAACAAGAAGCGCAACCGAGACATGGAGAAGGACTATCCCCTCGCTCAGTTCGTGGAGAAGCTCCGGAGGCTTGCCGATGCCGTGGAGAACGGGGAGCGCTTCGAGATCCAGATCGCCGGCGAGCGAATCTACGTCCCCGTGCGCGCCCAATACAATCTCGCGCACGAGAAGGGCGACGGCGAGGAGGAGATCGAGTTCCAGATCAAGTGGTCGGCGAAATAGCCCTATCCCGCCGCGCTCGCCCGAGGGACGTCCCGGCAACCATCTACCGGCGCGGGAGCACGCCATAAGAATCGGGAGATGTTGGGCGCGACTTGGATCGAACCTGTTTTGAAGCCCGCGCACGGGCGTGTATACCAGTGCAGGCCGTCGCATAACCCCTCCTAAATGCTTGCTTTGCCTAGCTCAAAGCGTAGCATGGGCGCGCATGGCGATACACCTAAGCGCAGGGCAACAGTTGCCCCGGCGTTGCCCCAGAGGGAGGCACTGGCAATACACCAGCGTTTGACCGATCGAAAGCTGCAATCGCTGAAGCCGGGCAACAAGCGCTATGACGTAATGGACGTCGACGTGCGCGGCTTTGGCGTGCGGGTGACTGAGAAGGGGCAGCGGACATTCATCCTCATTGCCCGGTATCCCGGCAGCACCAATCCGACCCGCCGGGCCCTCGGCGAGTACCCGACGCTGAGCCTGGAAAAGGCACGTGTGAAGGCGCGCCGCTGGCGTGATCTGATCGCGGAGGGCAAAGACCCTCGTGACGAGGAAGAAAAGGCGCGCCGTCTCGAACAGCGCAAGCGGGCCGACAGCTTCGAGGCCGTGGTCGAGGAATATGCCAAGCGCGTGCTGCCAAATCAGCGCCGCGGCCACATTGTCGCGCGCGAGCTTCGCACCTTCTTTGTGGAGCCGTGGCGAGGAAGGCCGATCACATCGATCGAGCGCCAGGATGTAATCGAAGTCATTACCGCCCGCCCGCGATACCAGGCGCACAATCTATTCGGCCACGTCCGCAGCCTCTTTAATTGGGCGATCGAGCTTGGTACCTACGGGCTCGAGCACTCACCATGCGACCGAATCAGACCAAATCGCCTTATTGGCGAGCGCAAGCCGAGACAGCGTGTACTCGATGATGCCGAACTCAGGGCGTTCTGGCGTGCGGCCGAGGGGCTTGGCTATCCCTATGGTGCCCTGTTTCAGTTGCTGCTTCTCACTGGCTGCCGCAAGAGCGAGATGGGCGCCGCTCGATGGCGCGAGATCGACATGGGCAAACGGCTGCTCACCATTCCGGCCGAGCGCTTCAAGTCCGGTTCTCAGCATCTGGTGCCTCTAACCGATGAGGCCCTTGCAATCCTGGAAACCCTGCCGCGCTTCGCCAAAGGCGACCATTTGTTCAGCGCCACGTTTGGAGAGACGCCCGTGAGCGGCTTCGGCGGCGCCAAAGAACGTCTCGACGAGCTTATGGTGGCGGAACTCGACGGTGAGCTTACCCCGTTCCGAACCCATGATCTGAGACGCACCGTCCGCACGCGGCTTGCCGCGCTGAAGGTGTCCGATCTCGTGGCAGAGATGATCATCGGCCACGGCAAGCGCGGATTGCAGCGCGTCAACGATCAGCACCAATACGAAGCAGAGATGCGCTCTGCCCTGGAGCTTTGGGCCACGCGGCTGCGCAGCACCGTCACGCCACCGCCGGAAAACGTGGTCGGACTCGGTGACTATCTGCGGGAGCTAGGGTAATTCCCGCGCCCGCCGAGTTGGTTAACGCCGCAATGGCCGAACTTCCCTCGCGGGAAGGGCGCGTCCGTCGTTGGATAATTGCGACTGCAGCTCGCTACCGGAGAATGATTGGCAAGCGGGGCCCCTATGAGAATGCAGCGCGGTTTGCCGAATTGCGCAGTGCGCTGCGCCAAGAGCAGGAGGCGAGTGCGAAGCTGGCAAATCGCATCCTGGCTCGAACCAAACGACTACAGGTCGCGCTGCCCTCGCCCTCTATGGGCATTGACGACCTGGGGGTGCGCAGAATAATCGGAGATCGTCTCGAACTGGCATCGCAACTTGAGCGTAACGCGGCCGAGATTGAACGTCTCGAACCCAAATGGCCGAAGGGTGGACGCGGCATAAGCCTAGCGACGGCCAAATACGGCCCCCCTAAAGAATGGTTGGTCAAGGAATGCCTAACGATTTTCTGGCACCACGGCGATGCATCCCGCATACGCTTTGAGGATCAGCACTTTCACAATTTTGTTGGTTTCATATTCGAGTTAGCGACGGACCAAGATGCCAACGCTGACGGTGTTGGCCTGCACACTGTTGTTGATAAGTTTGTGTCCAAATGGCAGCGCAACGAACGCGCCGCTGGCCCCATCGCCACCCGCACAAATCCGCTGAAGCGCCAGAAGTAAAACTCCCGCAAATTTGGTGTGGGGTTTCGCTCTGCGCTGGCTGGCGCAGCCCAGCACTTTAAGTGCCACCGTGTTGCAAAGACGGAGCACTGAACCATGAAACTACTCAGCCCAGACGATCTCGAGAAGCGGGGTATCCGCTACTCGCGGTCACAGCGGAACCGCCTGATCAAGGCCGGCAAGTTTCCAAGGCCAATCAGATTTTCTGAAAACGGCCCGCCAGCCTGGACCGACACCGATATTGACAACTACATCGCTGGTCTCGTGGCCAAGCGCGATGCGGAGGCCGCCTGAGCGATGCCCCTTCAAAAGGAAACGCCCCGGCCGGGAACCGGGGCGTCTCGTGAAAAGCGTTCATGCTGTGGCGAACGCTTCCGAGATGCTAAATCACTCGAGCTGTTGCAAGCCGACATCGAGGCGGCGGAAGCCTATGAGCGCATCTTTGCTCTCAAACAATACCGTGTCCGGAACCTTATCCTTACGCTCAAGGTCAAGCGCGATGCCCTGAGAGACTTGGGCGCCACCCTCGCAGATCGGAGGGCCGCGGCATGACAGAGCAAATTGATACCCGTTCCAAAAAAGTCCGGGGCATGGCGCGGAAGTCGATCGAGCTGATCGAAGCGATGCACGCCATAGCGGAGCGCGTCCAACCGATCACCGGCCGTGGTATCGGCTACAAGCTGTTTTCCGCTGGCTTAATCCCCTCGATGGAAACGAAGTCGATGCAGAAGGTTTACCGGCTTCTAAAGGAAGCCCGTGAACGGGGCATCATTCCCTGGTCTTGGATTGTTGACGAGACGCGCGAACTAGAGTGCGAGTCGTCGTGGAACGATCCCCAACAGTTTCTGCGCGTCGCCAGTCGGTCCTATCGCCGCGACCTCTGGCAAGATCAGCCCTGCCGCGTCGAAGTCTGGAGCGAAAAAGGCACGGTGCGAGGCGTTCTCGCCCCTGTTCTCAATGCCTACGGCGTCGGTTTCCGTGTCATGCACGGATTCAGCGGTGCCACGACCCTTTATGACGTTGCCCAAGATCGCGACGGGCGCCGACTATGGGTCCTATATTGCGGCGACTTCGATCCGAGCGGCATGTGGATGTCGAAGCGCGACCTGCCAGACAGGCTCGCCAAGTATGGCGGTCACCATGTCACCTTTGTTCGGATCGCCCTCTTGGAGGATCAGGTCAACCGGCTGCCGTCATTCCCCGCAGCCGATAAAGTGAGCGACCCTCACCAGAAATGGTTCGTCGAGAACTACGGCGCCCAGTGCTGGGAACTCAATCGTGACACGTGCCGGTGGGCTGTCTTGGGCGAGGCCGCCGAGGTTCGGCGCTCCGACACCCGCAAGGCCATCATCACCGTCCTGGTCAGCGCTGAGAAACACATGACCCCCGAAGAAATCGCGCTGGCGACCGGCTTAAGGCGCAACGCCGTTCATCAGCGCCTCGGAGCGATGCTCAAGGACGGCGAAGTCACCCAGGTGAAGCGAGGCAAGTACGCCCATCCAAGTGCAGACCTATAGACCCCATAAGTTATGTCAGTTTTAGGCTAAGTGGCTGAAATACATAGAGGAGAGCCATAAGTTTGAACTTACGAACTTACGAGACTTATGGGGAGTCCACACCCCCTAGGGGGGCGGGTCAAATCTCTACGCGGCAGCGCGGGCAGAAGCACTCGATGTGCGTGTAGCCCTGGGCGACAAATTCTTCGATGGTCGCGTTAACTTGCTTTGCCAGATGCGTCTGCTCGTATCCAGAGCCGCGGTGGCGAGTCCTATCGCAACGAACATCTCCTTGAATTCAGTATCGTCCCAGTTTCGGACCTGCATGTGTCTCGCCGCAAGCCCGACCACCAGGATCACCGCGAGCGCAAGCGCGGCCAGCATGAACATGAAGGCTTCCTCGCGCCGTTGACCCCGGATGGCGGCATTGGCATAGGCGAGCAATATGAAGCAGCTCAAGAACGCAGCGAGTTGCAGCCAGAAAATATTCCACATCACATAGATGAAGCCTGTCGTCATCGGTCCCGCCACGACGACGAAACGGCTCGGTATGAAGTCGCCATAGCGTGCCAGCAGGCGCCAGCGCGGGGCCGCAGGGCGATGAAGGGCATCAGGACAAGAAAACTAAAAGCCCCGAGGTAATACGCGTTCTTCACCTCGCTCGTGCTGAGGTTGTGCAGATTCATCTCGCCTTGCATATTGAGGTCGGCGAGCAAGTCGGGTGTCGGAATGGCGAAGAGCCGCTGGAACCAAGAAATCTCCTCCATGGCGATCACGAGGAGCAATAGGGAAAAGATGCTGGCGGGTACGTGGCCCCTCCGGCGGCCGTGTGGCTGCATCGCGAGCCCTGTTGCCGCCAACAGCAGAACAATACTGCCAGAAAAGAGCAGGAGCGCCGAAGTCCATTCGACTACCGAGTCTTCCACCGCGAGCCAATGGAATAAGGGTGGATTGCACAGCAGGAGCAGGGCCGAAATGAGCGGTAGACCGATGAAGACGGCTGCAGCGAGAAACTCAGCGGATGATGCTGGGCGTCTTGACTCAAGCGCTGAGGCCTTATCACGATTGCAATAGATTCCCGCGACGGCCAGGAGAGCGACCAGGCAGGCGATCACAGTGCGCAACACGAAATAGGTATCGAAGCGTGGCTTGCGCTCGGAGAGGAATGGCTCGGTGAAGATATGCGTATCGACGATCGTAACGGCAGCCAGAACAGTGGCTGCAACGGTAAAACAGGCGAGGCATTGCACCAGATAGTTCACGAGGTCCCCCCGGGCCCCCACAACGACCTGCAACCTAAGCGGGCATCCCGAGAGCCGTCAAGTTGGCTACGTACGATCTCTCGGGCAGTGAGACTTCGCTGCAACACTAGGCCTTGGCGAGCTGGACGGATCAGCATCGCGCTCAAACCAAGGCTTTGCGGAATTTTCCGCGTTAGCACCCTCGCGACCTGAAACTCGCTTGTGTGTGTTTGCTCCGACCCTTGTAGCCCAACCGCGCTCCGCTCTTTGATCCCCCCTGGTTACGTACCAGTGCCACTGCCTTAGATACCAACGGGTAACGGGTTACAAGGTCGTTAGGGGCAACATGGGGGCAACTGAATGCTTGTTTTGGGCCGTTTCTAAAGTCGCTCAGGCCGGTTCCGGCCGTCGAGTGAGGTCGGGGGCGGCCACCCCCTCGCGATCCGGTGGGGCGTTGTATAGGCCCTCTCTGAGGTCCGGCCCAACTCGCTATGTAAGCCAATTCCGGGCGAGGGAGCGTATGTCTACTGCTAGGCATTCCGGTACCTTTCGACCCCACATTTGGGCCTTAACGCAACATTATTGCGTGAAAGAGCAAGAATATTGACCACTTAAATTGCGCAACTATCTTGCTATGGACGCTTCCGCACCGGTTTATGACTGGCCTGACGAGCACAAGGAGTATTGGCTTTCCCTGGCGGCGACGGCGCGCGCGACGGGGCAGCAGGCTCGGTTCGCTTACGGGCTCTCTACCGGCATGAGCCAGACGGCTGCGGCGCGGTTTGCTGGCTACCGGGGCGAGGCGCGCACGGCGGGTTATCATGCGGCGCGGTGCAAGGCGGTTTCTACGCTTCTGGCACTGGCGGAGGGGGATGGGTGGACATCGCCCAATCAGTTCGTCACCGAGGAAGAGAAAGACAAATTACTCACCCAGCTCATGCGGTCGGGAGACCCTACGGCGCGACTTCGAGCGATCGAGCAGGCTGACAAGCGGCGCGAGCGTAAGCTTGAACGCGAGCGACAAGCAGCCGACGCGGAACTTGCACAATTTGATCCACGCGAGACCCTGAAACGGATTGCCGAGTGCGCGCCGCTGATAGCGGTCATGCTGGCGCGGCAACACGGCATCCCGCTCGAGATGACGCCAATGTCGATCGGGCACGCGCTGGCCGAGATTGAGAAGATGAGAGCGGCAGTCATGCGTTACCACGCCAACGCCCCGGCTGGATCACAAATCGCAGTTAGATCAGCTTGAGGCTGCATTCACGGCAATCGACGTGCCTCTCTGCTTCGATCTTCCCCTTCCCAAAGCTGCCTAAGTGAAAAGGGCGCCGGCCGAAGCCGACAGTCTGGAGAACTGCACCGTCATCGGGAACTCGGTCTTTTTCTTCGAA